>JBDSNZ010000036.1:0-10472 GCA_039915055.1 Ornithinibacter sp.
GGGCCGACCGGGCTTCCTGGTGACGTGCGAAGGGGGTGGCAGCGATGGCCGTGTGCAGGAGCCGGCACAGGCCTGGCCCGCCCCGTGCCCGGACCCGGTGGAAGGCGTCGTCGGTCGCCCGACCGATCGCGATGTGGTCTGGATGTCCGGTGATGCCGTCGGGGCCGAACGTGACGACCACGTCCGGTCGTGCCTCGTCCAGGAACCCGGCCACCTCCTCGACGAGCCGTCCGTGACCCACTGCTGCCACGGCTCCGCCATCGTGACCGAGCCAGACGTGGCGGCCCGGAACCCGGCCGACCGCTCGCCATGCCGCCTCGTCCTCGCGGCGGCGATGCAGTCCGAGGGAGGACCGCTCCACGGCGAGCCCTGCGGCGACCTGGCCAGCGGCTCCGTCGGTGGCGTGGAGCACACTCAGGTCGAACCCCTTGTTGCTCGCGTGCAACGCGACCGTTCCGTACGTGGAGTAGCTCTCGTCATCAGGATGCGCGAAGCACAACCCCAGAGAGCCCGACTCAGAGCGCGACGACATCACTGGTCCCCCATCTCGCCGAGGGCGAACGCCCGGCAGGCGTCTTCCCCTGAGCATGCTCCCCGCGGCGCGCCAGTGCACGTCTTTGCACCGCGGCGCATGGAATGATCCTGACGAGAATCAGCCACAGGAAGAGGGACGATGTCGATGCAGATGAAACTGGAACTGATCCCGCTGCCCGTGTCGGACGTGGACCGGGCCATCGCGTTCTACGCCGACACGCTCGGCTTCACGAAGGACGTCGACGTGCACCCGAGCGAGGGCGTCCGGGTCGTGCAGCTGACGCCAGCGGGCTCGGGTTGTTCGATCGGTTTCGGGACGGGACTGGATGTCTACCAAGGAGAGCCTGGCAGCGTCAGGGGCCTGCACCTGGTGGTGGAAGACATCGTCGAGGCTCGTGCCGACCTCATCCGCCGCGGAGTGGAGGTGGGCGAGATCCGGGACTTCGGGGGCGGTGTGAAGGGAGCAGACTTCTCCGACCCTGACGGAAACTCGTTCGAGCTGCAGGAAATGGCGTGGCGCAAGGGCACGGCATTCTAGGAGATCGACTCTGCTGCACCGCTGCCGGACAAGCACCCAGGGATGAAGCCGGGTCAAGGAGTCGGCGGCGATCCTGACGCGGAAGTCCTTGTGCCCCTCAGGAGTCTCGGCCGGGCTCATTCACTCTTGGTCGCCGTGCACAAGAACACGCCGAACTCGCGGTCGCCCTTGAGGATGGTCGTGGCGTCGACGAAGTTGATGTCGGTGAATCCGGCGTGGGCCACCTGCGCGGCGAGGCGTTGCCTGTCGAATCCGTGATGTCCGTCGAAGTCCACCTTGTCGGCGTGGAACGCACCGTCGCGATCCTCCTCGAGGTCCGCAATGGCCAGCCGGCCACCCCCGACCAGGAGCCCCGCCACGGACCGAAGCAGCCCCTCCAGGTCATGAACGTGATGCAACGCCATGGAGCTCCACGCCACGTCGTAGGTGCCGTCCAGGGCACCTGTCGTCAGGTCTGCCCGGACAGCCCGCAGCCGGTCACTGAGTCCCGCGGCCTCGATCCGCTCCTGCGCCACCTTCACCATCCCGGCGGAGGGGTCGGTCACGACAACGGAACCGACCCGTTCGGAGAGCAGGATGCTCAACCGGCCGGTGCCACATCCGACGTCTAGTGCCCGCATCGACGGCCGTAGGGCAACGGCCTGCTCGATCGCGCGGGCCACCGCAACCTGCCGCTCCTCGTGGCCCGGGGCGTCGTCCCACGTCGCTGCTTCGTCGTCGAATCGCCGGTGTTCGTGCATGCGCTCGACCCTATGCCTGCGTGTATCACCGGGCCACGAGGGGCACTCTTGGAATGAGCAGGCCCGCGCGAGGTGGGTCGCCCAGTGTGGAGGGTGCCATGAACACCAGGCCGTGGAGAACAACCGGGTCCGGCGCGGTGTCGCCGGCCGTGTCGGGGATCCAGTACCTCCTTCGGTCCCATGGCCACGGGGTCGTCCCGGACGGGTCCTACGGTCCTGCCACCCGGGCCGCAGTGAATGCCTTCCAGTCCGCCGCAGGCGTGGCGGTTGATGGTGTCGTCGGGCCGAGCACCTGGCCCGTCCTCGTCATCACCACGAGCGGGGGTTCCACCGGCGATGCGGTCCGCGCCGTCCAGCAGTTCGGGCTCCTCTCTTCGCCGGGCGAGGATCCACTGGCCGTCGACGGGTCCTACGGGCCGACCACGACGGATCGGGTCCGCTTGTTCCAGCGGTCGTGGGGGCTGGCGGAGGACGGCGTCGCGGGCCCGCAGACATGGTCCTTCCTCAGCACGCTGGCCCCGGGTCCGGCGCCGTGGCCGTTGGTCAGGCAGGGAGCTTCCCAGCCGACGAACTGGAGGGTGCGCGCTGCTCAGCACCTGCTGCGGGCTCGAGGCGCCACGATCGCTGCTGATGGCGCCTTCGGAGCGGCGAGCGCCGCTGCGCTCCAGACGTTCCAGCACACCCTGCGAACGACCGAGATCGGCAGCACCGTGGGCCAGCTCGACTGGCCATCCTTGGTCCTGACGGTTCGGTCCGGTGACCATGGTGAGGCGGTCAAGGCCGTCCAGACCCTGGTACCGGGCTCCCCCGCGGTCGACGGGTCCTTCGGCCCCGCGACCGACACGGCCGTCCGAGAGTTCCAGTCGATGTTCGCTCCACCGGTCGACGGCATCGTCGGACCGAGCACGTGGCATGCCCTCACCCTGTCGCTCTTCGACTGAGACCAGCCCGTCGGCGCAGTCGCCATCCTGGTCGTGCACGTCGGGTGCGCCTGTGCCACACCCGCTGCGCCGCCCGCGCTGATTGTGACCCTCACGCAACCTTCACAGGAGACCACGGCATACCGACACGACGCTGGCGCATGCTCGAAGGTGAGGTAGCCACGGCACCGACCGTGCGCAGCCTTCGAGTCGGGACGACCATCCGCCGGCACCCCCTCTCCGGCACGCGCTCCCCCACGGCGCAGCAGATCCTCGAGGAACGACTCGCCACCGGCGACCTCACCGAGGAGGAATACCGGCTGCGACGTGAGGTCCTGCAGGGAGGGTGACCAAGCCGGTGATCGGATCCGCGTCGGATAGCCGCCGAACCCCGATCGGCGCCCGTGGTGTCCGTGTCGATGGCGCCCACCCTCGGCCTGGGTGACGTGGTACCGCCCTCCGGCGTTTCGGTGTTGGCGCCACGGAGGTCTTCACGGCCCCACAGTGCACGGTGCCCTCTTCTTCGAGAGCACAGGATGAGGGTCGCGCTGCGCGACCCTGCCGCGCGCGGCCCTGGGCCAACCTCGCGAACTTCCCACCCTCGATGCTCCAATCGCCTAGGCTCGCAGTCATGTCAGCAGAGATGCCTCCGCCCCCTCCACCACCCGGCTACGCGGCCCAGCCCCCTACGGGGCCCCGTCCAGGCGAGCTCCTCGATCGGTTCCTGGCCCGTCTCATCGACGGCATCATCATCGTGGTCGTCTACTTCGTCCTCGCGGCGATCGTGGCGGTCATCATCCGCTCAGGGCTGCTGCGCGGAGTCATCGACGCGGTCCTGGGCGCCGCGCTCTACCTCGGCTACTTCGCCTACATGGAGTCCAGCCAGGGCAAGACCATCGGCAAGTCGGTCCTGAAGCTGCGCGTGCTCGGTCCTGCCGGCGGCAACCCGACGATGGAGCAGGCGGTCCGCCGCAACATCTGGACCGCGTTCGGCATCGCCGGGATCATCCCGATCCTTGGTGCTGTCATCGGAGCCCTCGCCCAGCTCGTCGCGGTCGTCATGATCGCCATCGGGATCAGCAACGACACCGTCAACCGGCAGGCCTGGAACGACAAGTTCGCCGGCGGCACCCGGGTCATCAAGGAAGGCTGAGCCCGGCGCGCGACCCGAGCACTGGGTGTCGCGCGCCAGGGAGGTTGCGTGATCCTCGCGTCCGTTCTTCGGGCGGCCTCGTTCAGAGTTTCTGGGTGCGCAGACGCAGGGCGTTGCCGATGACGCTGACCGAGGACAGGGCCATTGCGGCGGCGGCGATGATCGGGGAGAGCAGGAGCCCGAAGACCGGGTACAGGATCCCGGCGGCGATGGGGATGCCGGCGACGTTGTACGCGAAGGCGAACATCAGGTTCTGGCGGATGTTGCCCATCGTCTTCTGGGACAGCAGTCGGGCGTGGGCGATGCCGTTCAGGTCGCCACCGAGCAGGGTGATGCCGGCACTCTCCATGGCCACGTCGGTACCGGAACCCATCGCCAGGCCGACGTCGGCGGCGGCCAGGGCGGGGGCGTCGTTGACGCCGTCCCCGGCCATCGCCACGACCCGGCCCTCGCTGCGGAGCTGGGTGACGATGTCGCTCTTGTGGTCCGGCAGCACCCCGGCTTCGACCCGCGTGATGCCCAGGAGACGGCCCACGGCATCGGCGGTGACCTGGTTGTCACCGGTGAGCATCACGACCTCGATCCCCTCCTTGCGCAGCGCGGCCAGGGCGGCCGGGGTGGATGCCTTGACGGGGTCCGCGATGGCGATGATCCCAGCCGGTGTGCCGTCCACGCCGACGTAGATGGCGGTGGCCCCGTCGGCGCGGAGCTCGTCAGCCCGTTGATGCAGGGCAGTGGTGTCGATCTGGTGGGAGGCAAGGAAGTCGGAGCTGCCGATCACGACGTGGCGCCCGTCGACCGTTCCTTGGACACCGCGCCCGACCGGGGAGTCGAAGTCGAGCACCTTCGGAATCGACAGGTGCCGGCTGGTGGCGGCTTCGACGATGGCCTGGGCCAGAGGGTGTTCGGAGGCTCGCTCGACTCCAGCGGCCAAGGTCAGGATCTCGCCCTCCTCGAAGCCGCCCGCCGGGACGACGTCGGTGACGGTGGGCCGCCCCTCGGTCAAGGTGCCGGTCTTGTCCACGACGAGGGTGTCGACCTTCTCCATCCGCTCGAGGGCCTCGGCGTTCTTGATGAGGACGCCCATCTCGGCGCCGCGCCCGACCCCGACCATGATCGACATCGGGGTGGCCAGACCCAGCGCGCAGGGGCAGGCGATGATGAGCACGGCGACGGCCACGATCAGGGCGTGGGCGAGTTTTGGGTCAGGGCCGACCAGGGCCCAGATGGCGAACGCGACCACGGCGACGCCGATCACGACGGGCACGAAGATCCCCGCGACGCGGTCAGCCATCCGCTGGATCGGGGCCCGGGAGCGCTGGGCATCGGCGACCATGGCCACGATCCGGGCCAGCATCGTGTCACGACCGATCTTCTCGGCGACCATGACCAGGCCCCCGGACTGGTTGATCGTGCCGCCGATCACGGTGTCGCCGGCACTCTTGGTGACAGGCATTGCCTCACCCGTGACGAGCGACTCATCAACTGAGGATCGGCCCTCGTGCACTGCGCCGTCGACCGGGACCCGCTCCCCGGGGCGGACCCGGAGCCGGTCACCGACCTGCACCTCCGCCAACGCGATCTCCTCATCGCTGCCGTCGTCGGCGACCCTGCGGGCGGTCTTCGGGCTCAGATCCAGCAGTGCCCGGATCGCCCCGGAGGTCTGCTCCCTGGCCCGTAGCTCCAGCACCTGCCCCAGCAACACCAGCACTGTGATGACCGCCGCGGCCTCGAAGTAGACATCGACGGTGCCCACCCCCATCCCGGGAGAGGTCTCGCGGAACGCAGCGGGGAAGATGCCGGGGGTCACGGTCGCGATGACGCTGTACACCCAGGCCACCCCGGTGCCCATCGCGATGAGCGTGAACATGTTCAGGTTCCGGGTCCGGACCGAAGCCCACCCGCGGACGAAGAACGGCCACCCCGCCCAGAGCACCACCGGGGTCGCCAGCACCAGCTGCACCCAGTTCAGCGCGGTCGGGGAGATCAGGTCGTGGAGCCCGGACAAGAGGTGGCTGCCCATCTCGAGAAGGAACACCGGCAGCGCCAGCACCAGTCCGACCCAGAACCTGCGCGTCATGTCGACCAGCTCAGCGTTCGGGCCGGCCTCTGCTGTGACCGTCACCGGTTCCAGCGCCATACCGCAGATCGGGCACGAGCCCGGCCCGGGCTGGCGGATCTCCGGGTGCATCGGACAGGTGTACTCCGAGACCTCCTCGGAGCCGGAGTCGCTGGTGCGCTCCGTGCCGGTTCGCTCCGCGTCGACGCTCGTGTACCGACCCGGGTCAGCGCCAAACGCATCCAGACACCCCGGCGAACAAAAGTGATAGGTGACACCGCCCTGCTCGACGTGCAGCGGCCCGTCCCGGTCCACGCTCATTCCACAGACCGGGTCGATCGTGGTGGGGTGCTCGACGGTTCGCGTTGCGTCCGGGTTGGTCTTCATGGGTCAAGGATACTCTTACCCCCTAGGGGTATACAAGGCGCACCCGGCGCCGGCTGCGAGAGCCGCCCGTTCAGAGCGTCGGATGCGGGGCGACCACGGCCTCGAGGGCGGCCCTGACGACGACGGCAACGGCATCGCGCACGACGTCGCGGAACGGGTCGTACCCCTCCATCGCGGTGTCGTGTGCGGCCAGCGGGTTGCCGTCGACCGCAAGCGCCGCGGCAGCGGCCACACCGTGCAGCCCGGCGATCACGAAGAGCGCCGCCGCCTCCATCTCGACGGCCACGCACCCGGCGCGTTGCCACAGGTCGAGCCGCCCGCCCAAGACGTCATGGGTGTAGAACGCGGCATTGGAGTAGACGACACCACGTCGGAGCCGGTCCTCGCCCACACCGGCCGAGCGTGCGGCATTCTCGAGAGCGATGCTCAGACGGGCATCGGCGACGGCCGGAAATCCCGGTGGCACCAGGAGGTCGGTCAGGCCGTCCTCGCGAACCGCCGCCGTCGCCACGACGACGGCCCCATCACCGACACCAGGCTGAAGGCCACCTGCAGTCCCGGCGCGGACGATCCGGCGCGCCCCACCCCGGCACAGCTCCTCGAAGGCCACCCCCGCCCCGGGCCCGCCGACACCGTGGGACACCACCGTGACCGGCACCCCCCGATAGCTTCCACCAATGCTCAGGTACTCCCGGTTGCTCGCAAGCTCGAAGGCCCCATCGAGCAGGTCACCCACGGCGCGGGCACGTTCGGGATCACCGACGACGACCACGTTGGGCGCGAGCCTGGCCACCGGGATGCGGGTGAGCGGCAGCACCCCGTCATGGACGCGCACGGGCGACATCTGAGCTCCTCGAGCCGTTCAGCAGAAGACACACCATCATGCCACCGGACGGATGCCGTGCGCCCGGTCGATGGGTCCGCCCTAGGGACCGCGGGTCAGGAAAGCGTGTGCCGCGGCGGTGCGGGTGCGCACGCCCAACTTGTCGAAGATGTTGGCGAGGTGCTGCTTCACCGTGTGCACGCTGATGGTCAGCGTGGTCGCGACGACCTGGTCGGTGAGCCCCTGGGCGACGAGCCCGAGCACCTCCAACTCACGCGGAGTGAGCTCCTTCGCCGGGCTGGCCAGATCTGACGGGGAGTAGCGGAAGTCGTCGCTGACCGCCTCCTCAAGTGCCCGTGCGCGACCCGCCTGCCAGGCGGACTCGTACTCCTCGGGGGGAAGGACCTCGCGGAGCACGGCCGCCACGGTCTCGCCGAGCTCTGCGCTGATGGTGGTCCCGCCCATCGCGGTTCGCAGGGTGTCGGTGACACCGAGCACGAACGCGGCCCGGTGGGGCTCGGTGTGAGCAGCGAGTGCACTGGCCAGTTTCGGTAGGTCGCTCACCATCGTCATCATCGAGCCGTAGCGATAGGCGACGCTCAGGGAACGGGCATACAGGGCGACCGCGGTCTTCGGGTCGCCACCCGCCATGCGTAGATCGCCGAGACCGCCCAGCGGCCAGCACTTCGGTCGATCGAACCCGACGGCATCCAGCAGCTCCAGGCTCTCCTCGAAGGCGGCCAGGGCCCGGTCCGGCCTCCCGGTGACCGCGTTGGCCTGACCGAAGGAGTACAGGACGATCGCTGTTGCGACCTGGTCCCCGCACGACCTCGCCAGGTGAAGCGCCTCCTCGGCGGCGGCGAGCGCACCCGCCCAGTCACCGACCGCAAACGCGACGGTCGAAGCGTACCCACGAGCTGTTGCCAGGGGACGGTCGCTGGCGAGCGCCCGCCACAGGTCCGTCGACTCCTCGAGCAGGGCGCCCGCTCGCGCCGGGTGACCGGACAGGCACGCCAGAAGTCCTGCCTCGGCGAGGGCGTCGGCGCGGACCGATTCCTCCACGAGCGATGCCGCGCCTGCGCCGAGGAACCGCCGCGCCCACTGGTCACCCTCGTGGACGGGACCATGCGTGACGAAGAACCAGGCCAACGCAGTCGTGAGCCGCAGACCAGTCGCCTGGTCCTGATCCGCGCACCAGCCCAGCGCCGCGCTCCAGTTGGCCCGTTCGAGCGACAGCCGGGCGAGCTGCTCGCCCTCTGCCGGGGTGTAGGAGGCGGCGCGGGCCGTCTCGGCGAGCGCTACGCACCAGAGCGCGTGGCTCCTGCTCACAGTGTCGCGCTCGCCGCTCCTCTCGAGCTCGTGGTCGGCGAACTCGCGGATCGTCTCCAGCATCCGGAAGCGGGGGGCCGCGGCAGGAGAGGAGTCGCGTCCCACCAAGCTGGCGTCGACGAGTTTCGCGAGCCGGTCGACTGCATCGGGGTCCCGGCTGACCCGCTGGACGGCATCCAACGAGAAGCCTCCTCGGAATGCTGCCAGGCACCGGAACAATCGTTGCTCCTCGGCTGCCAGCAATCGGTAGCTCCCCTCGATGGCGGTTCGCAGCGACCGGTGCCGTGCCGGGGCGTCAACAGAGCCGCCGACGAGCGCGGGCAGCGAGGGAGTCAGGAGGTCGAGCACGGCGGATGGAGTGAGCACGCCGAGCCGGGCGGTGGCCAGTTCCAGCGCGAGCGGCAGCCCGTCGAGACGCCTGCAGATCTCGGCGACGGCGCCGACGTTGACCGCATCAACGGTGAAGCCCGGGTCGACGCCACGCGCCGCGTGGACGAAGACCTGCACCGACGCGTACCCGGCCACGACGTCGGCGTCCAGGGGCCCGTCCTGCGGCGGCACGGGTAGGGGGGTCACGACATGGACGCGCTCGCCCCGCAGCCGCAGGCGCACTCGGCTCGTCCCCAGCATCTTCAGGCCAGGGCACTGGCTGAGCAGCAGGCCGAGTTCCGCCGCCGCCGCCGACACCTGCTCGAGGTTGTCCAGGACGAGCAGCAGGTGCCTTTCCATCAGCGCCGGGGCGAGGTCCCGAGCCTCCGTCGCCCGCACCCCCATACTTCGCGCGATCTCCCCCAGGACCAGCCGGGAGTCGTCCACCCCCGAGAAGTCGACGATGTGAGCGCCCTCGTCGAAGCGCCCCACGCAGCGGCGGGTGATCTCCAGGGCAAGACGCGTCTTGCCCACGCCTCCGGGCCCGGTCAGGGTCAGCAAGCGGGTGTCGGCACGAGAGAGCTGCGCGGCGGCCATGTCGACGTCCCGGACCCGCCCCGTCAACGGACTCAGCGATGTCGTCAGAAGAGAGGCACCAGACGTCGCCGCGGGCCGGGGGTGCGACATGACGAAAACCCTAATGCCCATGGAACGTCGAGCTGACCGGCCCAGACACCGCACGTTCACATTGCCGGGTGGAAGGCGAACCTCTGGGCCGCGTTCAAGTCACCGCCCGCACCTGCCGGGCCGTGATCGGGCGGACTCAGTCGTTGCCGGGGTAGAGGTCTGGGTTGACGAATGGAACCACGACGACCGGGACTCTTGAGTACCTGGTGCAGTACGCGCTGGTCGAACCCATCACGACGCGCTTGAGAGCACCTTTGTGCTCGGTTCCGACGACCAGCAAGTCAGCATCGGCAGAAAGCGCCACCAAGGCCTTGCCGGGGCGTCCACGAACCACTCGGCGAACAATCGATGGCGGTTCTTCCGCTGCCTGGAGTGCGAGCTCGATCGCCCTGTCCTGCACCGTGGTCGCGGACTTCACGAGGGCGACTCGCTCCTCGTCCAGCAAGGGGAAACCGCGAGCCGCGTAGGCGGTGTCCGACTCCCACGCCGTCACGACGCGAAGTGAGGCACCACGCAGTTTCGCCTCGTCGATCGCGAACTGCACCGCTGCCGTCGACGCCCTTGAGCCGTCCACACCGACCGTGATGACGTGTCCGTCCATCACACACCTCCATGCCTCGCCTCCCTCGATCCTCACTCACAGTGCCGGGTCGTGTACAGGGCCTCGCGCACTTCTCCGGAGATTGCTGCCGAAGGCACGAATGGTTCAGGTATCTGCGCGGCGTCGAGCAGTGACCCGGTCGTGAATCCGGTTCTGACCGCGAGCGCGTTCCTGCGATCCCCACTTCAGGGAGAAGTCGACCCTCACCCCCGTGATGCCTCACGTCAAGATGCCCGCGAAGGGTGGTCCATGCCTCAGATAGGAATGGCCCGCGAAAGTGCCGGGTCAGCTGGCCTTGGTGCGGATGCCTTTGCGGACGTCGGGCAGGGCGG
>JBDSNZ010000037.1:0-15664 GCA_039915055.1 Ornithinibacter sp.
CGACCTGAACCGCCATGGCGTCGGTGTGCCGGGTCTCCTCCACCAGGAAGGTCTCTACCCCCCACGTCAGGGCGAGCTGGCTGCGGGTCCACTGGTTGGGCGTGAACGCGAGCATCGGGATGCGGGGCCGGACCCGCGCGAGGCGCCGGGTGGAGTCCCCGCTCGTGGTGAAGGTGATGAGGTACTTCACCCCTAGGAGCTCACCGATCTCGGCGGCAGCCGCGGTGATGGCCCCGCCCTTGGAGTTGGGGCGGGTGCCGAGGGGTCGGATGCGGTGCAGCCCGTGGTCCTCGGTGTTCTCGATGATCCGCGCCATCGTGCGGACCGCGGCGAAGGGGTGCTTGCCCACGCTCGTCTCGCCGGAGAGCATCACGGCGTCGGCACCGTCGAGCACGGCGTTGGCCGCGTCGGAGGCCTCGGCGCGCGTCGGACGGCTGTTCTCGATCATCGACTCGAGCACCTGCGTGGCCACGATGACGGGCTTCGCGCGGCGACGGGCGATCTCGCACGCGCGCTTCTGCACCAGCGGCACCTCCTCCAGCGGCATCTCCACCCCGAGGTCGCCGCGCGCGACCATCACGCCGTCGAAGGCCCGGATGATCTCGTCGAGGTTCTCCACCGCCTGGGGCTTCTCGATCTTGGCGATGACCGGGAGCCTGAGGCCCTCCTCGTCCATGATCTTGTGGACGTCCAGGATGTCGTCGGCACTGCGCACGAACGACAGCGCGATCATGTCGACCCGCATCCGCAGCGCCCAGCGCAGGTCGTCCTCGTCCTTCTCGCTCATCGCGGGCACCGAGACCGCGACACCGGGCAGGTTGATGCCCTTGTTGTTGGACAGGGTGCCACCGTCGATGACCTGGCACACCACATCCGTCAGGGTGACCGTGGTGGCGACCAGCTGGAGCTTGCCGTCGTCGATGAGGATGCGGTCACCCTCGGAGACGTCACCCGGCAGTCCGGCATACGTCGTGCCGACCTCGTTGACGTCTCCGGGCACGTCACGGGTCGTGATGATGAACGTCGCGCCCGGGACGAGCTCGACCGGCCCCTCCGCGAAGCGGGCGGTGCGGATCTTCGGGCCCTGGAGGTCGACCAGCACGCCCACGGCGCGCTCGGCCTCGTCGCTCGCCCGACGCACGTCGAGGTAGACCTTCTCGTGGTCGGCGTGGTCGCCATGGCTCAGGTTGAGCCGGGCCACGTCCATGCCCGCGGCGACGAGCTCGCGCAGGGCTTCCGGAGAGGTCGTGGCGGGGCCGAGGGTGCAGACGATCTTTGCGTGACGCATGACCGGAATCCTAACTGCGAAAGCGCTTGCACCGTGACGTGGGACCTGGAACGCGAGCTCGTCAGGCGAGGAGGGGGCGGTCGGTGGGGCTGATCGGGCGCGGCAGTCGCGAGGGTTTGCCGCTGAGCCAGGCATCGACCTCGTGAGCCGCGGCCCGCCCCTCGGCGATGGCCCACACGATGAGGGACTGCCCGCGCCCGGCGTCGCCGGCGACGAAGACCCCCGGCACGTTGGTCATGTATGCCGCGTCGCGAGCCACGTTGGTGCGCTCGTCGCGATCGACCCCGAGCTGGTCGAGCAGACCCTCCTGCTGCGGCCCGAGGAATCCCATGGCGAGCAGCACGAGCTGTGCGGGGATCTCCCGCTCGGAACCCTCGACCTTCTCGAACCCACCTGCTCCCATCTGCACCTCGTGCAGACGGAGGCCGCTGACCCGGCCGTGCTCGTCGCCGACGATCTCGCTCGTCGACACGGCATACACCCGTTCGCCGCCCTCCTCGTGGGCGGAGGCGATCCGGAACGTCATCGGGTAGGTGGGCCACGGCTGGTGTGCCGCACGCTCGGCTCCCGGCTGCGCCATGATCTCCAGGCTCGTGACCGAGTGCGCCCCCTGCCGGTGGGCGGTACCGATGCAGTCGGCACCCGTGTCGCCGCCACCGATGACGATGACGTCCTTGCCCTTCGCCGTGACCTGTCCCTCCACCTGCTGGCCCAGGGCCACGCGGTTCGCAGGCGGCAGGAAGTCCATCGCCTGCAGCACACCGTCGAGCTCGCGCCCGGGCACCGGCAGGTCGCGCGGCACGGTCGCCCCGATCGCGACGACGACCGCGTCGAAGCGGGCGCGCAGGTCCTCGCCCGTCACGTCGCGCCCGACGTCGACCCCCGTGCGGAAACGGGTGCCCTCGGACTTCATCTGGGAGATGCGCCGGTCGACCACCGACTTCTCCATCTTGAACTCGGGGATGCCGTAGCGCAGCAGGCCGCCCGGCTGGTCGGCGCGCTCGTAGACCGCCACCGTGTGACCGGCACGGGTCAGCTGCTGAGCGGTCGCCAGGCCGGCTGGCCCCGAGCCCACGACGGCCACCGTCTTGCCGGAGAGCCGTTCGGGCGCGACCGGGGTGACGACGCCGTTGTCCCAGGCGCGGTCGACGATGCTCACCTCGACCTGCTTGATCGTCACGGCGGGCTGGTTGATGCCCAGCACGCAGGCGGTCTCGCAAGGCGCCGGGCAGAGCCGGCCGGTGAACTCCGGGAAGTTGTTCGTCGCGTGCAGCCGGTCGATGGCCTGGCGCCACTCGCCCTTCCACGCGAGGTCGTTCCACTCAGGAATGAGGTTTCCAAGAGGACAACCGCTGTGGCAGAAGGGGATACCGCAGTCCATACAGCGCCCTGCCTGCCGCTGCAGCTCGGCGGCGGACTGCTCCTCGTAGACCTCTTTCCAGTCCTTGATGCGGACAGGCACGGGGCGACGACGGGGCAGCTCTCGCTCCCTGTTCTTCAGGAACCCTTGTGGGTCACCCACGAGAGGCCTCCATGATCCGCTCCCACACCTGGGGGCCGTCGGGGTCCAACCCTTCGGCCTGCGCGTCGGCGCGCACGTCGAGGACGCGCTGGTAGGCGCGCGGGAGGACCAGGGTGAACTGCGAGCGGGCGGCATCCCAGTGCTCCAACAGGCGCGCGGCGACGGATGAGTCGGTCCACCGGACGTGTCGTTCGAGGAGGTCTCGCACGATCACCTCGTCCTGGGGTCGAAGCGGCAGGAGGTCGACCAGCTCACGGTTGACCTGCGTCTCGTCCAGATCCAGCACGTAGGCGACGCCGCCGGACATCCCGGCGGCGACGTTGCGCCCCGTGGCGCCGAGGATGAGCGCGATGCCCCCGGTCATGTATTCCAGGCCGTGGTCACCGACCCCCTCCACGACCGCAACGGCTCCGGAGTTGCGCACGAGGAACCGCTCGCCGACCCGGCCCCGGAGGAAGAGCTCGCCGGACGTGGCGCCGTAGGCGATGACGTTGCCCGCGATGACGTTCTCCTCGGCCACGAGCGCGGAGCCGGGCGTGGGCCGCACGGCGATTCGCCCACCCGAGAGCCCCTTGCCCACGTAGTCGTTGGCGTCGCCCTCGAGGCGCAGGGTGATCCCCGCGGGAAGGAAGGCGCCGAGGCTCTGCCCGGCCGACCCGGTGAGGACGAGGTCGATGGTGCCGTCGGGGAGACCTTGGGGGTTGAGCTTGGTCACCTCGTGCCCGAGCATCGTGCCCACCGTGCGGTTGACGTTGCGGATGCCGAACCGGGCCGACACCGGGACGCCGTGCTCGATGGCGTCGCGGCAGGCGGCGATGAGCTGGTGGTCCAGGGCCTTCTCGAGACCGTGGTCCTGGACGACCGTGTGCCGCACCCCGGACCCGTCGGGGCTCTGCACCGGCGCGAGGATGGGTGCCAGGTCCAGCCCGGACGCCTTCCAGTGCGAGATCGCCTTGGTCGCGTCGACGTACTGCACCTGCCCGATGGCCTCCTCGATGCTCCGGAAGCCCAGCGCAGCGAGGTGCTCGCGCACCTCCTCGGCGATGTACTCGAAGAAGGTCTCGACGAACTCCGGTGTGCCGGAGAACCGTTCCCGAAGCTCGGGATTCTGGGTGGCGATGCCGACAGGGCACGTGTCGAGGTGGCACACCCGCATCAGGACGCACCCGGAGACGACGAGCGGCGCTGTCGCGAAGCCGAACTCCTCCGCGCCGAGCAGCGCGGCGACCACGACGTCGCGGCCGGTCTTGATCTGGCCGTCGACCTGCACGACGATCCGGTCGCGCAGCCCGTTGAGCACGAGGGTCTGCTGGGTCTCGGCGAGGCCGAGCTCCCAGGGCCCACCCGCGTGCTTGAGGCTCGTGAGCGGGCTGGCTCCGGTGCCTCCGTCGTTCCCTGAGATCAGCACGACGTCGGCGTGGGCCTTGCTCACGCCGGCGGCAACGGTGCCGACCCCGACCTCGGAGACCAGCTTGACGTGGATGCGCGCCTGCGGGTTGGCGTTCTTCAGGTCGTGGATGAGCTGGGCGAGGTCCTCGATGGAGTAGATGTCGTGGTGGGGCGGGGGGCTGATCAGCCCGACACCAGGAGTGGAGTGGCGGGTGCTCGCGATCCACGGGTAGACCTTGGGTCCGGGCAGCTGACCCCCCTCCCCCGGCTTGGCCCCCTGCGCCATCTTGATCTGGATGTCGTCGGCATGGGTGAGGTAGAGCGAGGTGACCCCGAACCGTCCGGAGGCCACCTGCTTCACGGCCGAACGACGCGTGGGGTCCATCAGGCGGTCGACGTCCTCGCCACCCTCACCGGTGTTGGAGCGCGCCTTGAGCCGGTTCATCGCGATGGCGAGGGTCTCGTGGGCCTCCTTGCTGATCGACCCGTAGCTCATGGCTCCGGTGTTGAAGCGCTGCACGATCGCGCTGACCGGCTCGACCTCCTCGATCGGCACGGGCGGACGGGGGTCCGACCCGCCCAGCTCGAAGAGCCCGCGCAGCGTCATCAGGCGGCCCGCCTGCTCGTCGATCCGCCGGCTGTACTGCTTGAAGACGTCATACCGACGGCTCCGGGTGGCGTGCTGGAGGCGGAACACCGTCTCGGGGTCGAACAGGTGCGGTTCGCCCTCGCGACGCCACTGGTACTCCCCGCCGACCATGAGCTTGCGGTGTGCCTGTCGCAGGCCGTCCGAGGGGTAGGCCATCGCGTGCCGTGCTGCCGTCTCGTGCGCGATGACGTCGAGGCCGATGCCGCCGAGCTGGGAGACGGTGCCCGTGAAGAACTCGTCGACGAGCTCCTGGGAGAGGCCGATCGCCTCGAAGACCTGGGCTCCGCGGTAGGACGCCACCGTGGAGATGCCCATCTTCGACATCACCTTCAGCACCCCCTTGCCCAGCGCCTTGATGAGGTTGGCGACGGCCGCCTCCTCGGTGACACCGGTGACCGCACCGCTACGGACCATGTCCTCGACGGTCTCCATCGCGAGGTAGGGGTTGATCGCGGCCGCGCCGTAACCGATGAGGAGCGCGACGTGGTGCACCTCGCGCACGTCGCCGGCCTCGACGAGCAGCCCCACCTGGGTGCGGGTCTTCTCGCGGATCAGGTGGTGGTGCACGGCGGAGGTGAGCAGAAGTGAGGGGATCGGAGCGAGGTCCCGGTCGGAGTCCCGGTCCGAGAGCACGACGAACCGCACGCCCTCCTCGATCGCGGCCGAGACCTCGGCGAAGATCTCGTTCAGCCTCGCGCGCAGGGCCGACTCGCCGCCACCCACGTCGTAGGTGCCCCGGACGACCACGGTGGCGTAACCGGGGAGATCGCCGTCCGCGTTGACGTGCACGATCTTGGAGAGCTCGTCGTTGTCGAGCACCGGGAAGGGCAGCACGACCTGACGTGCGTGCGCCGGGCTCGGGACGAGGGCGTTGCCCTCGGGTCCGATCACCGAGCCCAACGAGGTCACCAGCTCCTCCCGGATGGCATCCAGGGGCGGGTTGGTCACCTGCGCGAAGAGCTGGTTGAAGTAGTCGAAGACGAGGCGCGGCCGCTCGGAGAGAACCGCGATGGGGGTGTCGGTGCCCATCGAGCCCAGGGCCTCACCACCACTGCCCGCCATCGGGGCGATGATGATCTTGAGCTCCTCCTCCGTGTAACCGAAGGTGCGCTGGCGCCGGGCGACGGAGGCTGCCGTGTGGATGATGTGCTCGCGCTCGGGCAGGTCTGCGAGGTCGATGAGCCCGGCGTGCAGCCACTCCGCATAGGGCTTCTCGGCCGCGAGGGAGGACTTCACCTCCTCGTCGCTGATGATCCGGCCGGCCGCGGTGTCGACCAGGAACATCCGGCCCGGCTGCAGCCGCCCGCGGCGCACGACGCGCTCGGGCGCGAGGTCGAGCACGCCGGACTCCGACGCGAGCACGACCAAACCGTCATCGGTCACCCAGTAGCGACCGGGGCGCAGGCCGTTGCGGTCCAGGACCGCGCCGATGAGCGTCCCGTCGGTGAAGGTGACACACGCCGGCCCGTCCCAGGGCTCCATGAAGGTGGAGTGGAACTCGTAGAAGGCCCGGCGGGCAGGGTCCATCGACTCGTGGTTCTCCCACGCCTCGGGAATCATCATGAGCACCGAGTGCGGGAGCGAGCGCCCGCTGAGGTGGAGCAGCTCGAGCACCTCGTCGAAGGATGCCGAGTCGGACCCGCCCGGGGTGCAGGCCGGGAAGATGCGCTGGAGGTCTCCGGGGATGAGGTCGGAGGCCATCTGGCTCTCCCTCGCGTGCATCCAGTTGCGGTTGCCCTTGACGGTGTTGATCTCGCCGTTGTGCGCGATGAGCCGGTAGGGGTGCGCCAAGGGCCAGCTGGGGAAGGTGTTGGTCGAGAACCGGGAGTGCACCAGCGCCAGCTCGGTTGCGAAGCGCTCGTCAGAGAGGTCCGGGAAGAACGGCTCGAGCTGGCCCGTCGTGAGCATCCCCTTGTAGACGACCGTGCGCGCGGACAGCGAGGGGAAGTAGACCTCGGCCTCGCGCTCGGCCCGCCGGCGCAGGCAGAAGGCGAGCCGGTCGAGCTCGATACCGGTGCGGCCGTCCTGCGCTGCAACGAAGAGCTGGCGGAAGAACGGCATGCACTCACGGGCGGCTCGCCCGACGAGGTCGACGGCCACGGGCACGTCGCGCCACGCGATCACGCGCAGCCCCTCCTCCTGGGCCAGTCCCTCGATCCGCGCCTCCGCCCGGTCCCGCTCCTGCGGTTCCGTGGGCAGGTAGGCCATGCCCACGGCATACCCACCGGCGGGAGGCAGGTCTGCGTGCAGGACCGATCGGAAGAAGGAGTCAGGAACCTGGGTGAGGATGCCCGCGCCGTCCCCGACCAGCGGGTCGGCACCGGTGGCTCCGCGGTGGTCCAGGTTGCGCAGCGCGTCCAGGGCGTGGACGACGATGTCGTGGCCAGCGCTCCCGCGCATGGTGGCCACCAGCGCGACGCCACAGGCGTCGTGCTCGTGCTCGCGTCGGTAGAGACCGACGTCTGCGGGCTGGGCGGAGAAGCGTGCGACGGTCACGTCGATCACCGTCCTCGTGGGGTCGTCGGCCGCAAGGGCCGGGCGCGGCAGGATCAGGCGCGGACGACGGTGGCCACGTGCGGGAATGGTATATCCGGCATTGGACGTCTTGCGATCTGGGCCGCTCTATCCCACATCGTGGGATGTCGGCTTCGTGGGCTCATCCCCTTCGCCCACCAGGGAGCCATCCGGCAGGTCCGGGCCATGCGGACCGTCCGCGGGCTCCGCCTGCTCGGTCCGGCGCGCTCGCCGACCTGCGTACCAGAAGATCCACACACCCAGGCAGAAGACCACGATGCTCGTCCACACGTTGAGCCGCTGGCCCCAGATGAGCTCTGCCCGGTCGGTGCGCATCTTCTCGATGACGATCCGACCGATCGGGTAGCCGGCGACGTAGAGGCCGAACAGCTGCCCGGCGGCCAAGGTGCGACGCCGGTCGAGCACGAGCAGCACGACGCCGAGCACGACGAGGAAGATCGACTCGTAGAGGAAGGTCGGGTGGAAGACCCCGAGCACCACGGGGTTGCCCGCCGAGTCCAGCACGGCGCGCCCTGCCGACTGGTCCCACTCATGGATCTGCAGACCCCACGGGAGGTCGGTGGGCCCGCCGTAGAGCTCGTTGTTGAACCAGTTCCCCCAGCGCCCCAGGGCCTGCGCGAACGCGACCCCGGGCGCAGCGGCATCCGCAAAGGGGAGGAAGGGGATGCCGGATCGGCGACAGCCGATCCAGGCCCCCAGCGCGCCCAGCGCCACGGCGCCCCAGATGCCCAGGCCGCCCTGCCAGATCTTCAGGGCGTCGAGGGGGTGACCACCCTTGCCCCAGTAGGGCTCCGGCGTGGTGATGACGTGGTAGAGCCGGCCACCGACGATGCCGAACAGGACGGCGTATGCCGCGACGTCCAGCGCCTGGCCCGGCTCACCACCGCGCGGCACCAGTCGGCGCCCGGTGAGCCACACCGCCAGCACGATGCCGGCCAGGATGCACAACGCATACATCCGGATCGGGAACGGCCCGAGGTCGTAGACCCCGACGGTGGGACTGGGGATCGTCGTGGTCACACTGCTCCCCCCGGGCCCGATGCGGTGCTCACTTGGTGGCAGCCTCGACTGCCTTGGTGAACGCCTCCGGTGAGCCGACCTCGTTCAGCGGGGTGATCGCGCCGTTGATCATCACGGTGGGGGTGCCGGAGAAGCCTGAGATCTTGAACGCCGCGTCGTTCACCGACGTGACGTACTTCGTGTAGCTGCCAGCGTCGACGCACGACTTCCAGGTGCCCAGGGCATCGCCCGTGATGTCCGCAGCAGCCGCCCAACCCGCCAGGGTGAGGTCGTCGACGTTCTTGCCTTCCGGAGCCTGGTTGGCATAGACGGCGTTGTGGAACTCGGTGAACTTCTCGTCACGAGCGGCACAGAACGCGCCGTTGGCGGCGGGCGTGGAGTTCTGGGCGCCCGTCTTGTCGTCGAGGAAGTTCAGCACGTGGTACTTGAGCACGATCTTGCCCTGGCGTGCGAGGTCCTCGATCGTGGTGCCGAGGATGCCCTCGAACTGCCCGCACACGGGGCACTGGAAGTCCTCGTAGAGGTCCACGGTCGGAGCGCCGGCCACCGGCTTCGCATCCGGGAACGCGTTGAAGCCCTCGCCCATCGCCGAGCCCGCGGGGACGGCGGTCGAGGTGCCGGCCGCCTTGTCCTTCGCCGTCTCGGACCACACGACACCCCCGACGACGGCGATGATCGCCACGATCGCCACCACGGTGGCGACGAGGATCTTGTTGACTCCCGTGCCGGAGGCCTTCTGGGCTGCCTGGATCTTGGCCTGGCGCGCGCTGCCGGACGCCTTGGTCGAGTTCTTGGCCATGGTGTGGGTGGTCTCCTTGAGGTGTGGGTCAGTGTCCGAAGAGCAGGCGATCGAGGGACGCCAACGACTGGGGCCGCCACCAGAGCCAGGCACCGGCGAGGGCGAAGCTGGCGTCTCGGGCGATCTCCTGAGGGTACTTCGTGTCGTTGACCCCGATCTGGCCACCGCCCCCGAAGCACCCGCAGTCGATGGTGAGGCCGCGGGCCCAGGCCTGCGCGATGCCGATGATGAAGGCCACCATGAGCACGGTGCCGACAGCCGCCGCGATCCGGGTGAACAAGCCCAGCACGAGGAGCACGCCGAGCACGACCTCGACGAAGGGCAGCGCGAGACCCACCGGGTTCGCGATGGCGTCAGGGAGGATCTCGTAGGCCTGGACCGCCCGCTGGGAGGTCAGGGGGTGGCCGATCTTCGCTGCACCGGCCCAGATGAGAACGACGCCCAGGAAGAGGCGGGCCACCAGGCCGACGACGTCCTTGACGCGCTGCGAACGATCGGAGCGAGCCCCGACGTCGTTGGTCCCCTGCTGGGTCGTGGCGCTCACGATCTCCCCTCCCTGACTCCTCGTGCGAGGTCCTCGGTCACCTCACGCAACGCCTCGAGCCGCTGCGGGAGTTCCCCGGGTCCACTGAGCGCGCGCACGAGGGCAGACCCCACGATGACACCGTCGGCGTAGGCAGCCAGCTCGGCGGCCTGCTCCCTGGTGGAGACACCCAGTCCCACGCACACGGGGAGGTCGGTGACCTCGCGCACCCGCTCGACGAGCCCGCGGGCATCGGAGCCCACGCTGCTGCGCGTGCCGGTGACACCCATCGTGGATGCCGCGTAGACGAAGCCTCGACACGCACCCGTGGCCGTGGCCAACCGGTCGGGGGTGGACGACGGAGCGACGAGGAAGACCCGGTCCAGGGCATGGTGCTCACTCGCCTCGAGCCACTGCGCTGCCTCGTCCGGGATGAGGTCCGGGGTGATGAGCCCCGCCCCGCCGGCCGCGGCGAGGTCGGCGGCGAAGCGCTCGACCCCACGACGCAGCACGAGGTTCCAGTAGGTCATCACCAGGGGTGGTGCCCCGGCCTCTCGGACTGCTGCCGTGGCCTTGAACACGTCATCGACGCGAGAGCCTCCGGCGAGTGCCGTCGCCACCGCCTCCTGGATGAGCGGCCCGTCCATGAGCGGGTCGCTGTAGGGCACGCCCACCTCGACGATGTCGCAGCCGGCCTCGACGAGCACCCGCATCGCCTGGATCGACCCCTCCACGGTGGGGAACCCCACTGGCAGGTAGCAGATGAGGGCTGCGCGACCCTCGACGCGGCACTGCGCGAGGACCTCCGCGACCCCGCGGGTTGCCGTGGTCACGAGGTCCCCCCGAGGAGACCGAACCAGCGGGCTGCGGTCTCCATGTCCTTGTCGCCCCGACCCGAGAGGTTGACCAGCAGGAGCGCGTCGGGGCCGAGCTCGCGGCCGACCTCCATCGTGCCGACGAGCGCGTGGGCGGACTCGATCGCCGGGATGATGCCTTCCGTGCGCGAGAGCAGCCGGAACGCCTCCATCACGGCGTCGTCGGTGGCGTAGCGGTATTCGGCGCGCCCGCTGTCCCGCAGCCAGGCGTGCTCCGGCCCGACGCTCGGGTAGTCCAGGCCCGCAGAGATGGAGTGCGACTCCATCGTCTGGCCGTCCTCGTCCTGCATGAGGTAGCTCATCGCGCCGTGGAGCACCCCGGGAGTGGCCGAGGAGGCTGCGAAGCGGGCCGCGTGACGCCCGGACTCCACGCCCTCGCCACCGGCCTCGATCCCGATGAGCCGCACCCCGGCATCCCCGACGAACCGGTGGAAGATGCCCATGGCGTTGGACCCGCCGCCGACGCAGGCGATGACCGCGTCAGGGAGCCGGCCGGTCAGCTCGAGCACCTGCCCGCGGGCCTCCTCGCCGATGATCGCGTGGAAGTCACGCACCATCTCCGGGAACGGATGCGGCCCGGTGACGGTGCCGATGGCGTAGTGGGTGGTCTCGACGTTCGTGACCCAGTCGCGCAGTGCCTCGTTGATGGCGTCCTTGAGCGTGGCGCTGCCGTGCTCGACCGCGACCACCTCCGCCCCGAGGATGCGCATCCGGGCGACGTTGAGGGCCTGCCGCTCGGTGTCGACCTTGCCCATGTAGACGGTGCACTCCAGCCCCATCAGGGCTGCCGCGGTCGCCGTGGCCACACCGTGCTGGCCCGCGCCGGTCTCGGCGATGACCCGCGTCTTGCCCATCCGCTTGGTGAGCAGCGCCTGCCCCAGCACGTTGTTGATCTTGTGCGACCCGGTGTGGTTGAGGTCCTCACGCTTGAGGATGACGCGAGCACCCCCGCAGTGGGCCGCGAAGCGAGGCACCTCGGTGATGATGCTCGGCCGACCGGTGTAGGTGCGGTGCAGCTCCGCCAGCTCGTGCTGGAACTCGGGGTCGACGGCCGCCTTCTGACGAGCCTCGTCGAGCTGCTCCAGGGCCGGCACGAGCGCCTCGGGAACGTAGCGTCCGCCGAACTGGCCGAAGCGACCCGGACGCGGCAGGGGCTGGGGCACCAGCTCGCCCTCGACCGGGGGCTGGTCCTGTGCGAGGGTCATGAGCGGTCTCCCACCATGGTGCTGGCGACGATCGCCGCGGCTGCGGCTCGCGGGTCCCCGGTGCGCACGAGCGACTCACCCACCAGCACGGCGTCGGCACCCTGCTGCGCGTATGCGGCCGCGTCAGCCGGCCCGGTGATGCCCGACTCCGCGACCGTCACGCACCCCGACGGGATGAGCGGCCTCAGCCGGGCGAACGTGTCGGGATGGACTGCCAGGGTCTTCAGGTCTCGTGCGTTGACTCCGATGACCGTGGCACCCGCGTCGACGGCCCGCTGGGTCTCCACCTCGTCGTGGACCTCGACCAGGGCGGTCATACCGAGCTCTCCGGTGCGCGCGAGCATCGCCGCGAGCTGCGCATCGTCCAGGGCTGCAACGATGAGCAGGATCAGGTCGGCTCCGTGTGCCCGCGACTCCCAGAGCTGGTAGTCGGTGACCATGAAATCCTTGCGCAGCACCGGGACTCGCACCGCGGCCCGCACGCTGTCGAGGTCCTCGAGGCTCCCCGCGAACCGCCGCTTCTCGGTCAGCACGGAGATGGCGGTCGCGCCCCCCGCGGCGTAGGACATCGCCAGGTCGGCGGGGTCGGGAATGTCGGCCAGGGCACCCCGGCTGGGGCTCGCCCGCTTGACCTCCGCGATGAGCGAGAGGCCGGGGCGCCGCAACAGGGACTCGGCGTCGATGGCTGCCGGGGCAGCCGCCACCGCGGACGTCACGTCCGCGTCGCTCACCAGCGCCCTTCGGACGGCCAGGTCCTCGCGCACGCCGGCGATGATGGTGTCCAGCACCGTGGTCACTGGGTCATCCCGGCTCAGTGGATGGAGGGGTCGAGCTCGGTGTCGCGCTCCGCCGCACCGTATCCGGCCATCGACAGCACCTTGCCCGCGATGAGTCCGACGACACCGACCGCCGCCCCACCGATGAAGAGCCAGAGGTTGGGGAAGAGGACGGCCAGCGACATGATCGCCGACGCGACGATGAGGATGCCCACTGCCGTCCACGCCGCGACGCTGTGGCCGTGGTCCTCGTGCTCGCTCATCTGCTCACCTCTCGTGATGCGGGCCGTGCGGCCTCGTGGTCTGGACTCAATTGTGTCAGGTCGCGCTGCCTGTGCCCTCATCGGTGGGATCGCGGCCGGCGGACAGCTCGTCCCAGTCGCTGCCCACCCGCTCCCCCCGCGCTCCGGCGACGTGGCCGTCCTGCGGTCGCGGCACCTCGTAGCGGGACGTCGGGCCCGCCCACCGTCTCCGGCCGACCAGGGCACCCACCAGGCCCAGTGCACCCACCACGATGGCGAGCGCCGCGACCCATGGCCAGACGGTGGGGTGGGCGACGGTCGCGACCGAGCCGGTGCGTCCCACCCGTGAGGCCGCGACGGGGCCGAGCGCTCCCGAGGGGTCGACGAGCACGCGCACGGTGAGGCCGGCCGCCAGCAGCAGGCAGGCGGCATACCCGATCGTCGCGACGACCCCGGCGATGCGACCCGCGGCGATCACCGCGATCGCTGCCGCGGCGATCGCGAGGGCGACCGCCGAGAGCCCCGGCGCAACCTCGGCCCCGGTGGCACTGATCGTCGACGCCCCGAGCACTGCGTCGTTGACAGCACCGGTGACCCAAGGGCGAAAACCGCTGATGAGGAGCCCGGCTGCGCCGAGGACGGCGAGCACAGCGACCGAACCCTTGTGCGAGAGGCGGTTCACGTCACGGTCCGCATCGCGCCGGCCGTCGCGACCGCTCGCAGGGCTGCGGCCGCCTTGGCGACGCACTCCTCGAACTCCGAGCGCGGCACGGAGTCGGCCACGATGCCGGCTCCGGCCTGCACGTGCGCCACCCCGCCCTTGACGACGGCGGTGCGGATGGCGATGGCCATGTCGAGGTCGCCGTGGAAGTCGAGGTAGCCGACGACGCCGCCGTAGACGCCTCGACGCGAGGGCTCGTACTGCTCGATGAGCGCGAGCGCACGCGGTTTGGGTGCGCCGGAGAGGGTGCCCGCAGGGAAGGTCGCCACGAGCACGTCGAAGGCGCTGGCGGTCGGTCTCCTCTCCCCGACGACGGTGGACTCGATGTGCATGACGTGGCTGTAGCGGCGGACGTCCATGAACTCGACGACGTCGACGCTGCCGGGGGCGCAGACACGCTGGAGGTCGTTGCGTCCGAGGTCGACGAGCATCACGTGCTCGGAGCGCTCCTTCGGATCGGCGAGCAGCTCCTCGGCGAGCCTCACGTCGTCCTCAGGAGACTTGCCGCGGGGCCTGGACCCGGCGATCGGGTGGGTGATCGCCCGCTCGCCCGTGACCCGCACCAGGGCTTCGGGTGAGCTCCCGACGACGGAGTAGGAGGTGCCGTCGGGCGCCGGGAGCCGGAACAGGTACATGTAAGGGCTGGGGTTGGATGCCCGCAGCGCACGGTAGACGTCGAGCGGGTCGGCGGGGCAGTCCAGCGAGAAGCGCTGGGAGAGCACGACCTGGAACACCTCCCCCGCACGGATGTCCTCCTTCGCGAGCTCGACGACCTCCTCGTAGCGGGACTGGGTCGTGTTGGACCTCACCAGGTGCATCGCTGCCTCCACCGCCTCGGCGTCGACGACCGCCACCGTGCTTCGTGCCGGGGCGGCGAGGGCACGGGTCATCGCGTCGAGGCGATCGACCGCGTCGGCCCAGGCCTGCTCGACCCGCTCGTCGGTGGCGTCGTAGTTGATCGCGTTGGCGACGAGCAGGATGGAGCCGTCACTGTGGTCGAGCACCGCGAGGTCCGTGGCGAGCATGAGGGCCAGCTCGGGAAGCTGCAGGTCATCAGGGGTGGTGGCCGGCACCCGCTCCCACTGGCGCACCGCGTCGTAGGTGATCGCACCGACCATGCCCCCGGTGAGCGGCGGCAACCCCTCGATCGGCTCCGTGGCGAGGGCCTCCATCGTGCCGCGCAGCGCTTCGGTCGCCGTGCCGGTCGTGGGAACCCCCACGGGCGGCTCACCGATCCAGTGGGCCTGACCGTCCTTCTCCGTCAGGGTGGCCCGGCTCGCCGCGCCCACGATCGACCACCGAGACCAGACCCCGCCGTGCTCCGCCGACTCCAGGAGGAAGGTCCCGGGCCGGTCACCGGCCAGCTTGCGATAGACCCCCACGGGTGTCTCGGCGTCGCCCATCAAGCGGCGCACGACCGGGATGACCCTGCGGTCGCGAGCCAGCACCCCGAAGGCGTCCAGGCCCGGCCAGGTCTGGCCGAACCCGAGGTCAGGGGTGCCCACCCCGGCACCGCTCACGTCGCACTCCCGCCCACGACGGCCCCGAGGTCGTCAGCGTCGAAGCACGTGTGGTCGCCGGTGTGGCAGGCTGCCCCGACCTGGTCCACGCGCACGAGGAGGGTGTCACCGTCGCAGTCCAGTGCCACCGAGCGGACGATCTGGGCGTGTCCGGAGGTGTCGCCCTTGCGCCAGTACTCCGCACGGCTGCGCGACCAGTAGGTGACCCGACCTTGCGTGAGGGTGCGGTGCAGTGCCTCGTCGTCCATCCAGCCGAGCATGAGGACCTCGCCGGTGTCGTGCTGCTGCACGACCGCGGGCACCAACCCGGACGGGTCGCGCTTGAGTCGCGCCGAGATGGCGGGGTCCAGGGAGCTCTCGGGAGTCGGCACTCCCACATTCTGCCGTGCAGGGTGGCGCCGGGATGCCGGGGGCCGGGTGCCGCGTCCGCTCCGGGGCCACACCTCGAGGACCGCGCCGGACCATAGGTGCGTACCCCCGTGATGCCTCACGTCAAGATGCCCGCGAAGGGTGGTCCATGCCTCAGATAGGAATGGCCCGCGAAAGTGCCGGGTCAGCTGGCCTTGGTGCGGATGCCTTTGCGGACGTCGGGCAGGGCGG
>JBDSNZ010000054.1:0-10180 GCA_039915055.1 Ornithinibacter sp.
GGGGGTCGGAGGCCTGCCGCTCGAAGTCGGCGATGGTCTCCTCGAGCTTGGTCAGGTCGGTTACCTCGCGCACGGTCGACATGGTCGTGCGGAGGTCCTTGATCTCCTGGGAGAAGTCGACAGCCACGAGAGACGATCCTACGGCAGGCCCGTATGTCGCCGCGCGCGAGACAGAGGTTCTCGTCCTGCTCTCCGGCGGGCACACCTGTGCGCGCATCGGGCGCGAGCTCGGCACCTCGCCGCGCACAGTCGAGGCCCACCTCGGTCGCATCTACTCCAAGCTCAGCGTGAACGACCGACTCTCGGCCGTCCTCTCGGCCTATGAGCTGGACCTGATCCCCCTTCCGCGCGAGGTCCCGGCATCCGCACCGGGACTCGTTGAGGACGACCGGCTCCCGGGGTCAGGGGGTGACGAGGTCGGCGCGAGCCTGCGAGCGCACGGAGATGGTGATGGAGAGGCCGAGCTCACGCAGGGCACCACCGACCATCGGCAGCTCCGCCTCGCCGGTGAGCGCCACGACCGCGGTGCGCCCGTCGGGGGTGCCGGTCTCCGGGCCCAGGCGCCACGCCACGATGCGGCCGGGTCGAGCCAGGCTGCCGACGTAGGCCGCCGCGCGCTCCCGCACGGTGTCGTTGCTCAGCGGCACCGACTCCCCCACCCCCTGGCTGTAGGCCGTGTCGTCCAGGGCGTTGGCTGCGCTCAGTGCGGCACCGTCCGCGACATCGAGCAGTCGCATCCGGGACAGGTGCGCGGAGGTCACTGCAACGGTGCCGGAGATGAGCAGAATCGCCACGAGCGAGAGCCCGAGGATGAACAGGCTGATCGACCCTCGTTCCGCACGTGGCGCGGGTCGGCTCGTTGGTTCGGGCTGCAGCATCCGGGTCATGACAGCCCTCGGAAGCGGTCGACCGTGGAGAGGTGGGTGGCGGTCACCGGCACCGAGAGCGGGATCACCCGGCGGGCGAAGGTGGGGATGAGGGGCAGCGGGACGGAGATCGTGGCGGTGGTCTCGACAAGTCCGTCGGGCCGCAGGCACGGGGAGCCGTCGCACGCGATGGTGAGTCTGCCGCTGTCCTGGAAGGAGTGGTCGATGAAGGCGATCCGCGCGGCGGCCTCGGCCCGAGCGTTCGCGGACTCCCCCAGCGACGTCGTGACGTAGGCGCGGCCCGCTTCGCGGGCAGCGGCGCTCACGGCATACGAACCAGCCTGGAGGCGGGCCAGCATCATCACCAGATAGATGAGCGGGATGAGGAGCACGACACCGAGGAACACGAACTCGACGACGGCACTCCCGCGCTCGTCGCGACGAGGCGGCTGGCGCATCACTGCGACTCCTCGAACGCCCGGCCGACGACGTCGAGGCGGTCGTCGGGCCCGAGGAGCCCGATCACCGGGATCGGGGCGACCACTCGTACCTCGACGACGCGCACGCCGGAGACCGTCGTCTCGCGAGCCGACACCTGCCGGGCATACCTGGGCGAGAGGGACGCGCTGATCAGCGCTTGGGTTCTTGAGATGCCCTGTCCCGGAATCGCATCCGCCCGGGCCCCGTATCTCGCTCCTTCGGAGGCGCATGAGATCAACGTGTTGCGGGTGTGCAGGGCGAGCCCCAGCTGGAAGACGGCGAGGAAGAGGAAGAGGACGAGCGAGGAGACCATCGCGAAGTCGGCGACGGCCGCGCCACGCTCTGGCCTCGTCGACCCGCCCACCGCCCCGTCAGGCCTTCACGGACGACAGCGCGCTCTGGAAGAGCGACACCAGCTGTTCCTTCGCCACCACCCAGAGCGCGGTGACGAGCCCTGCGGTCATCAGGGTGATGAGCACCCAGCCGGGAACGTCGCCTCGTTCTGCTCGCCGCTGCCCCCGCTCGAGGAGTCGCAGAGCCGCGAGCTGGGCGCGGGTGGTGAGCCACCGGGTCATCAGCATGGTCAGGTCCTTTCAGAGGGGGTCAGAGAGTGAATCGGAAGAACGTGATGCTGGGGAAGACGGCGAAGAGGACCGCAACGGGGAGGATGACGAAAACGACGGGAACCATCATGGTGATCTCCTTCTTGCCGCCGGCTTCCATGAGTGCGCGCCGGCCCTCCTCGCGCACGTCCTGGGCCTGAGCCCGCAGGACCTCTGCCAGCGGGGTGCCGCGCTGGACGGCGATGACCACCCCGTCGACGAAGCGGGAAAGGCTCTGCAGACCCGTGCGGTCCGCGAGACCCTGGAGAGCGGTGGGGAGGTTCGCTCCGGCACGGGCGTCGGCGAGACACTGCCGCAGCTCGTCAGCGAGCTCACCTCGCGAGAGCCGGCAGACGCGCTCGAGGGCCCCCACGGCCCCCTCCCCAGCACCTACGGCGAGTGCCAGCAGCTCGGCGACGGTGGGGAACTCGGAGAGCATCCGCACCTCGCGGCGTTCGGCCCGCCGACTCAGTGCGAAGTCGGCGCCGGTGACGCCCAGCCCGAGGCCGAGCAGGGTCATCATGAGCACGACGAAGACCCCAGAGCTTCTGGCGAGCTGGAACACGATGCCGAGAGTGGCCCCGGCGACCGTGCCGCCAACTCCCCACAGGACCTGCTCAGCCCGGAACCGGTCGACGTCGGCCGACAAGCCCGCCCGCAGCTGGCGGCGCCGCACGGAGTCCGCCCCTCCCATGACCCGCTCCACGCCGCGACCCAGGTCACGGATCAGTGGGGCGGTCACGGCCGCGAGGCCACTGGTGGGGGCCTTTCGGTCGTCGAGGAGCCGCGAGGGGCGAGGAGTGTCCCGCAGGTAGGGCACGACACGACCGGCGAGGCCGGGTCGACGATGGCGGGGCAGGCCCCGCCAGATGAGCAGTAGTCCCAGCCCCAGCCCGAAACCGAGGACGGCACCAGTGCGCGCGAGGTCGGTCATCGCAGCACCCGCTCGTCCTCGGGAAGTCGGCCGATCCGCATCATGGACCAGTAGGCGATGCCGGTGAGCACGGCACCGAACGCGAGCACGCCGGCGCCCAACGGCGTGGAGTACGCGGTGACGGACTCCGGGTTGGTGGAGAGCATGGCGAGGATGAGCCAGGGGGCCGCGGCGGCGAGCCGCGCAGCGTTCACCGTCCACGACTGGCGTGTCTCCAGCTCGGCCCTGGTGCGCGCGTCCTCACGCAGGAAGCCCGAGAGGGTGCGCAGGAGTCGGCCGAGATCGCTTCCCCCGACCTCGCGCGCGATTCGCAGGCTCTCCACCAAGCGATCGCCCACGGGGTCGCTGAGGCGCTCCTTGAGGCGGTCCAACGACTCGTTGAACCGACCGGTGAGGCGGTAGTCGTGTGCGAAGTCGGTGAAGGGCTCACGCAGGTCGAGGGGGCCGCGCACCCCCAGCTGCCCGAGCGCCTCGGGCAGCGCCATCCCCGCCCGAACTCCAGACGTGATGTTGTCCACCGCATCCGGCCACAGGTCACGCAGCCGCGCACGCCTCCTGCGAGCGCGTCGCCTCACGAGCGTGAGGGGCAAGGAGCCAGCCATCAGCCCGAAGCACGCGGCTATCGGCGCGACCCCAACGGTCGCCTGGACCAGTCCCGCGACGAGCAGGAGCGCCAGGGCACAGGAGGCCACGAGCATCCGCACCGACAGGCCGGTGAAGCCGGCCTGGACGATCTCGTCGGCCAGCCGATCCGCCGCGGTGACCCGCACGACGGTCTTCGGGCTCCCCGGCTCCCGGACCCAAAAGCTCATCCAGATGAGGAGCAGACCCGTCCCGAGCAGCAGTCCGATCAGCAGGCCCGTCATCGCACACCCTGGGCGAGCAGGGCAGGCACGTCGAACCCTGCCCTCTCGAAACGGTCCAGGTGGGGAGGGAACCCGTCAGCACGGCACAGCTCCCCATCCCGCCGCAGGAACAGGTCCGCGATCTCCACGACGTCCCCCTCGACGCGGCCTGGCACCGCGACGATCTCGCGCACGGTGCGCCGACCGTCGCGCTCCAGGGCCGCGTGCACGACGATGTCGATCGAGGACGCCACCGTTGGCACGACGAACTTCGCGGACACGTTCTCACCGGCGAGCAGGGGGAGGGTGCACATCTTCGTGACGGCTTCGCGCGCGCTGTTCGCGTGGATCGTGCACATTCCGGGCAACCCGGAGTTCAGAGCGATGAGCAGGTCCAGGCTCTCCTCCTGACGCACCTCGCCCACGATGATCCGCGACGGTCGCATCCGCAGCGCCTCCTTCACGAGGCGTCGCAACGGCACTTCGCCCGTGCCCTCCAGCGAGGGCTGCCGGCACTGCATCGCCGCGACGTCTCGATGCGGGATGCGCAGCTCGAAGACCTCTTCGCAGGTGACGACCCTCTCGCGCACCGGAATTGCCGACGCCAGGCAATTGAGCATCGTCGTCTTTCCTGCTTGCGTGCCGCCCGCGACGAGCACGTTCAGACCTGATGCAACCGCTGCCTCGAGGAAGTGCCCCGCCTGCCGGCTCAGCGTGCCGAGGCGGACGAGGTCGTCCATGGAGTCGGCCTTGACGACGAACTTTCGCACGTTGACGAACCAGTGCTCGCGGGTGATGTCGGGGATCACGACGTGCAGTCGACTCCCATCCGGGAGCACCGCATCCACGAAGGGTGAGGACAGATCCACCCGCCGACCGGAGGACTTGAGCATCCGCTCGACGAGGTCACGGACGTCGTCATGACTCAGGAGAGTGGTGGTCAGCTCGGCGATGCCGTTGCGAGCGATGAAGATTCGTGAGGGCTCGTTGATCCAGATCTCCTCCACCGTCGGGTCGTCGAAGTACTTCTGGAGGGGCCCGAACCCGGCGACCGTGTCCCACACCGCTCGGGAGGCCGCATCGACATCGGCCAGCACCGGCATCCCGCCGTGCAACGAGCGCTCGTCGTAGTCGGTGACGGCGTCGCGCACGAGTCGCCGGACTTGCGCCTCGTCGCGGGCAGGGTCGAGCCCAGACCGGCGGATCAGTTCCCGCACCTCGGTCTCGAGCGTGTGCACGGCGTCCACGTGCCTCCTCCCGGGGTCGGCCCCCTGCCGACCCCACCACCGCATAGCGAACCCCACGAGAGCGACATCCGCATCCGGAGGCGAGCCAGCCTGTGGACAACCGCCGTCCCGGGTGCTCCCGACGAGCCGGTCCGGTGCTGGGCTGTGGATAAGTTCCGGGGCAGGCCGCGCACCATGCCTACCGTGGCACGCATGGAGATGACCCTCACCGTGCACGTTCCCCGTCGGTTCCCCCGACCGGCGCAGGTGGTCGTGCGCTGGAGTGGGGAACACACGGCTGGCGCTCTGGGTCGCGCCCTGTCGGACCACCTCGACGTGCCTGTCCCGGCCTTGGGCTCGCGGGGTCGCCCGATCTCCGCAGATGCGCCAATCGGCTCCCCTCCCTTGGTGCACGGTGCGTCGTTGACCGTCATCCCCGGGGTGACGAGGGGCGAGGGCTCCCAGAGGCAGCCACACGGTGAGGATGCCGTCGACGAGCGGGCCGCCTCCCCGCCGACTGCCGTGGAGCTCGTCGTGGTCGGGGGCCCCGACTGTGGGCACAGCGAGTCCGTGAGCCGGTCCGGGCTGACGGTCGGCAGGTCCCCGGACGTCGGGCTGCGCATCGAGGACGACTCCCTCAGCCGAGACCACGCGTGCTTCACCGCGACCCCAGCAGGGATCACCGTCGAGGACCGTGGGTCCACCAATGGTGTCGTCGTGGACGGGGTCCGACTCACCGGGGTCGGGGTCGTCGACACCTCCACGACGATCGTGGTGGGAGGGTCGACGCTGGCGCTGCGACGGCGCCCCGGCGCCGGGCTCCCAGTGCGCGCGCGCGGCGATGGGCGGTTGGCGATCAGGCCCACTCAGGCACCGGTTCGCACCGGCTCCGCCATCGCAGTCCAGGCACCAGCCCCACCCGTCGAGCGGCGTGCCACCCGGGTGCCCTGGGTCGGTGCACTCGTGCCCGTCCCGGTGGCCGTCGTCCTGGCCTTCCTCTTCGGGCCCCAGATGCTGGCGTTCGCCCTCCTCGGGCCGACCGTGGTGCTGGCGACGTCACTGAGCGACCGGTGGGGCTCGGGCAAGGAGCACCGGAGGGCCATGGTGGCGCACCGGCTCGCGACCGAGCAGGCGGCTCGGCTCCTCGCCGAGCACGTCGCCCACGAGTGCGCGCAGCGTCGCATGCGGCACCCAGACCCTCAGCGGGTGCTGACCGTCGCGGAACACCGGCAACCGGGCCTGTGGCAGCACCCATCTCCCAGACCGATCCGCATCGGCCTCGGAGATGTCCCGGCCGAGACGACCTGGGTCGAGGGCAGCACCACGACCCGCCCCACGGCTCGCCTCGTGCCGGTCACGGTCGACCTGGCCCGGGCGGGGCGCCTGGGCGTCGTGGGAGACACCCTGACGACCGACCGCCTGCTCGGGTCCCTGCTGGGACAGCTGGTCGTCGACATGCCACCCACGCTTCTTCATGTGGTCCTCGCCTCGAGCGAGGAATCCTGGGGGTGGACCCATCTCCTCCCGCACGTCGTGGGTTCGCCTGCGGCGGCTGCTGTTTCGGGGGCACCGTGCTCGCGCCCCGCGCCCACCCCTGTGGTCGTGGTGCCGGATGCCGGGGCGCTCGGTCCGCAGGACTGGGCCTCGTGCCTCGAGGGTGAGCCACTTCTCATCGTCGCGGCGCCGACGATCGAGGAGCTCCCGAGTGGATGCACCACGGTGCTGACGCAGGCAGCCGGGCAGTGGTCCTTGGCATCGGGCGAAGGGGAGGTGTGCGTGACACCCGACCTGGTCGGGAGCTGGTGGACCGACCGAGTCGCACGGGCGCTGGCCCCCTTGTGCCTGGAGGGTCACCCCGGTGAGGCACCTCCGTTGCCGACCTCGCTCAGCCTCCCCTCGCTCCTGGGCCTCGCCGAGATCACGCCGGATGCGGTCGCGGCGCGATGGTCACGAGCGCGTCGGTCCGCAAACCCGCTGGCTCGAACGGGGGGCCCCGCACGTGCCACGGCAGCGGCACCCGGCGTCTCGCCACCGGTCGCCCTCGTGGGCATCAGCTCTGACGGACCCTGGTCGATCGACCTGCGCCGCGACGGCCCCCACGTGTTGATCGGTGGGACCACAGGCTCGGGCAAGTCCGAGTTCCTGCGCACCCTCGTCACGTCGCTGTCACTCTCCTGCCCCCCGGAGGACCTGACCTTCGTGCTGGTTGACTTCAAGGGCGGCTCGGCGTTCGGCAGCTGCAGCGCCCTCCCTCAGGTGGTCGGACTCGTCACCGACCTGGACGACCAGCTCGTCGACCGAGCGCTTCGGTCACTCGGCGCCGAGTTGCGTCGCCGCGAGCGGGTGTTCGCGACAGCCGGAGCCCGTGACCTGGAGGACTACCAGCGCCGCCGCGGTCCGACCGAAGCGCCGGTGCCGCGCCTCGTGGTGGTCATCGACGAGCTGCGGGCGCTGGTCGAGGAGCTGCCCGACTTCGTGTCCGGGCTGATCCGGATCGCGGCCCTCGGTCGATCACTGGGCGTCCACCTCGTGCTGGCCACACAGCGCCCCGCAGGCACGATCACCGCGGAGATCCAGGCCAACGTCAACCTCCGGATCGCGTTCCGGGTGAGGGACCGCGCCGACTCCGTCGATGTCCTCGACCACCCGGGTGCCGCCGCCATCCCCTCTGACGCCCCGGGTCGCGGCCTGGCCCGCGACGGCGATGGTGAGATCCGGTCCTTCCACGCGGCGACGCTGTCCCATGACTGCGCCGCGGCCACCCCGTTTCTCACCGTCGGCACACCCGGTCCGCCCGGCTCGGCGCTCGCCCAGGTGCACCCCGATGCGGGCGACCAGCCAGCGAGCGGGAGTCTGGACTCCGCGGCCGGCGTGGTCGAGGCCGTCATGGCTGCCCACGCCGCCGCCGGCGGCTCGGCCCCCCGCACCCCGTGGCTCGCTCCCCTGCCCCGTTCCGTGCCATTCGGCACAGCGCGCTACCACGACCCGGCGCAGGGGCCCGGGCCTGCCGTGGCACTTGTGGACCAGCCGGACCGGCAGACGATCACGGCCCTCGCTCCGCCACGCCACCCGACCTGGCTGTTGGCCGGCCCTCCCGGGTCGGGTCGCACGAACGCCGCGCGTTCCGTGCTCCTCGCGAGTGCCTCCCGCGACACCGCGGCTGACCTGCACCTCCACGTCATCGAGGTGGCCAGCGGCCTCGCCGACCTTGACGCGCTGGGCCACCTCGGCACCCGGTTGCGCGCCGAGGAGCATCGCACGATCCGTCACCTCCTGGACCTGCTGCGCGCCGAGGTCGACGCACGGCTGCACGCTCCCAGGGTTGGTCCGGCAGACGCGGCGCCCCCCGAGATCCTTCTCGTGGTGGACGGATGGGATCAGTTCGTCGAGGCGCAGCCCGAGAGCGACCACGGTCGAATGGCAGACGACCTCGTCCGGGTGCTGCGCGACGGCGGCTCCGTCGGGGTGCGCGGGTTGGTCACCGGTGGCAGGTCCCTCCTCCAACCCCGTTGGGCAGCCCTCGGGGCGGAGCTCTTCCTCCTGGGTCGGACCGACCCCCTGGATGCCGCCCTGGCCGGCGTCGCGACCCGAGATGCCCTGCGCGACCCACCACCGGGGAGGGCGCTGCGTGTCGCCGACGCTCAGCACGTCCAGTTCGTCCTCTGCTCTCCCGAGGACGTCGTCGCCACGGCCGAGCTGCTCGGGTCCACCGAGATGGCTGCAGGGGGCACTGCGGCGGATGCCGACCGGCGCCCGGTCCGGCTTCGTCCGCTGCCCTCGCTCGTCCAGCGCTCCAGCGTCGTCGATGCCGAGGGCGCCGGTCACGAAGGCTGCCCACCCGGCATCCTTCTCGGCGTGGGCGGCCGCGACACGGCACCTCTGCGGCTCGACCCCACCACGCACGGGAGACGCCTCGCAGTCGTGGGTCCGGGGGGTTCGGGACGCACCACAGCCCTGCAGACCCTCGCCCGATCATGCGTGGCCAGCGGATGGGCCGTGGCCGTGGTGACCTCCTCACCCGGGGAGTGGCAGGGGCTGGGCGGGTGTCTCGTCACCACCCCCTCGGCACCCGAGCCGGTGGTGGAGCTGCGCCGGCGTCGGCACGACCTGGCACTGCTGGTCGACGACGCCAACCGGTTGGACGGGACCGCCGCGGAGCAGGTCGTGCGGGAGATCGCAGGGCTCGTGGAGCGGGACCGCGGTCTGCTGGTCGTCGCGACGACGCCCAGGGCGGTCGCCACCCGCTTTCGTGGAGTGGATGTGGAGGTGTGCCGCGAGCAGGCCGGGCTGCTCCTGTGTCCCGACGTCGGGGACGGTGAGGCCTTGGGGGCCAGGGGCATCATCGGGGTGCCGAGGATCCCGGGGCGGGGCGTGCTCATCGCCCGCGGCAGCGCCACGGAGGTGCAGGTTCTCGCCCCGGAGCCCTCAGCCGGGGCCGTCGGACTCCTCGGGTCCCCCCTGCTCGGGTCCCGCCTCGCCCGCCTCGACGTCGGCCCTGGTGGCGAAGGCGACGACGGTCGCCACGAGCGCGACGACCAGCACCGTCCACCCCAGGGCGGTGCGACCCGCCTGCGCGAGGCTCCAGCCCACGGGCAGCAGCAGCAGGTTCACGACGATGGTGGGGGTGCGGGGCCACTCGCCGTCACCCAGCCATCCCCGGGTGAGGACCAGCAACGCCACCGCGGTTCCCCCGATCAGCAGGGCCGACACCGCCACGCCGCTGGCGTCGCTGCCGGCCCCCACGAAGAGTTCATAGATGTAGAACACCGCGAAGCCCATCAGGACGAGGGCCTGCACCCAGGTGATGAGGGCAGCGATGCGGCGGGCGCTACCCGCGGAGTCCACTGACACGACACGCAGCCTAGGTGAACCCCGGCTGGGCCTCTCGGGCGCGGCGGCCGCACCACGCCGCGACCCTGCGGGAACACACCGTCCCCCCTCAGGCGTTGTCCGGGTGCGCAACCCGCACACGCTCGACCGCCACCGATCGTGGCGTGACTCACCCACCGGGCCCCTAGCCGGATTGGGGAGGTCACGGTAGAGTAACGCCACGGACGTCTGTGTGTAACACGTCCATATGTGGCTGCAAGGACGCACCGCGGGCCTCCTGCGTGCCACTGTGCAGGTGATCAACCACCCGCTCTCCCCCCTGACAAGGAGCATGACCCATGGATTGGCGCGACCGCGCGGCCTGCCTCGACGAGGACCCCGAGCTCTTCTTCCCCAT
>JBDSNZ010000072.1:0-7585 GCA_039915055.1 Ornithinibacter sp.
GGGCCGGGTCGGCGAGCGCTAGAAGGCGGTGTAGCCGCCGTCGACGGTGAGCACCGACCCGGTCATGAAGCTGGAGGCGTCGCTCGCGAGGAAGACGATGGCCGGGCCGAGCTCATCCGGCTCACCGGCTCGCTGTTGCGGAGCGTCCTGGATCCAGTGGCGCTGGAACCGTGGGTCCTCCACCGGTGACATGTCGGTGTGCATGTAGCCGGGCGCCAGGGCGTTGACGCGCACGCCGAAGGGCGCCCACTCGGCGGCAAGGCTTCGCGTCAGGTGGTGCACCGCCGCCTTGGACGCGTTGTAGGCGGGCTGCCACTGCGGGCGGTTGACGATGTCCGCCGACATCGAGCCGATGTTGACGATCGTGCCGCCGCCCGCGTCGATCATGTGAGCGCCGAAGACCTGGCTGGCCATCCACACGCCGGTGAGGTTGACGTCGATCACCGACCTCCACTCCTCGTCGGTGACCTCCAGCGCCGGCCGGTGCACGCACGCCCCGGCGTTGTTCACCAGCACGTCGACCCTGCCGAACTCCTCGACCGAGTCGGAGAGGACTCGCTCGAGGTCGGCGCGCACGGTCACGTCGGCCAGCACCGTCAGCGTGCGGGCACCGATCCCGGACAGGGCCGCCGTGGTGTCGGCTGCGGCCTCGGCATCGCGCCCGACGACCACGATGTTCGCGCCCGCCTCGGCGAGCGCGAGGGCGAAAGCGCGGCCCAGCCCACGGGTCGAGCCCGTCACGACGGCGGTGCGCCGGTCCAGTCGGAAGCGATCGAGAACTGGCACGGCTTCTCCTCTGCTCGGACATCTCAGGCTGGGCATGTCGCTCAGATGCGAGAAGGCTATCGGGAGACGGTTACCGTTCACGCGTGGCGAAGACCGAGGAACAGCCGGACGAGGAGATCGACGACGCGTTCGAGCGGCTCGTGGAGGAGGGCCGTGAGCGTCTCGTACGCCCGCTCCGGGCGCTCGTCCCGACGGGGCTGCTCGGCGGGATCGACATCGGCGTGGGTGTGCTGGCCTATCTCGTCGTCAAGACCGAGACCGGGAACCAGATCCTGGCAGGTCTCGCCTTCTCGATCGGCTTCGTGGCGCTGCTCCTGGCCCGCAGCGAGCTGTTCACCGAGAACTTCCTGGTGCCGGTCACCGCCGCGGTCGCCGAGAAGGGTCCGTGGCTCGGCCTGGCCCGACTGTGGGCCGTCACCCTCGTGAGCAACATCGTCGGAGGCGCCCTGATGGTCTGGGTGATCCTGCAGGCTCGGCCCGACCTCGCGCCCGTGGCCCGCGAGACCGGTCTGCACTACGCCGAGCTCGGGGTGAGCCTGCAGAGCTTCCTGCTGGCGATGCTCGCCGGCCTCGTCATCACGTTGATGACCCGGATGCAGCACTCGACCGACAACCTGGGGGTGCGCATCGTGCCGGCGATCCTCTTCGGGTCGGTGCTGGTCGGCGCCGAGCTGTTCCACTGCGTGCTCGACTCGATCTTCATCATCGCCGCCGCCGTGGCCGGCGCCGACGTGACGATCGGGCAGTTCCTCGTCGCGCTCACCTGGTCGATGCTCGGCAACATCGTCGGGGGCATCGGGCTCGTCACGTTCCTCCGGCTCGTCCGCACCGCGCCGAAGATCCAGGCGGAACGGGAGAAGGCGGACCCCACGGGCTGACGGGTCGCGGCCCGTCCAGCGGCTGGGGTCGACGTGATCAGTGCGCGAAGTGCCGGGTGCCGGTGAAATACATCGTCACACCAGCGGACTGCGCGGCCGCGATGACCTCCGCGTCGCGCATCGACCCGCCGGGGGCCACCACCGCGTGCACCCCGGCGTCGAGGAGCACCTGGAGTCCGTCGGCGAAAGGGAAGAACGCGTCGGATGCCGCGACGGCGCCGTGGGCCCGCTTCTCACCCGCGCGCGTCACGGCGAGGTGGCAGGCGTCGACGCGGTTGACCTGGCCCATGCCGATGCCGACCGACGCGCCACCACGGGCGAGCAGGATCGCGTTGGACTTCACGGCGCGCACCGAGCGCCAGGCGAACTGGAGGTCGGCGAGCGTCGCGACGTCGGCGGGGTCGCCCGCCACGAGCCGCCAGTGCTCGGCGTCGTCACCCCCGGTGACCACTCCGTCCTCGCCCTGCACGACTGCGTCCACGGCATCCCGCTGCTGCATGAGGAGGCCCCCGCTGATGGGTCGCGTCTCGGCCCCGCCGCGCGTCGGGGGCGCGCACTCCAGCAGCCGGATGTTCTTCTTCGCGGTGAGCACCTCGAGCGCGTCGGCATCGAAGGATGGGGCGATGACGACTTCGGTGAAGATGTCGGCAACCGTGCGCGCCATCTCGAGCGTCACCGGCCGGTTGGTCGCGATGATGCCGCCGAAGGCCGAGACGGGATCGCACTCGTGCGCCTTGCGGTGGGCCTCGGCGATGTCGGCACCGACCGCGATGCCGCAGGGGTTGGCGTGCTTCACCACGGCGACGGTCGGCTGGTCGCCGTGGTCGTGGGCGGCTCGCACCGCGGCGTCAGAGTCGACGTAGTTGTTGTAGGACATCTCCTTGCCGTGCAGCTGGGTGGCCTGCGCGAGTCCTGGCTGCGGCTGGAAGCCGTTGGTGTAGAGGGCAGCCCGCTGGTGCGAGTTCTCGCCGTAGCGAAGCACTGCCGCCTTGTCCCAGGTGCCACCGATCCACTGCGGGAACCCCGAGGCGTCACTCGTGTCGGTGAGCGCACTGCCCATCCACGACGCCACGTGCACGTCGTAGGTCGCGGTGTGCACGAAGGCCGCGGCAGCCAGGCGCGTGCGCTGGGCCAGGGTGAACCCACCGCCGCGCACGGCATCCAGCACCGCGCCGTATGCCGTGGGGTCGGTGACCACGGCGACGCTGGGGTGGTTCTTGGCGGCAGCTCGCACCATCGAGGGGCCGCCGATGTCGATCTGCTCCACGCACTGCTCGGGTGTGGCGCCGGACATCACGGTGTCGACGAAGGGGTAGAGGTTGACGACCACGAGCTCGAAGGCCTCGACGCCAAGATCGGCGAGCTGCGCGAGGTGCTCGGGCTTGCGGGTGTCGGCGAGGATGCCGGCGTGCACCTTGGGGTGCAGCGTCTTGACCCGGCCCTCGAGGCACTCCGGGAAGCCGGTGAGGTCCTCGACCCTGGTCACGGGCAGGCCGAGGGACGCGATGAGCGCGGCCGAGCCACCCGTCGAGACGAGCTCGACGCCGGCGTCGTGCAACCCGCGGACGAGGTCATCGAGCCCGCTCTTGTCATAGACCGACACGAGGGCCCGGCGAACCGGGCGGACGTCCTGCGAGGCACCGGGTGCAGAAACGGCGGCAGACATGTGGATGCTCCTTGCGGGTCGGGTCAGCGGTGCGGGGCACCCAGGCGGGCGATGCTCCCGACGTCACTCCCCGGTGGTGACCCACCCGCGCCAGTCGTCGAGCCAGAGTCTACCGGCGGATCGATCAGCACCGTGCTGGCCTCAGCGCGCATAGGGCGACGGTGGGAGGGGGGTCGGCCACGAGCCGCCGAGCACCCGGTCGACGTCGAGCACGACGACGACCCGCTCCGGGTTCGGCCGCGGCTGGCGGTAGCGCACCGCATACCGCTGCTCCGCGTCACGCACCGACTCCGCGTCCTCCACCACGCGGGTCCTGCCCTCCAGGGTGATCCAGCGACGGCCCTCCACCTGGCTCAGCGCGGCACGTCGACCGGCACGGGCCTGCACCACCTTGGCGCTGGTGCGCCCGCTGATCACCCGCGCGACGAGCTCATCACCGTCCCAGGTGAAACCGACCGGCACGACGTGCGGTGAACCGTCGGCGCGTAGCGTCGTGAGCGTCGCGAGGTGCCGCTCCGTCATGAACTCGAGCGCCTCGGGCGAGAGGTCCTGGGGGTGTCTGGCCACACGCGTGAGTCTGTCACGGGTGGGACGCCGGGCCCGTGGGTTGCGGTCGCCACGGGCCCGGCGCGATCAAGGCCCCCGGTCAGTCGGCTGCCGTCAGGTGCAGCAGGAAGCCCTGGGCCGGTGCCAGCACCGGGAGGGCGAGGCCGACCGTGCCCAGCACCGCACCGGAGACGAGCAGGCCCTCAGCCAGGGCGGTGCCCCACCACGCCGGCGGTGCGGACTGGACGGTCGCCGGCAGGCCGGCCTCGGGGCGCACGCGCACGCGGTAGGTCAGCTCGGGGTCCAGCCCCGGCAGCGGGAGGAGCCCGGGGGCCACCGAGCGGCCCGTCGTCACGGCGACCACCGTGAACACCGCCTGCGACCGGTCCCTGGACACCACTCCACCGACGACGAGGGAGCTGTCCGGGTGGTCCGAGCGCACGACGTCGCCGGTGTGCAGCAGGGGCCGCAGCTCGCGGTAGAGCCCCGACCAGCGACGTAGCTCTTCGAGCTCATCGGCCGAGCACGTGGTGATGTCCCACTCCAGGCCGGCGTGGCCCTGGAGCGCGAGCAGCATCCGCAGCGACAGGTCGAGATCGCGGTGGGTCGTGTGGGCCCGCGGCGGCCCGATGTGGGAGCCCATCCGCTCCGGCGGCACGAGGAGCCCGGTCCACCGCTGGATGGCGACCCGCTCCAGGGCGTCGTTGCAGTCCGAGGTCCACACGCGGTCGGTGCGGGCGAGCACCCCGAGGTCGACCCGTGCGCCGCCACTGGAGCACGACTCGATCTCGAGGCGCGGGTGCCTCTCGCGGAGGGCGTCGAGGAGTGCGTAGGTGGCCCGTGTCTGGGCAGCGACCGCCGGGCGGTCGGTGCCGCTGGAGTCGGTGCGGACCGCTTCGTGCAGGTCGCGGTTGTGGTCCCACTTGATGAAGTCGATGTCGTACTGCGTGACCAGCGCGCTGATGGCCGCCAGGACGTGCTCCAACGCCTCGGGGTTCGCGAGGTCGAGGACGTGCTGGTGGCGCGACGGCAACGGGGGACCATCCACCGGGCCCAGCACCCAGTCGGGATGGGCGCGCACGAGGTCGGAGTCGAGGTTGACCATCTCGGGCTCGAACCACAGCCCGAACTCCAGGCCAAGCCCCTTCACGTGGTCCACGAGCGGAGCGAGCCCCTGCGGCCAGACGTCGTCGGAGACCACCCAGTCCCCCAGCCCCCGCTGGTCGTCGCGCCGGCCCCCGAACCACCCGTCGTCGAGGACGAAGCGCTCCACCCCGATCGATGCGCCCACGTCGGCGAGCCGCTTCAGCTGCTCGAGGTCGGTCTGGAAGTAGACCGCCTCCCACGTGTTGAGCACCAGGGGGCGCGGGCTGCTCCGGTAGCCCGGCTGGGCCCGCTGGTGGGCGAGCAGGGCCCTCGTCACGCCATCGAGTCCCGCGCTCGAGTGGACGAAGACGACCGAGGGTGCCGTGTAGGTCTCGCCCGGCCCGAGGCGCACCTCACCGGGTGCCAGTGACTCCCCCCCACCGAGCACCGACGCGTGCGCACCGGCACCCTCGGGCAGCCGCTCCACGAGGTGCTCGTGGTTGCCGCTCCACGCGACGTGCGTGGCCCACACCTCGCCCGTGCGAAAGCCGAACCCTGATGTGCCGCAGACCATGAGGAGGGTCGCATCGTGGCCGGTGCGGCCGCGTCGACCGGTGCGCACCCAGCTCCCGTCCTGCAGCGCGTGCCGTTGGGGTGACCGCTCGCGGCACCACCTGCCGGTGAGGTCGAGCACCTCGCTCGCCCTGGTCGGCAGCGGGAGGAGGATGCGCAGGGCGCCGACGTCGAGCGGCTCGCCGTCCGTGGCAGTGCTCGTGAGGGCACTCTGCACCACGAGCACCCCGTGCTCGTCGAGCGTGTAGCGCAGCTCGACGTCGATCGAGACGGCGGATGCAGTGGCACGCACGACTGCGCCGGACCCCTCGACCTCGACGGTCGCCACCCACCTCGGCGCGGCCGCAGCGCCACGCCGGTGACCGGCATACCCGGGAGTGCCGAGCCAGCCCTCGCCCGAGGTCGGGAGCACGCTGAGCTGCCACGGCGCATCGAGGGCGTTGTGGGGCACGGGCGCCCCCAGCACGCCGGGAAGGTCTGCCAGGGCGACGTCCGGCAGGTCCGCCCCCCAGTGGGCGACCCATGGGAGACCGCCCCCGTCCTGAGCCAGGACGAGGGCGGATCCACCCCCACGCAGGGAGGTCGTGGTGAGGGTCATCCCTTGGTCGAGCCCAGGGTGAGACCGGACACGAACTGCTTCTGCAGGGCGAAGAACACGATCAGGACGGGCAGGGCGACGATGATCGACCCCGCGGCCACCAGGTTGGTGTCCGCGAAGAACTGCCCTCGAAGGTTGTTCAACGCACTCGTGACCGGATACTTGTCGCCGCGAGAGAGCAGCACGGTGGCCCAGAAGAACTCGTTGTAGATCCAGGTGACCTGCAACGTGGCGAGGGCCGCCAGCGCCGGACGGACCAGCGGCATGGTCAGCTGCCAGTACTGGCGCCAGATGCTCGCTCCGTCGAGCTCCGCGGACTCGTAGATCTCGTACGGGAGCGTCTTCATGTAGTTGCTCAGCACGAAGGTGCAGAAGCCCAGCTGGAACGCGGTGTTGACGAGGATCAGCGCCCAGAAGCTGTTGAGCATCGTGCCGCTCTCGCTCATGAACGTCGGGAGCGGGATCTCGCGGAACATCCGGAACACCGGGATGAGCAGGGCCTGCGGTGGCAGCAGGTTTGCTGCCAGGAACACGCCGAGCAGGGTGAGGTTGAAGCGGTAGGAGAACCTCGCCAGGATGAACGCGACCAGGGAGGAGAGGAAGAGCGTGAGCGCGACCGCGGGGATCGTGATGAGGAACGAGTTCTTCAGGTGCAGCCCGAAGTTCCCTCTGCTCCATGCCTCCTGGTAGTTGCCGAGCGTCCACCCACCGAAGGACAGGTAGCCGTTGGTCTGCGTGTAGGAGTAGTCCCGGAAGGAGTTGTAGAGCGCCCACAGGAGCGGGAACAGCCACACGATCGCCAGGATCATCATGATGACCGTGGCCACCGTGCCACGGCGGCGGTTGATCACCCCGCCGGCCTTGCCCTTCTGCGGCGGCGCGACCTTGCGGAGTCGGCCAGCTGGGGCTGTGGTGGCGCTCATCAGCGCTCCTCCCGGAAGACGATCCGCAGGTAGATGACGATGAACACCGAGGAGATGACCATCATGATGACGGCGAGGGCCGAACCGAACCCGTAGCGGGTCGCCTCGCCGATGACGTTCTGGGAGACCAGGGCCGAGATGAGCTCGAGCCCGTTGCGGCCCTTGTTGATGATCCAGACCAGGTCGAAGGCCCGCAGCGACTCGATGACCACGATGACGAGGACGATGAGGTTGATCGGGCGCATGACCGGGAAGATCACGTGGAAGAACGTCTTCACCTCGGTGGCGCCGTCGACGGCCGCTGCCTCACGCAGCGACCCGTCGACGCCCTTCAGTCCCGCCAGGTAGATCAGCATGATGTAGCCGGTGTGTCGCCACGCGGTGGCGACCAGCACCGCCCAGAGGTTGACGTCGGGGTCCCCGTACCAGTCGATGTTGGATCCGAAGACCTGGTTGATCAGGCCCTGGTCGGTGGAGTAGAACAGCTGCCAGATGAAGCCGACCAGCGCCATCGACAACACCACCGGGA
>JBDSNZ010000196.1:0-4233 GCA_039915055.1 Ornithinibacter sp.
GGCCGCCGAGGGTGATCGGGAAGGTGAGGATGGATGCGGCGAAGCCGACGATGATCGAGGTGAGCAGGCGGATGCCGAGGATGCGCCAGAACTCCGAGCCCGACGTGAGGCGCCAGGAGCGACCGAACGCCGACCACACCCCGCGCTGCTCCAACACGATGAGCGGGGTGACGAACGCGAACCGGGTCCACAGGAAGAGCAAGGCGACGAGAGCCACCACCACCGCGAGGACGAGCAGCAGGATGGCCGCGACGACCGGCTCGCCAGCGGCGACCAGCCACGCGATCGGCGGCCCGAAGAGCAGCGCGAGGAGCAGGATGCCGCCGAGCGTGGACACCAGGACCGCCCCCGCGACGGCAGGGAGCCTGCGCCTGGTGCCCTCCCAGGTCTCGCTGATGCCGACCTTGCGGCCGAGCACTGCCTGGCCGATGACGTAGGCGAGGAAGCCGGCGAGGGCGATCGAGGCGACGATGGAGCCCAGGGAGGGGATGTTGCTCCCCAGGCTGCCCACGACGCCACCCTGGGCGGAGTCGAAGTCAGACGTCTCCAGGCTTGCGACCCAGGCCCCCAGTGCCGTCGCCGGCACGAGGCAGACGACCGAGATCAGCAGCGCCAGGCCCATGGTGGCCTTGACGTTTCCGCGCACCGCCTTGATGACCGCGCCATAGATGTCACCCAGGCGCAGCGGGCGCAAGGGGATGATCCCGGGGCGGAACTCCAGCCCCGCGACGTAGGGCCCGCGCTGCGGCGGCGGGCCCGCCCAGCCAGGGGGCGGGGGCGTGGAACCGGGAGGAGTGGGGGCGAACCCCGGGGGTGGCGGCTGACCGGCATACCCCGGGGGTGGCGGTTGCCCGGCATACCCCGGGGGTGGCGGTTGCCCGGCATACCCCGGCGGTGGCGGTAGTGCGCCCCCCGGCGACCCCGGCGCCACCCACGGCTGTTCACCCATGCTTCCCCCCACGCATCACGTGCCCACGATCGACCACGGCGTCACCCTAACCGACGGTCCTGACCCCGTTGGCGAGGTGCGCCTCCACGTCGGCAGCCCGGGCCGGGCGGGCTCCGAGGTCGTTCTGGCGCCTCACGATGTCGGGCTCGGCCCGCATCAGCGCCCAGCCTCGCCGGACCAGCACGGTGGGGGGCTTGCGCCGCTCCTTCAGGTCGCGCGCCAGGCGGCGCACGAAGGTGACCTCGGGGCGGTGGTGGATGCACCGCGCGCTGTGCAGCACCCCGGACCCCTGGAGCCGGCTGACCATCTCCGCGGCGAAGATGCCCTCGGCGATGACCAGGTCGCCGGGTGCCGCGGTGACGGAGTGTCGGCCCACGGCCCGGCTCGCGCCGATGTCGTAGACGGGCATCGTGGTGGAGCCGGTGTCGATGAGCTCGCACAGGGCGATGAGCGCGCGGTCGCCGTCCCAAGAGTCGGGGTGGTCCCAGTCGATGATGCCGAGGCCTGCGCTGCGGGGCATCGACGGGTCGTCCTGGTCGCGGTAGAAGTCATCGAGCCGGAAGATCGGCCAGCCGTGCGAGCGGTGCAGCCGGTCGGCGAGCCGCGACTTGCCCGAGCCGCTCGGCCCGGCGAGCACGACGACGCGTTGGCGCGCCAGGTCATCCACCACGGGCGAGGAGTCTACGGGCCGTCGTCGATCACGCAGGAACGGTCAGCGGCCCTTGGGGTGCCACACGGTCTTGGTCTCCAGGAATGCCGTGAGGCGCGCGAGATCCGGAGTCACCGACCAGTCGGGCTCGACCGCCTCGACCCCGGTGCCACCTGGGCGCAGCACCCGCTTGAGGTTCTCCGCAGCAGCCAGCTCCAGGTGGCCCCAGACGACGTCGACGGCATCCGCTGCACCGGTGAGGTCGATCGCGTTGACGTCACGGTGGCTCGCGAGCCACGGGGCCACCTCGGCGGTGCGGCCGGTGACGATGTTGACCACCCCTCCGGGCACGTCGGAGGTCGCCATGCACTCGGCGAGCGTGATCGCGGGAAGGGGTCGGTCCTCGCTGGCCAGAACGACGGCGGTGTTGCCCGAGACGATGACGGGGGCGATCACGGACACCAGACCGAGCAGGCTGGAGCCCTGGGGCGCGAGCACCGCGACGACGCCGGTGGCCTCGGGTGCCGAGATGTCGAAGAACGGCCCCGCGACCGGGTTGAGCCCACCGAGCACCTGGGTGAACTTGTCGGACCACCCGGCATACCAGACCCAGCGGTCGATGGCCTGCGAGACAGCGGCTTCGGCGCCGGCGGCGGTGAGGCCCTCGCTGTCGCGCACCTCCTGCACGAGCTGCGCGCGACGCCCCTCCATCACCTCGGCAACCCGGTAGAGGACCTGGCCGCGGTTGTATGCCGTGGCCCCCGCCCAGCCCGGCTGCGCCTTGCGTGCCGCGACAACGGCATCCCGGGCGTCCTTGCGCGAGCCCTGCGCGGCATTGGCGAGGAACTTCGGTGCGCGAGTGGCCGACCCGCGACGTGCCGCGGCAGCCGACGGAACGGCATACACCTCGTAGGACCGGCCGCTCTCGCTGCGCGGGAACTTCCCTCCGATGTACAGCTTGTAGGTCTTGCGGACATCGATGCGCGTGCTCACTTGGCGCTCCCCGTGGTGACGTAGGCCTCGAGGCCGTGGCGACCGCCCTCGCGGCCGTAACCCGACTCCTTGTAACCACCGAACGGGCTGGTGGGGTCGAACTTGTTGAACGTGTTGGCCCACACGACGCCCGCGCGCAACTGGTCAGCCATCCACAGGATGCGGCTGCCCTTCTCGGTCCAGACGCCGGCGGAGAGCCCGTAGGGGGTGTTGTTGGCCTTGGCGACCGCCTCGCCCGGGGTGCGGAAGGTGAGCACCGAGACGACCGGCCCGAAGATCTCCTCCTGGGCGATGCGGTGGCTCTGGCTGACTCCGCTGAACACCGTCGGGCGGAACCAGAAGCCGTTGCTCGGCAGGTCGCAGCCGCTGTCCCAGCGTGAGGCCCCCTCGGCCTCGCCGACCGCGACCATCTCCTCGATCCGGTCGAGCTGCTTGCGCGAGTTGATGGCGCCCACGTCGGTGTTCTTGTCCATCGGGTCGCCGACGCGCAACGTCGCGAGGCGGCGCCGCAACCTTTGATCGAGTTCCTCGGCGATGTTCTCCTGCACCAGGATCCGGCTGCCGGCGCAGCACACGTGTCCTTGGTTGAAGAAGATGCCGTTGACGATGCCCTCGACGGCCTGGTCGATCGGCGCGTCGTCGAAGATGATGTTGGCGGCCTTGCCCCCGAGCTCGAGGGTCGCCTTCTTGCGGGTGCCGGCGATCGACCTGGCGATCATCTTGCCGACCGCGGTGGAGCCGGTGAAGGCGAGCTTGTCGATGCCGGGGTGGTCGACGATGGCCTGGCCCGTTGCACCTGCGCCCGTGACGATGTTGACGACGCCCGGTGGGAGCCCGGCCTGCTGGCAGACCTCGGCGAAGAGGAGCGCGGTCAGCGGGGTCGTCTCGGCCGGCTTGAGCACCACGGTGTTGCCGCAGGCGAGGGCCGGCGCGATCTTCCACGAGAGCATGAGCAGCGGGAAGTTCCATGGGATGACCTGGCCGACGACGCCCAGCGGGCGGGGGTTCGGCCCCAGCGAGGCATAGTCGAGCTTGTCGGCCCAGCCGGCGTTGTAGAAGAAGTAGACGGCCGCGAGGGGGATGTCGACGTCGCGGCTCTCCTTGATCGGCTTGCCGTTGTCGAGGGTCTCCAGCACGGCGAACTCGCGGGCGCGCTCCTGCAGGATCCGGGCGATGCGGTAGAGGTACTTGCCGCGGTCGGCGCCACTCATCCGCGACCAGACCCGGGTGTAGGCGGTGCGTGCGGCGGTCACGGCGGCATCGACGTCGTCGGCGCTCGCCTCGGAGACCTCGGCGAGGACCTCCTCGGTGGCGGGATTGATGGTCTTGAACGGCTTCGCGCCGGTCGCCTCGACGAACTCGCCGTTGATGAACAGCCCGTAGCTGCTCGCGATGTCGACGACGGCCCGTGACTCGGGGGCCGGTGCGTACTCGAAGGTTGACATGCGTTCCTCGGATCCGTTTGGGGTGGAGGCGGGCTCGGGCCGGGTCAGTAGATGCTGGGGGCGTCGTCGGCGATGTAGTCGGCGCCGGAGTAGGCGCCCGTGGCCATCCGCTGGCGCTGGAGGATCAGGTCGTTGAGCAGGCTCGACGCCCCGAACCGGAACCACTGGTTGGTGAGCCACTCCTCGCCGGCGATCTC
>JBDSNZ010000200.1:0-2948 GCA_039915055.1 Ornithinibacter sp.
GCTGCCCAGGCGATGAAGGCGATGAACCCCGACTCGCTGATGCACCGCATGGGCATCGAGGTGATCGAGGCCAGTGCCGAGCGGCTCGTCGCGACGATGCCCGTCGCCGGCAACACCCAGCCCTACGGCCTGCTGCACGGCGGCGCCTCCGTCGTGCTCGCGGAGACGCTGGGGTCCATCGGAGCAGCGCTGCACGCCGGGCCGGGCAAGGCCGTCGTCGGGCTCGACATCAACGCCACGCACCACCGGGCGGCCCGCTCGGGCCTGGTCACCGGCATCGCGACTCCCTTGAGCCTGGGCCGCACCCTGGCCTGCTACGAGGTCGTCGTCACCGACGATCAGGGCAAGCGGATCTGCACGTCGCGGATCACCTGCCTGATCCGGGATGCCGCGCCCGGCAGCTGACCCGGATGCCGGTTGCCTCGCTCAGGCCGAGCGGGAGGCCAACGGCAGGGCGCTGCGGCGCAGGCTGCGACGCCGGCGCAGGAGCTCGTAGCCGCTCCCGGACGTCTCGGGGGCCAGCTTGCGGCGCAGGTGGGTGGTGGGCACGACACGCCGAACCACCATGGAGTTGAAGCCGAGCCGGGCGAAGAAGCGGTTGGCGTCGCGGCTCGCGGTGGGGACGTTGGACACCACGTGCTCGCACCCGGCGTGTTCCGCGGCCGCCAGCACCGACGTGAGCAGCGCCTTGGCCACTCCCAGCCGGCGAGCCTCGGGGGCGACCCACAGCTGCTCCACTGCGATCTCGGTGGTGGGGCTGACCCCGAACGGGTTGTCGCTGGCGATGGCGTAGCCCACGGGCTCACTGTCGACCCGGGCCAGGAACGCCTGCACCCCCGGCCGCCGCAGGGCGGAGGAGAGGCGCCCGTCGCTGATGACGCGCGCCGCAGCCTGCTTGCTCATGCCGCCGTCGACCTTGGCCGCCAGCCAGAGACCCATGAGGTCCGTCAGGTCGCCGTCGACCGGAACGACATCAACGGTGCGACGCGTCATGAGACCTCCTGAACGGACGGACGGTGCACGGCGTCCTGCTCGCCCTGCACCCGAGAACCAGACCCTAGACCCCCCGGCTGTGTGCGGGAAGACCGGATCGATGAACGGTCACAGGTTCTCGTAGGCTGCCGTCGTGACCTCCCTCTTCCCCGGCGCCGGAACGGTGCTCAACGTCGTCACGGTGCTGCTGGGTGCGAGCGTGGGCATGGCTGTGGGGCACCGGCTGCGCGAGCGAACCCGCTCGGTGGTCACCGACTGCCTCGGTCTGGTCACCCTCCTGGTGGCTGCCCTGTCCGCGGCCGCGGTGGTCGACCCGGCGCTCTCGAGCGCCACCGGCAGCGGGGCCCCGGTGCTCATCGTCCTCGGGTCACTGCTCATCGGGTCGGTCATCGGGTCGCTGATCGGCATCGAGGACCGGCTCGAGGGTCTGGCCGGCACGATCCAGGGCATCGTGTCGCGGCGCTGGAGCACCGAAGGGGGCGCCGAGGGTGGCACCGACCACGAGTCCAGGGAACGGTTCATCGAGGGCTGGCTCACGGCATCCCTGCTCTTCTGCGTGGGCCCGCTCACCATCCTCGGGGCGCTGAGCGACGGGTTGGGGCGCGGCATCGACCAGCTCGCCCTGAAGTCGGTGCTCGACGGCTTCGCGGCCATGGCGTTCGCGGCGAGCTTCGGTGTCGGGGTGCTGTTCTCGGCGGTCTCCGTTGCCGTCATCCAAGGCGTGCTGACCGTCGTGGGCGTGCTGTTGGGGTCGCTGGTGCCCGACGCGCACATCGCGGCGCTCACGGCGACCGGAGGACTGCTACTCGCCGGAATCGCGTTGCGACTGCTGAAGATCCGCGACGTCCCTGTCGGTGACATGCTCCCGGCGCTGGTCGTGGCCCCACTCCTCACGACCTTGGTCATCTCCCTGCGCTGAGCGTCGCCGCGGACAGGGGCGGTCAGGCCTTCTCCATCCCCGCCACGACCGCCTCCGAGACCTCGCGCATGCCCATCCGCCGGTCCATCGCGGTCTTCTGCAGCCAGCGGAACGCCTCAGCCTCGCTGACCTTCAGCTTGGTCATCAGGACCCCCTTGGCGCGGTCGACGGCCTTGCGCGTCTCGAGCCGCTCCCCCAGGTCCGCGACCTCGGACTCCAGCTGGGTGAGCTCGGACCAGCGCGAGAGCGCGATGTCCAGGGCGGGGGTCACGTCGCTTGCGGTGAACGGCTTGACGACGTAGGCCATCACGCCGGCATCGCGGGCCCGTTCGACGAGCTCGGTCTGGCTGAACGCGGTGAGCATCACGACGGGGCAGATCCGCTCCTTGGAGATGGCCTCCGCCGCGGTGATCCCGTCCATCACCGGCATCTTCACGTCCATGATGACGATGTCGGGGCGCAGCGTGCGGGTGAGCTCGACGGCCTGTTCGCCATCGCCCGCCTGCCCGACGACGTCGTAGCCGGCCTCACCGAGCATCTCGGCGAGGTCGATCCGGATGATGGCCTCGTCCTCGGCGACGAGGACGCGCTTGCGGGCGGGTGCGCTATCGGTCATGTGCCGGGAGCGGGACTTGAACCCGCACGCCCTTTCGGGCAGAGCATTTTGAGTGCTCCGTGTCTGCCATTCCACCATCCCGGCTGGGGCGCCCCAGCATACCGAGGGGCGTAGCCCGGCTCAGACGGTCCCGCTCACGATGTCGCTGTACGCGGGGGCGACGCGGTTCTTGGCGTCACCGATGCGGTGCACGCGCAGGGCGTTGGTCGATCCCGGGATGCCGGGGGGCGAGCCGGCGACGATGATGACCTCGTCACCCTCCTTGACCCGACCAGCCGCCAGGAGCACCTCGTCGACCTGCACCGCCATGGCGTCGGTGTGCCGGGTCTCCTCCACCAGGAAGGTCTCTACCCCCCACGTCAGGGCGAGCTGGCTGCGGGTCCACTGGTTGGGCGTGAACGCGAGCATCGGGATGCGGGG
>JBDSNZ010000210.1:0-5169 GCA_039915055.1 Ornithinibacter sp.
CCGCTGCCCTCGCGGCCGGAGTCGTGCGCCGCCGCAAGCCGAGATCGCAGGGACCGGTCATGACCCTCGATGTCGGACAGCGGCATACCGAGGAGGTGTGCCGTCTCACCGGTGTCGAGGTCGCAGACCACGGCGCAGGCCAGCACCGCACGTTCGGATGCCGTGGCGCGGGCCAGACAGTGCCACAACGCGTCGGCAACGGCCTCATCCCGCTCGGGCCCCACACCGCCACCGAATCCGATGAGGTCGGGGTCGGAGGAGCCCGGTCGCGGGCGGGACGGCCCGGCGCCACGGCCATCGGCGCTCCCCGCGACCTGGAGGCTGCGCTCGAGGACCGCGCGCCGGGTCTGCAGGGTGGGAGTGCCGTCGTCCACGGCATCCGCCCATCCGCCGCGCAGGCGCCCCAACGCGTGCGTCGTGGCGTCCCTGGCGGTGATCGGGTCCAGCGTCGTGACCAGGGCGAGGGCCTCCAACTCGGCCCAGCGCGCCGCGACGAACGCCGCGAAGTCGTCCTCGACCGTCAGTGTCACCGCCCCAGTGTCACCCGTCGGCGCCCTCCGTGTCTGCGTTCTCACGCAACCCTCGACGAGGACGGCAAGAAGGCGCGATGTCCGCGATGGAGTCGTTCAGAGGCGGGGGAGGACCCGGTCGGGGTGCTCACCCAGCTCGTAGATCCGCGAGGGTGGTCCGACGATCAGCGGGTCCGGCGTCCCGACCAGGGCATCGTCCCTGGCGCCGTGGCTGATCTGGCTGAGGATCACCCGGAAGGCCTCGAGCCGCGCTCGCTTCTTGTCGTTGCTCTTGATGACGGTCCAGGGGGCGTCCCCGGTGTCGGTGTAGAAGAACATCGCCTCGCGTGCCTCGGTGTAGGCATCCCACTTGTCGCGGCTGGCGAGGTCGGTGGGGGAGAGCTTCCACTGGCGGACGGGGTCGTTCTGGCGGGACGCGAACCGAGTGGCCTGCTCGCTCTGGCTCACCGAGAACCAGAGCTTGAAGAGGTGGATGCCGGAGTTGACGAGCATTCGCTCGAACTCCGGTGCCTCGCGCATGAACTCGAGATACTCCGTGGGAGTGCAGTAGCCCATCACGCGCTCCACACCGGCCCGGTTGTACCAGGAGCGGTCCATGAAGACGACCTCCCCACCGCTGGGCAGGTGCGCGACGTAGCGCTGGAAGTACCACTGGGTGCGCTCGAGGTCGGTGGGCTTCTCGAGGGCGACGACCCGCGCACCACGGGGGTTGAGGTGCTCCATGAAGCGCTTGATCGCTCCGCCCTTGCCGGCGGCGTCCCGACCCTCGCAGATGACGAGGACCTTGGAGCCGGTCTCCTTCACGTGCAGCTGAAGCTTGAGCAGCTCGATCTGGAGCTGCCGCTTCGTCTTCTCGTACTCCTTGCGTCCCAGCTTGGTGTCGTAGGGGTAACCCTCCTGCCAGGTGGCCGCACCCGCGGGGTCGTCGTCGCCTCCGGTGAGCTCGTGAAGCTCCTCGAGCTCTTCGGTGTAGTCCTCGACCACCGAGACGCGCTTCTTGTGCGTAGCCACAGCGCAACCCTAGCGTCGGCACCCACCGGCCGCGCGGTGCTCAGCCGATGGCCGGGGTGACGTCCTCGGCATCCTCGTGACTGCCCTCGGAGGCGGGGTCGTACTCCCCGGTGACCAGCCAGATCACGCGGTGCGCCACCGACACCGCGTGGTCGGCGAAGCGCTCGTAGTAGCGACCCAGGAGCGTGATGTCCACGGCGGTCTCGGTGCCGTGGCTCCACGAGCGTCCGGTGACCTGGCTGAACAGCTCGCGGTGCAGGTCGTCCATGGCGTCGTCGTCGCGCTCGATCTGCTGGGCGGCCTCGACGTCGCGAGCGGCGATGACCGAGCCGGCCTTGGTGACGATCCGTTCGGCGACCTGGCCCATCTGCAGGATCGTCGCGCGCAGCTCGGCCGGCACCGCGGAGTCGGGGTAGCGGAGTCGTGCGACCTTGGCGACGTGCCGCGCGAGATCGCCCATCCGCTCGATGTCGCTGCTCATCCTCATGCTCGTGACGATGACGCGCAGGTCGGTCGCGACCGGCTGCTGTCGGGCGAGCAGGTCGAAGGACATCAGGTCGAGCTGCTCACGGAGGGCGTCGATCTCGGCATCGGCGGCGATGACGGAGTCGGCGAGGGACACGTCCGCGTCGAGGAGGGCGGTCGTGGCCCGGTTCATCGCCGAGGAGGCGAGGCGCGTCATCTCGACGAGGGTCTCGGCGATCCTGTCGAGCTCCTCGTGGAAGGCCTTGCGCATCACGTTGGGATCCTTCGAGGGTCGGTGGTGGTGCTGTCTGCCCGGGACTCTGGCAGTCGGTGGTGAACTGGAGGCGCCCCCGAGGTGAACTTCAGGAAGACCCGGGCTCACGGTCAGGGATCCGTCGGGGTGCACAGGCTCCCGGCCGTAGGCTGAGGAGGTGGATCCCACGGTCGCGGCAACGCTCGGCGGGGCAGTCGGTCTCGTCATCGGCGCGGTCGCCGTCGCGGCGACGCGCTGGTCCGAGCGCAGCCTCGGCGACGCGGAGCCGGCCGAGGAGCCGTCCCTGCCGCGGGGGGTCGGCGACGTGTTGTCGGTGCTGCGCTCCATCGCGGTCGTGATCGACGGAGCGGATGCCGTGGTGAACACGTCTGCGTCGGCGGTCAGCCACGGCCTCGTGCGCCATGGTGAGCTCGTGCACCAGGAGCTGCGCCACCTGGCGCGCAACGTGCGACGCGACGGCATGATCCGCGAGGTCGAGCTCGACCTCGCCCGGGGGCCGATCGCGCAGGCGAGCTCGGTGATGCGGGTCAGGCTGGCACCCCTGGGGGTGTCCCACGTGCTGGTGCTGGCCGAGGACCTCACCCACGCCCGGCGGGTCGAGGAGATCCGCCGAGACTTCGTCGCAAACGTCAGCCACGAGCTCAAGACGCCGGTGGGTGGCATCTCCCTCCTCGCCGAGGCGATCCTCGACGGGGCCGACGACCCGGTGGCCGTGGCGCGCTTCGCCCAGCGGATCCAGGTGGAGTCGACGCGGCTCAGCCGGCTCACCCAGGAGATCGTCGACCTGTCGCGGCTCCAGGTGGCGGACACGCTGCACGAGCCGGTGCTCGTCGATGTCGGTGCCGTCGTGGGCGAGGCGGTCGACCGGGTGCGGGTGGCTGCGGAGTCGCGCTCGATCGAGGTGCACGTCGCGGATGAGGCCGGGCTGCGGGTGTTCGGCGACGGGGACCTGCTCGTCACGGCGGTCGGCAACCTGGTGACCAATGCCGTGAACTACAGCGACGCCGGCACTCGGGTCGGGGTGGGCGCGCGGAGGGTGGGCGAGACCGTGGAGATCACCGTCACCGACCAGGGCCACGGCATCCCTGCCACTGAGCAGGAGCGCATCTTCGAGCGCTTCTACCGGGTCGATGCCGCGCGGTCCCGTGCCACTGGCGGCACCGGCCTCGGCCTCGCCATCGTCAAGCACATCTGCGCCAACCACGGCGGCGACGTCGGGGTGTGGAGCCAGGAGGGCCGCGGCTCGACCTTCACGATGAGACTGCCCGCGGCGGCCGATCGGCCGCTCGCACCCGACCACGAGAGCGGCCAGCCCAGGGTCGGCGCCGCACGAGGAGAAGACACCGCATGACGCGCATCCTGATCGTCGAGGACGAGGTCTCGTTCTCCGACCCACTCTCCTACCTGCTGAGCAAGGAGGGTTACGAGGTGTCGGTCGCCGAGAACGGCAACGATGCGCTCACCGAGTTCGACTCCACCGGAGCCGACCTGGTGCTGCTCGACCTCATGCTGCCCGGGCTCTCGGGGGTGGATGTGTGTCGCGCGCTGCGCCAGCGCTCTAACGTGCCCGTCATCATGCTCACGGCCAAGGACAGCGAGATCGACAAGGTGGTGGGGCTCGAGCTGGGCGCTGACGACTACGTCACCAAGCCCTACTCCTCGCGCGAGCTCCTCGCCCGCATCAAGGCGGTGCTGCGCCGCCTCGCGGAGCCCGAGGAGCTGGTGCCGATGACGCTGGAGTCGGGGTCGGTGCGGATGGACGTGGAACGGCACGTCGTGACGGTCGCGGGCGTGCCGACCTCGTTCCCGCTCAAGGAGTTCGAGCTGCTCGAGATGCTCCTGCGCAACACGGGGAGGGTGCTGACCCGGGGCCAGCTCATCGACCGGGTGTGGGGGAGTGACTACGTGGGTGACACCAAGACCCTGGACGTGCACATCAAGCGTCTGCGCGCGAAGGTCGAGACAGATCCGGCCAACCCGGTGCACATCCTCACGGTGCGCGGGTTGGGCTACAAGTTCGACGCCTGAGCCCCGTGGTCAGCTGGGCTTGATGCCCTCGTAGATTCCATCGGGGGGTAGCACCGGCAAGAGCACCACGTTGCGGCCGGCCTCGCGCGTCGTGACGATGACGTTGACCATCGCGCCCGGAGGGGCAGGCACCGGACCGACGTCGACAGTGCTCGGGATTGCGGTGATCCCATCTCCGGTGGCGGGCGGGATGGTGAGGGTCTGAGGTGTCGCCCCGTTCTCGATGCCGAACGTCGCCTCGACGCTGGTCTTTCCGCGGTTCAGGGCCTGCCCCACGAGGACGCCCTCGCCGCCCTGCTTGTCCACGACGACCACGAGGTTGCGGAACTCCACCCCCGGGATGGACAACCGCAACCCGTCCGCCTGGACATACGGCAGGTCGGTCTGGACCGGGGAGAATATCGCGCACCCGGACATCAGGGCGGCGGCACAGGTCACGCCGGCGGCGCGCAGGATGACAGCTCGTGGATTCGTCACGGGGCAAGGGTATCCAAGTCCGCCCGCTCGTGCGGAGCGGGTGTCCAGGGCCGGCCCGTCAACGTGCCGGTTGCGCGACCGGGACGGTCCGGCCACTGCGTCCGGTGCCCGACGAGGACTGTGACTCAGGCGCGCGGAGCGCGCGCGAAAGCACGGCCCGCCTTTCCTGTCAAGACCCGATTCAGCTCGGGCGAGGGCCGATTCATGCCGCTGACCTGCGGAAACGGCATACGGCTCGGTTCGGCCTGTCGGTGCCCGCGTGGTATCCTAGGGGTCGCGAAAGGGGCCAACAACACATGGTTTTCAAGGTCGGCGAAGTTGTCGTGTACCCCCACCACGGGGCGGCACGCATCGAAGAGATCAAGAAGCGCACGATCCGCGGAG
>JBDSNZ010000218.1:0-10407 GCA_039915055.1 Ornithinibacter sp.
CATACGGCAGCAGGTAGACGGCCTGGGCGTACTGGTAGACCGGGAACGTCCCCTTGTCGCCCGACTCCTTGGCCAGCCACAGCGTCACCGACACCGCGGCGGACTGCGCGAGCAGGGCGATGATCCCCGCGCCCGCGAGGGCGCCGATGCGGTGGGCGTCCTCGGCTCGCATCCGCAGCGCGGGCCGCCAGCGCCACCCGGTGCGCATCGCGGGAACCACGAGCGGCACCGAGAGGGCGACGACGCCCAGCGTGGTGCCCCAGCCGAGCACCGCGACCGCCTCGTCGCTGACGAGGGAGGGCTCGACCCGGCCGTCGACGATCGAGCCGTACCAGAGGTAGGACGCCAGGACCACGAGCGAGGAGGTCAACGGCGCGAGCGCGGCCGCGAGGAAGCGGCGGTGTGCCTGGAGCAGCCCGGTCAGGATGATGCCCACGCCGTAGAGCGGCACCTGCACGGCGAAGATGCGCAGCAGGGTCTGGGCGACCTCGGCCGAGCGCGGGTCGGTGGTGTTGACCGCGATGGAGGAGATCGGCCCGGCGAAGATCCACAGCACGGCGGCGAGCGGCACCAGCACGATCAGCGCATAGGTCAGCAGCACCGAGGCGACGTGCTCGGCCCTCTCACGCTCCCCCGCGCCCAGCCAGTGGGCGATGAGCGGGACAGCGATGGCGGCCAGGATGCCGCCGGCCGCGATCTCGAAGAGAACGTTCGGCAGCGCGTTGACGCTCTGGTAGATGCCGCCGACGCCACCGGAGCGCACCGCATCGGCGAAGACGAGGATCCGCGCGAAACCCGTGGCCCGGGCGAACAGGGTCGTGATCGCGATGAGCCCCGCCGCACCGGCGATGCCCGAGGCGAAACGCCGACCCGTCATCGGGGTGGCCGGCCCCAGGCGTCGATCTCGCGCAGGACTGGCGTCGACTCGATGACCTTCGTGAAGCTCACCCGCTCCGAGACCAGGGTCAGGGCGGTGAGGGCGAGCAGGGCCAGGACGCGAGCACGACGGCCGGTGCTCTCCAGGAGGGCGGTGCCGATGAGCGCCCCGGCGGCGTTGGCGCCGGTGTCACCGAGCATCGACCTCCCTGCGAGGTCCGCGGGCAGCACCCCGAGGGCGGCCCCGATCGCCGCGCCCGCCGACACCTGCCCCCGGGATTCGGACGTGAGGAGGATCGTGCCACCGGCGAGCAGGGTCGCCTTCAGCGCCCGCCCCGGGCGCAGGTCCAGGAGGTTGGCGAGGTTGGCCGCGGCGGCCACGAGCGCGCCACCCACGAGGGTGTCGATGGCATCGAGGTCCTCCCGGTCCCGGTCCGCGAGGACGGCCGCGAGCACGCCCGTGGCGCCGATGCCGACCACCTTCACGAAGCCGGTCGTCACGCGCCCCCGGGCCGCCGCTCCCAGGTGGCCCTTCAACCCCTTGCTCGAACCGTCACCGACGAGGTCGTCCAGGGCGCCGAAGGCGCCCGAGCCGAGCACCGCCACGGCGCCCGCTGGGTCGCCGACCGCCGCCCCGATGGCTGCGCCGACGACGTAGGCCGGACCCTCCACGAGGGTGACCGGCGCACCGGCGTGGTTGGTGCGCTGCCAGCGCGCATGGGTGACCCACCGGGTCAGCGCGCCGTGGGTGAGCCCTGACCCGAGGAGGGCCAGGGCTGCGGCTCGACCCGCTGGCCTGCGCCGGCTCACGACGCAGGGAGCGGCGCGAAGGGAGCATCGGCGCCCGCCGCCAGCCCGAAGTGCCCGACCCCTCCCCCGCCCTGCTGGACGAGTCCGTTCACGATGCTGGCCTGGCCCATCGGGCTGCCCGAGTCGTCGACGGTGGAGACCATCTCGACCGCGGTGGCGTCGTTGCGCAACGCGCCGACGAGCGTCCCGTCACCGGTCGCGCCCACCTCGAGGTCACCCGCGGCGACGACGCCAGAGGAGTGGGCGTCCAGCGCGACGACGACGTCGACCCAGCGCTTGCCGACCTCCTGGTCCTCGTCGGTGCCGTTGGTCACCTTGCCCCCCGTGACGACGACGAGGTCTGCGCGCTCGAAGCCCTCGGTGTCGATGTCGACCAGCCCGGCATCCGAGAGAGCTGACATCCCGGATGCCGCACTCATGGCGTCGAGCTGGTCAGTGACCCCGCCCGCGGGTCGCGTCAGCAGCTCGGCGAGCAGGACGTCACGGGGAGAGACGGCGCCGGTGCTCGTGACATCCACCCCGGTGCTCGTCGCCACCGCGGTCACCGCTTCGTCACGAGCAGCGGCCTTGGACTTGTCGGCGCTCACCCAGTCATCATTCACGGTCGTCGTGGAGACCACTGCCGCACCGCTGCTGCGCAACGTCGCCTCGGTGGCCTGGGTGGTCTTGGTGTCGGCCCCGGGGAGGATGACGAGCGCGACGGTGCGCTCGTTCAGGGCTCCGGTCAGCACCAGCGGGTTGGTCTCGCCGATGTAGCCGTCGCGTGCTTCGGTGGCCTTCTGCGCGTCCGCGACCTGCTGGTTCAGTGCCGTCTTGTCTGCGCGCAGACCGGAGACCTCCTTGGCGAGCGTGGTGCCCAGCTCACCCCGCAGCGGTCCCGCCCCCAGCACGATGCCGACCGCGAGCGCGAGGAAGATCGAGACGATGGAGACGATGTGGTAGCGGAAGTCGATCAACCGAACACTCCTTGGATGGCGGACCAGAAGTCATCGAACCGGGCGCCCACCAGCTGGAGGAGGGTGCGCCCGCCATCGGTGGACCAGAGGGCTGCGGCCAAGGCGAACAGGCCCACCGCGATCAGCGCCACGATGCTGGCCGGGGAGATCCGCGAGCGGTAGAGCCGGTTGACCCCCTTGGCGTCCACGAGCTTGCCCCCCACCCTCAGCCGGGTGAGGAACGTGCTGGCCATGCCCGCTCGTCCCTTGTCGAGGAACTCCACGAGGGTGACATGGGTGCCCACCGCGACGATCAGGCTGGCTCCCTTGTCGTCGGCCAGGAGCATGGCGACGTCTTCGCTCGTGCCCGTCGCGGGGAACACCACGGGCTCGACACCGAGGTCACGAACGCGCTCCAGACCGGGCGCCTGGCCGTTGCGGTAGGCGTGGACGACGATCTCGGCACCGCAGCGCAGGGCCCCGTCCGAGACCGAGTCCATGTCGCCGACGATGAGGTCAGGCTTGTGCCGCGCCTCGATCAGCGCGTCCGCGCCCCCGTCGACCCCGATGAGGATCGGCTTGTACTCGCGGATGTAGGGCCGCAGCGTGTCGAGGTCCTCCTTGTAGTGGTAGCCCCGCACCACGATCAGCGCGTGGCGCCCCTCGAGGTCGGTGGTGATGTCGGGCACGCCGACGCCGTCGAAGAGCAGGTCACGCTCCTTGCGGAGGTAGTCCATGGTGTTCTGGGCGAAGGCCTCGAGCTGGTCGGACATCCCCTCTCGGGCCGTCGTCATGGCCTCCTGCACCGACGCTGCGTCGAGCAGGGTCCCCTGGGCGAGCGGGCCGTCGCCGCCGATCAGCTCGGCACCCTCCAGACGCACCATCGTGCCGTCCTTGAGCGTCATCACCCCCTCGCCCACCCGGTCCAGCAGGGGGATGCCGGCGGCCACCAGGATCTCCGGACCGAGGTTGGGGTAGCGACCCGAGATCGACGCCGCGGCGTTGACGACGGCCGCGGGTCGACAGGCCACGAGGGCCTCGGCGCTCACCTTGTCGATGTCCTCGTGGTTGATCACGGCGATGTCGCCCTGCTTGAGGCGTTTGGTGAGGTCCTTGGTGCGTGGGTCGACGCGAGCAGGGCCGCTGGACCCGTGGTGGGGTGAGCGGTTTCGGCGAGCCGGGAGACGGATGGACATCATGCCCATCGTGCCATGTCCGGCCCTATCCCCGTGCGCGCGCCAGGAGGTCTCGGGCGTGCTCCAGGGCGGCCTCGGTGCCCGAACCTCCCAGCATCCTGGCCAGTTCGGCCACCCGGTCCTCCCCGGCGACCTCGTGCACGCCGCTGCGGGTCACGTGGCCGTCGTCGGAGCGCTCGACGACCAGGTGCCGGTCGGCGTGGGCGGCCACCTGGGCCAGGTGCGTGACGACCACGACCTGGGCATGCTGTGCGAGGGTCGCCAGGCGCGAACCGATGTCCAGGGCTGCCCGGCCGCCGACCCCCGCATCGACCTCGTCGAACACGAACGTCGGCACCGCCGCCGCCTGGTCGGCGGTCGCCACCTCGATCGCCAGCATCACCCGGGACAGCTCACCCCCGGATGCCGCCTTGGTGACGCTGCGGGCCGGGGTTCCCGGCCCGGAGGCCAGTCGCAGCTCGACGTCGTCGCGGCCGGCATCCGTGAAGCGCGCGGCCTCCTCGACCACCACCGTCACGGTGGCAGAGCCCATCGCGAGGTGGTCCAGCTCCGAGGTGATCCGCACTCCGAGCACGGCGGCTGCTGCTGCGCGAGCTGCGGTCAGCTGCTTCGCGGCGACCTCGCGCTCTCCGGTGAGCCGGGCGACGTCCTCCTCCAGAGCCTCGATCCGGTCTCCCGTCCCTTCGAGACCGGTGATCCGTGCTGCCGCCTGCGCTCCCCAGGCGAGCACCTCGTCGACGGTCGCGCCGTAGAGCCGGGTGAGGTCGCCCAGCGCAGCACGCCGTTGCTGCACGTGATCGAGTCGAGCCGGGTCCGCGTCGATGTCAGCGAGGTAGGAGCCGAGGTCTGCGGCGAGGTCCGCGGCGAGATATCGCACCTCGTCGATCCGGGTGCCGATCTGCGCGAGGGCCGGGTCGTTGACGCTGGCAGCGCCGACCCGGCCGCCCACACCGGCGAGCGCGTCGACGATGCCCTCGGACGGCATCCCCGAGGCATCATCGGCACCGGCCAGCGTGTCGTGCGCGACGCTCGCCGCGCTCCGCAGCTCTTCCGCGTGACCGAGGCGCTCAGACTCCACGCGCAGGGCGTGGTCCTCACCCGGGCGGGGGTCCAATGCCTCGATTCGCTCCAGCCCGGTGCGCAGCGCATCCGCCTCCCTCGCTCGGTCCGCTGCGGCGGTGCGCAGGCTGCCCAGCGCGCCCTCGGCGTCGGCCAGGGCCGAGTGCACCGCGCGGTATGCCGTGAGCGCCTGACCGACCGCCGCTCCACCGAAGTCGTCGAGCACCTGTCGGTGCTGGTCGCTGCGCCGCAGCCGCCACTGGTCGGCCTGGCCGTGGACGGCGACGAGGTGCTCCGCGAGCTCGCCCAACAGCCCCACGGGTGCGCTGCGCCCGCCGACGTGGGCACGGGACCGGCCGTCGGCGGAGACCGACCGGGCCAGGACCAGGCCATCACGGACGTCGGCACCGGCCTCAGCAGCGCGCTCGAGCGCGACGTGGGAGGGCGGCAGGGTCACGACGCCCTCCACGACGAGACGCTCCGCCCCGGAGCGGACCAGCGCGGAGTCGCCGCGGCCGCCCAGGAGCAGGCCCAGCCCGGTGACGACCATGGTCTTACCGGCTCCGGTCTCGCCGGTGAGCACGGTCAGCCCGCGGTGCAACGGCAGCACGGCCTCGTCGATCACACCGAGGTCCCTGATCCGGATCTCCTCGATCACGGCGTGGTGGTCCCCTCGGCCAGCTTGCGCCGCGCCGCTCCCCGCCACCCGTGCACGGGAAGGTCGAACTTGTCCACGAGCCGGTCGGTGAAGGGAGCGGTCGAGAGCCTGGCCAGGCGCACGGGGTCCGCCGAGCGCTCGACCTGGATCCGAGCCCCCGGAGGGAGTCCGACGGCCCGACGTCCGTCGCACCACACCACCCCACCCGCGTCCGTGCGCGGTACGACCTCGACCGCGAGGCGGGACTGCGGCCCGACGACGATCGGGCGAGCGAAGAGGGCATGGGCGCTGATCGGCACGAGCAGCAGCGCCTCGACGTCGGGCCACACCACGGGGCCACCGGCCGAGAACGCGTATGCCGTGGAGCCCGTGGGAGTCGCCATGACGACGCCGTCGCAGCCCCAGGTGGACAGTGGCCTCCCGTCGATCTCTACCGTGAGCTCCAGCATCCGCTCGCGAGAAGCCTTCTCGACGGTAACCTCGTTCAACGCCCAGGATCGGAAGACGATGCGCCCGTCCTCGTGGGCGGTGACATCGAGCGTCATCCGCTCCTCGACCGTGTAGGCGCGATCAAGGATGTGCTCCACGGTGGCGTCGAGGTCCTCGCGCTCCGCCTCGGCCAGGAACCCGACGTGCCCAAGGTTCACCCCGAGGAGGGGGGCCTGCGATCCGCGCGAGAGCTCGGCGGCCCGCAGGATCGTGCCGTCGCCGCCGAGCACGCAGACGAGCTCGCACCCGGCCGCGCCTGAGGTCGGGTCAGCCACCTGCACGCCGAGGACGCGCTCCAACGGGGTGCCGGCCAGGTCCTCGGGCACGGCGCAGACACCGACCCCAGCAGCAATCAACCGGGTGGCGACGCTGGCCGCGAGGCTGAGGGCGTCTCGTCGCAGGGCGTGGGTGACGAGCAGCACGCGGCGTTCGGGCGTGGTGCTCATCGTCCTCCTCCGGTGTCGACCTGGGTCGTGATCTCCCGCACGATTTCGCGCAGGGTGTTCTGGTCCATTGTCGCGGACGCCTCCCGTCGTGCCCACAGGAGGTACTCCGCGTTGCCGGTCGACCCGCGCAGTGGGCTCGCCGTCAACCCGAGCACACCGAGGCCGTGCGCACGCGTGGCGTCGATGACCGCGGTGAGTGCCGCGGCGCGGTCGGCGGGCCCCTTGACCAGGCCCGTGCGGCTCAGGCGGCCTCGGCCGACCTCGAACTGCGGCTTCACCAGCAGCACGAGGTCGCCGGTCGGCGCGAGCAGGCCGACGAGGTCAGCCATCACCGTCGTGAGCGAGATGAAGGACAGGTCGACGACCACGAGGTCTGCCGGCCCCCCGACCTCTGGCGCACTCAGGCCCCGGACCGTGGTGCCGCTGAGCTCGAGGACCCGGGGGTCCTCGGAGATCTCCGCGACGAGCTGGTCATGCCCGACATCGACCGCCACCACCGAGGCTGCCCCAGCCGCGAGAAGGGCCTGGCTGAACCCCCCGGTCGAGGCGCCGACATCGACACACCGACGGCCAGCGACGCAGAGTCCGTCAGGAGCCCACCGACGCAGGGCGTGGTCGAGCTTGCGGCCCCCACGGCCGACCCACCGAGGCCCGTCGTGCTCCACCGTGAGCACGACCGCCTCGCTGACCGGCTGCGCCGACTTGGTGGCGACGCGACCGTCGACGATGACCTGACCTGCTGCCACGAGGTCGCGCGCATCACCCCTGGACCTGGCGAGACCGCGTCTCACGAGCTCCGCGTCGAGCCTGGCGATCTCAGCCGCCGAGATCGGTGAGGCGTGCCTTCAGGGTCTGGTGCACCGCCTCGCCCGATGCGATGAAGCCGTCGAGGTCGTGATCCGCGACGGCGTCGAGGTCTGCCAGCGCGGCGTCGATGACGAGGTCACCGCTCTCGGGCCGGGCATCCGCGGTGCTCGTGTGGGCTTCGCTCACCCCGTGCTCCCATCGGAGCTGCCAGCCGCGGCCTTCTTCGCCGGAGCCTTCTTCGCCGGAGCCTTCTTCGCCGGAGCCTTCTCTGCTGGAGCCTTCTTCGCCACAGCCTTCTTCGCCACAGCCTTCTTCGCCGGAGCCTTCTTGACCACAGCCTTCTTGACCACAGCCTTCTTCGCCGGAGCCTTCTTCGCCACCGACTTCTCTGCTGGAGCCTTCTTCGCCACAGCCTTCTTCGTCGGGGACGGGCTCGCAGCCGGGGCGGTCCGCACCGCGACACGGGCGGGCTCCGGAAGCGTGTCCGCACTCGAGGACGCCGCACCAGCAGCCCGGGCACCGGCACTCCGGGCCATCTCGTCCATCTGCGCAGCAAGAGCCGTGACGCTCGCCCTCAGCGCCTGGACTTCCCCCATCACGCGGGACATGTCGACCATACCCAGCGCTGACTCGACCTCGGAGCGCACCAGGGCGAGGAGCTGCTGCCGGTTGGTCTCGGCGGCGCGCAGGAGGTCGTCCGCCAGGCGGCTCGCCTGCTTCGCGACCTTCTTCGAGGAGCCCTCGATGCCCGCCAGGTGCACGAGCTCCTTGGCGGCCTCGGTTGCACGGCTGCGGGTCATCTCACCGAGCCCGGATGCCAGCTCGACGTAGCCCTGGATGGATCGTTGTGCCATCGGTCCTCCTCGTTCCCACGGCCCGGACAGCCGCTCGTGCGACCACGCTACCGCCGGCGGAGGGCCGCGAGCACGTCTTCCGCCTCCGCAAGTGCGCGAGCCACCTGCGCATCACCGGAATCGGAGTCGCACGCTGCCCAGCACGCGGAGACGGCATCCCAGAGCGCGCGCAAGGATTGCCCGGAACCCCGCCCGGCCTCCGGGCTCTCGTGCAGGGCGCGCAGGTCGGGTGCGACGAAGGTCGGCCGACGACGGAGCGGAGCAGTGGCGCAGGCTCTGAGGTCGTCCACGCCAGTGAGCACGAGCAACGAGTCCATCCCCGCTGCCACCGCACCCTCGATGTCGGTGTCCAGGCGGTCCCCCACGGCGAGCACGTCGGCGGGCGCTCGCTCCAGACGCTGCGCGCACAAGAGGTAGAGCGGCGCCTCGGGCTTGCCCGCAACCGCATCCGGGGGCCTCCCGCACGCTCGCTGCACCGCCGCGACCAAGGACCCGTTGCCGGGGGCGACTCCTCGGTCGGTGGGGAGCGTCGCGTCGGTGTTCGTCGCGACCCAGATGGCGCCTCCCTGGATCGCATACGCGGCCTCGCCCAGATCCGAGGCCGTCACGGCGGCACCGTAACCCTGAAGCACCCCGTCGAGGTGCCCGGCACGGTCCCCGGGTGTGACGGGTCGCAGCCCCGCCTCCTCGAGCGCGATCCCCACTCCCGGGCCGCCGACGGCAAGCACCACGCTGCCGGGCGCCAGCGCATCTCGCAGGAGCCCGGCTCCCGCCTGAGCGCTGGTGGCCACGTCGGCATCGGCACACGCGAGCCCGAGCGACCCGAGGTGCTCGGCGACCGACGCAGGGGGTCGTGACGCATTGTTGGTCGCGTACTGGATGGGAACACCCAGCCCGGTCAGCGACTCGACCGCGTGCGGGACCGCAGACGCCCCCAGGTAGACCACGCCATCGAGGTCGCACACCAGGGCCTGGTAGCCACTCATCAGGGCCATGGTGCGCGACGTCATGTGGTTGCCCGTCCGATCTCCTGCTCGCCGACCTCGGCAGCCTCGTCCGCGACGTCGTCGTCATCATCGCCGAGATCGGTCAGCGAGACTCCGTCGAGCTCGTCCAGCCGTTCCACGGCATCGGTCTCGTGCTCCACGTCCCCGTCGGCGGCCTTCTCGAACCATTCCCGAGCCTCCTGGACCTTCCCGAGGGCGAGCAGGGTGTCGGCATAGGCGTAGTGCAGACGATGCATTCCGCTGCCGGGGCCCTTGCGCAGGGCCGGGACCTGAAGTGCGAGCAGCGCTGCGTCGTCCTGGCCGAGGTCGCGCCGAATGCCGGAGACGACGATCGCCAACTCGACGCGCTCCTCGCTACTCACGGTCCGAGCCTCGGGACTGGATGCGAGCTCCAGGGCCCGGTCGTGCCGACCCAGACCACGCTCGCAGTCCACCATCAGGGCCAGCAGGTGCGATGACCCGCTGAGCCGGCGCACGGTGCGGAACTCGGTCAGGGCGCGGGCAAAGTCCCCGGAGCGATAGGCGACCATGCCCAGGGCCTCGCGTGCGGCCGGCACACGGCCGGCACGACGGACCGCCGTCTCGGCATGCGCCAGCGCGTCCTCGATCTCGTCCGCCTCCAGAAGAGCCGCCACCATGACGAGGTGCTGCGCCACGCCGTCTGCGTTCTCCTTTGACAGGGTTCGAAGCTGAACATGGACGGACCGGTCGAGCTCCTTGCCCGTCACCCCCTCAGGGATCCGCGGCTCGGGCAGCCGGGGCCCCTTGGGCGCCAGCCGGCTCCCACCACGGGACCCGTCATCCGTCCCCGGGGATGACGCCCGCGCTCCGCGGACCGGCCCCTTCTCGGGCCGACCAGCGCTCCCGGAGTCACGAGGGCCTCCCGACCGTTGGCCACCGGCACGGGCGCCTCCGCCCGAGCGCGTGCCCCCGGACCCTGGCGGGCGCCCACCATTCCCGCCTCGCCCCCCAGCGCCACTTCTGTCGCCCCGACCACCACCACCGCGGTCACCGCTTCGTTGCTCGGGCACGCTCTTTCACTCCTGACGTGGGTGGGTTGTGATGCTGGGTCTCCAGTGTACGAACGGGCTGCACCGACTCCGCACGGAAAAGGCCCAGGGACACGAAGAAGGGGCTCACCTTGCGGCGAGCCCCTTCTTGAAAGTATGTCCGGCTGCGTCCTACTCTCCCACACCGTCACCAGTGCAGTACCATCGGCGCTGAAGGGCTTAGCTTCCGGGTTCGGAATGGAGCCGGGCGTTTCCCCTTC
>JBDSNZ010000240.1:0-6183 GCA_039915055.1 Ornithinibacter sp.
ACCTCGCCGTGGGAGAGCTCGAGACCAACGGCTGGCTGGTCAACCAGACCCGGATGTGGCTCGCCTCGCAGTGGTCCGTGCGGGCCGGGTTCGACTGGCGGGACGGGGCCGAACACTTCGAGCGCCACCTCCTCGACGGGTCGGCGGCCGCCAACCTGCTGGGTTGGCAGTGGACCGTCGGCACCGGCACTGGCAAGCCGTACGGGTTCAGCCGCTGGCAGGTGCGCAAGCGCGCTCCCGGCCTCTGCGAGACCTGCCCGCTCAACGACCACTGCCCCATCGACGGCTGGCCCGACGCCGATGGCGGGCCCGCGGTGCCTGACCAGGAACCACGACTGCGCGCAGACCCCAGCGCAGACGTCACCGCCGGGCCGGCATCCGTTCAGAAGCTCGACAGTGGTCACACCCCCGAGGCGGTGTGGGTGACGTGGGAGTCGATCGGCGACGGCGATCCGGCACTCGAGGCCCATCCCGACCTGCCAGCCGTGCTCGTCCTCGACGAGAGACTCCTAGAGGTCCGGCGGCTCTCGGGCAAGCGTCTCGTCTTCGTCGCCGAGACCCTGGCCGACCTCGCCACCCGCCGCGATGTCGAGGTGCACCTCGGCGACCCGGCAACGGTGCTCGCCGGTCGCCGGGTGGCCGCCACCGCCGCTCCGGTGCCGGGGTGGCGCCGGCTCGCTACTCGTCTCCAGGTCGAGAGGCATCCGTGGCCGTGGCTCGTGCGCCCCGGTTCCGGCCCGGTCACCAGCTTCACCGCATGGCGTCGCTCGAGCGGCGCCCCCACGACGGTGGCGGCCCGCGCCGGCTCGCGACGGCCCAGTCATTGAGGCGCCCTGCGCTGGAAGGACTCCCATCATCGCTCGCGATCCGGGCCTCACGCGCGCCTGAAAGTGGACCCCAAACCGCCTCCATGGACTCAGCAGTGGCGTGCTTCGGCCGGCGTCACCCTCAGCCTCACAGGTTCGCGCGGCAACGCCGCAAGCCCGCAAGATCCACCCCATCTGCGGCAGGAGGGGATGTCAGCGTGACCAGACTCGTCATGTGGTGCATCGGCTCAGCCGCCTCGGCGGTGCTGGTCGTAGCCGCCCTCGTGAGCCGGTCCGGCACTTGCGTCGGCTGTGCCGTGCCGCCGCCTCATCCTGCAGAAGCGGTGGCTCCGGCGGTGTACTCCTGCTCGGACTGGCCACTTTCGCGCTGTCGGTATGGATGTTGAGGCGTACCTACCGGACCCCGCGTCTCAGCGGGCCGCCGCGATACCGCAGCTCAGCGCCGAGCGCGCTTTCCGCCTGTACGACCGGACGACCTCGAACAGCCGAACCGGAGTCATGCCGAATCGACCTCCAGGATCACGATGACGACCATGGACACGATGACCGGGACGAACAAGCAGGGGGCCAGGAGGAGCAGCGTCGACGGCCCTCATCGCTCGTCGACACGGTGCCGGCGCGGCGCGTCATCGTCACTTCCCGCCAGAGGGTCCGGGATCCGCCCGGTCAGCACATCAACAGGCGAGAACGAGCTGAAGGACGAAGGGCTCCTTGAGCCGCAGGGCACAGGACGCTCGGCCGTGCAGTTGCGTGTGACCACGTCAGCCACTCCACGCACGTCTTGCGGCAGGTCCGGACGGGTGCGTTGCACCCTCACGGCACGCCCGCGACCCGGCATCCCGCGGCGTCCGCACCCAGCCACAGGCACCCAGCCACACGCAGACGATCGGAGACCACGCACATATTGGTGCGTCCCCTCCGATCCTCTGCGCGACTGCTCCAGCGCGGACAGCACTCGCGACGCGGACGCGCTCATCGGCAGAGTTGAACGCTTCTCAGCGTTCTGCAGGGGAACCTCCCGCTCACTTGGAAGGACAACCCGGTGGGCATCCTCGCCGTTGCCGCCACACTGGCCGTGGCGCGGCGACTACCTGGCGTCCCCCGTCCGGGCGCTACGTATCGAGGGGCCGACTCACCGGGCGCCTGCCCGCGTGGTCGTCCACGCGGGCAGACATCCTCGCAGAGCACCAGCTCGCCGGGGGTGTTCACACGACCACGGTGGTCCAGGAGTGCCACTCATGGCATCCGCCGCGTCCGTGGCGCTGGGTGTCCTCGCCGGGCCTTTGTGGGCTGCCGCCCAGGGGTCGCTCGCTCCCTGAGTGCAACAGCTCGGGACGGCAACGGAGCGCGTCGTGCGGGCCCGGATGATCGCCGCCGTCGTGATGGTCAACGCCGTCGACTGGGGGGTGCTGTTGCTCGCGCCCTCGCGGGCCCTCTGCAGAACGAGAACTCGGCGCTCCAGAGCACTCTGGGCACCGTCGGGACCCTGGCAGCCGGCTTCTTCCTCATCACGATCGGGTTGATGAACCTCAGCGCGCTCTTCGGCATCATGCACGCCTACCGCCACTGGAAGGCCGGGGCCTTCGACGACGAAGCCCTCGAGGACCATCGGGTTCCTGATGGGTCTCGGCTTCGACACCGCGACCCAGGTCGCACTCCTGGTGCCGGCCTGAGGGACCGCCGCGCACGCACTGCCGTGGTACGCGATCCTCGTGCTGCCGAACCTGTTCGGGGCCGGGATGCTGCTGTTCGACAGCATCGACGGGGTCGTGATGACCTGGGGCCTACCGCTGGGCCTTCATCGACCCCGGCCGCAAGATCGCCTACAACGCCACGGTGACCCTGCTGTAAGCCATCGTCGCCCTCGCCGTCGGTGGGCTTCTGCTCCTCCAGCTCACCGCGGAGCGAGTCGATGTCCCGTGGCTGTCGTGGACGACCTCCGTAGACCTGCAGTACGTCGGGTTCACCCTCGTGGCACTGTTCGCCGTGATCTGGCGGCGAGCCTGGGGGCCTTCCGGATCGCCCGGATCAGACGCAGCCGACGAACACCCCGACCGGGGAGCCCGCCACGGCGCCCGAGACCCTCACCTCTCGGTGAGCCCTGTCAGCCGACGTCTCTCGGAGTCGAGGCGGAGCCGCCAGAGCGGAGACAGCTGGGCCACGCGTGAGCGCGAGGCGAACGCCACCGCGATGAAGGTGCAGGCCGTCATGGCGGCCAGGCCGGACAGGTCGGACAGGTTGCGTGCGTAGTGGGTGTCGACCGAAGGCAGCACGAGGGCCGCCAAGCCGACCACGCCCGTGGGGAGCCAGAGTCCCCGGGGGAGTCGGTAGCTCACGCTGGCGAGCAGGGCGAGCCCACCGAGCAGGGCGGCCAGGGTGGGCAGGACGGCGTGCGGGGGCACGCGTCACCGCGTCCCGGGGTCAGAGCGGCCGGCGAGCATGGCACCGGCGAGGAAGATGGCGCCTGCGGCGGGGTATCCGGCCGCCAGGTCCATGAACCCCGACGGGGAGGTGACGAGGTGGAGGACGAGGTGCACGACCGCGACGAGGACACCGACGGCCATGAGTACCTGACCCAGGAGCACGAGCCTTCGGTGCTTCTCGTAGGCGGCGAGCGGGTCCTTCGACGCGGAGGACCGAGGGGAAGCGTCATCCATCGTTAGGCATCTCTCAGATCGATGGGCGGGCCGCGGGATCGTGCGGGCGGCTTACCGGCGGCGGGTTCGGTCCCCCATCGTGACACAGCCAGGTGGGAAAGCCCCTCGGGGCGCAGCCAGCACCGGCCCGCCTTGAGCGGGCCGTTATGCGGCACGGTCACGCTGCTGCCGGAAACGGAATGGACCTTCCCAAGCCCTTCTGATGTGGGGGCGAAGACTCACGGTCAGACCCCGCTTTCCGAGCTCTTCCCCAAACGAGGGTGGAGGCACGGTGGGGCGCGTCCGTGGCCGGGTTGGTGTCGAAAAGCACCCGTCCGGATGCCGGGCACGAGTAAGCCCCCGGCAGCGTTTCCGCTGGCCGGGGGCCCGTCGTCTGTCTCAACGCAGAGCGCGCCCGAGGGGATTCGAACCCCTGACCTTCTGATCCGTAGGCACGCCAGGGGCCCGAATCGGCGCGAATCGGGACGCCTTGTTCCGACACCAAGGACGACGTTTTCGCAGGTCAGGTGCCTTGTGGCGGCTCAGGTCGGCGTCAGGCGCATCGTTACGGTTTCGACACCTCAACCGAGTTTTGGGGCCAATTTTGAGGCCCACGAATGGCGGTCTCGGCGGCAGAATATTGGACTCAGGAGGATCTGGCGATGGCCGCCCTGACGGCCTCGACCATCACCGGCAGGTCGCGGTCGACGGTGCTGCGCACGATCGCCGGCTCGACCAGGAGGTAGCCGTGCGCGATGCGGTTACGCATCCCCCACATCTGGTTCCACACGTCCCCGAACAGCGCCTCGCGATCAGCGGCGCCGAGCCCGGACAGCGCCTCAATCCCCGCGGAGAGCCGCATGCAGATCGCGTCGACGTCTTCTGGTCGGACAGGTCGCCCGAGCCGTAGTCGGCCACGACCACGAAGTGCGCCATCGCCTCCTGAAGCACCTGCTTCGGCTGGCGGCGCCTCACAAGGGCACCGCCTCGGCCAGTGCCCGGTCACGAAGCGCAGGTCGAAGTGAACTCTCGGGAACCAGGTCAACCGGCACCCCGACGGCAGCTGACACCTCGTCCTCGAGCCGGCCCAGCTCCATCAGGCTGAGCGGTCGCCCCATGACGAACAGCAGGTCGACGTCCGACCCCTCGTCGTCCTCACCGCGCGCTATCGACCCGAACACCCGCACATCCCTGCCCCCGGCTTCTGCGACTGCTCGCAGGACCTCGGCGCGGGACGCCCGGAGGCGCCGCGCCAGGGGCGTCGTGCCGTGAAACCGCAACAGCCGAGACACTTCAGGCTGGCTCCGACCAATCTCGGCAGCAATCCGCGCCTGCGTCATCCCCGCCGCGGCCGCCGCGCGCACCGCCCGCACCATCGCCTCTCTGGCATGGCGCACAGCGGCATCGCTCTCCCGAGCGACGTCCGCAAGCGTGCTGTCCATGGTCACATCATAACAAGTGCTATACGACTGTGGAGGTCGAAATGTCCACCAACGGTTCGCGCACGTAATGACGGTCGACCTGTCATCCAAGATACGTGGGAAATCCGTCCTCAACTGCCGATTGGCGGACGTTGTGAAGCCGGCTTGGCGCGCGTCCTTCCGCCCACTGGGAATGACAAGTTGATTTGGCCCCACTGTGATGGCTTGGATTCCAGCGAACGACGCAACACCGAGCGGGTGTGTGGAGGTCGGGATGGACAGCGGCGAGCAGGTCGTCAGGAAGCGTGGGGTGCCGGGTCCGGCACCGTTGATGGCGCAGCGGGAGGAGTACGCCCGGCTGGTCGCGCGCGGGGTCAGCAACGCCGAGGCGTGCCGGGTGGTGGGGGTGAACCGGCGGACCGGGACACGGTGGCGGTACGGGCGCACCATCGCGGCCAGGGACGGGACCCAGCGGGAGTATCCAGCCATGACCGTGATCTCGCGCGTGGTGGCTGTCCGCTCGAGCAGGTACTTGTCCGAGGATGAGCGGGTCCGCATCGGTGACCTGCGAAGAGCGGGGGCGCAGCATGCGAGGCATCGCTGTGGAGCTGGGTCGGGACGTGTCGACGATCAGCCGTGAGCTCAGTCGTAACCGCGACGACCGGCAGCGGTACCGACCCTTCGCGGCGCAGCAGCTGGCCACCGCCCGACTGGCTCGTAACCGACCCCGCAGGGTCGAGCAGGACCTTGTCCTCGCCGCTGCCGTGCAGGCCAAGCTGGACGTGAAGTGGAGCCCTGAGCAGATCAGCAACACCCTGGCCCAAGACTTCCCCGACGACCCCTCCCGCAGGCTGTCAACCGAGTCCATCTACCAGGCGTTGTACGCCAAAGGTGTTGTCCTGCAACGTGACCCCACACTCTGCCTGCGCTCCAGAAGGCGTCGAAGGCGACCACACTCACGGCCCGGCCAGCGCCGACCGAACACGGGCCAGGGCCCCGGTGCCCGGCCTCCGATCAGCGACCGCCCCGCCGAGGCCGACGACCGCACCGTGGCTGGGCACTGGGAGGGCGACCTCATCACCGGCCGGTCGAACAGGTCCGCCATCGCGACCCTGGTCGAGCGGGCCTCCGGCGCGCTGATGCTCGTTCACCTGCCCGGGACGCACACCACTGAGGTCACCGTCAGCGCACTGACCGCTGTATTCACCGCGCTCCCGCCTGGGTTGTGCCGGTCGCTGACGTGGGACCGGGGCACCGAGATGGCCGACCACGCGCTGCTGACTCTGGCCACCGGCATGC
>JBDSNZ010000262.1:0-7422 GCA_039915055.1 Ornithinibacter sp.
GTCGGGGCGCTGATCTTCGGCATGACTCAGCTCGGCATCACGTACGCCGGCTGGAACGTCGACTGGTTCAAGACCTTCCTCGGCGTGATGCTCATCGCCTCCGTGCTGGTCAACATGTACGTCAAGCGGAAGGCGGAGGGGCGATGAGCGCTGTCGAAGAGACCCAGGTGCCGCGAAGCGACAAGCCAGTCCTCGAGCTCGTGGACTGCGGCAAGAGCTACGGCAACGTGCACGCCCTGCGGGGTGTGAACATCAGCGTCCGCCAGGGTGAGGTGACCTGTGTCCTGGGGGACAACGGGGCCGGCAAGTCGACGCTCATCAAGATCATCTCAGGTCTGCACGACTACACCGAGGGCTCGATGAAGCTCAACGGCATCGTGCGGCGGTTCAACAGTCCCCGCATCGCTCAGTCGGTGGGCATCGCTACGGTCTACCAGGACCTCGCGCTCGCGCCCCTGATGGCGGTGTGGCGGAACTTCTTCCTGGGCAACGAGGTCCGCAAGGGTCTCTTCCTCAACGTCGAGGAGATGAAGCGGGTCTGCGGCGCGGAGCTCACGAAGATGGGGATCGTGATCCCCGACCTCGACCGGCCGGTGGGGAGCCTGTCCGGCGGTCAGCGGCAGGTCATCGCCATCGCCCGCGCCATCTACTTCGGCGCCAAGGTCATCATCCTCGACGAGCCGACGGCCGCCCTCGGCGTCAAGCAGTCGGGGGTGGTCCTGAAGTACATCGTCCGGGCCCGGGACGCCGGTCTGGGCGTCATCTTCATCACCCACAACCCGCATCACGCCTACCTTGTCGGCAACCACTTCATCATCCTCAAGCTCGGTCGAGTGGTGCTGGACGCTCACCGTCACGAGCTGACGTTGGAGCAGCTCACGAGTGAGATGGCCGGCGGGCAGGAACTCGATGAGCTGAGCCATGAGCTGCAGGGAGCGGACCCGGGCAAGATCGTGAAAGCTCATGACGTGAGCCCTGGCGCGGTGTTCGATACCGACACCGACAGCGGTAGCGAGCCTGAGGGGGAAGGGCAGGAACACCAGTGACCGGGCAGGACGACCTGAGGGTCGCGATCATCGGGGTCGGCCTGATGGGCGCCGACCACGCCGACCGCGTCGCACACCGCACAGCCGGGGCCCGACTGGTGGCGGTGTCCGACCCGGACAGCGCCCGGGCCGAGGCGCTGGCCCTGCGGCACACCGGGGTGCGGGTCGTGCCGGATCCGCTCGACCTCGTGGCCGCCGCCGACGTCGACGCCATGGTCATCGCCTCGCCGGGCCTCGTCCACGAGGAGCAGGTGCTCGCAGCCTTGGCGGCGGGCAAGCACGTGCTGTGCGAGAAACCCCTGACCATGGATGCGGAGTCTTCGCTGCGAGTCGTGCGGGCCGAGCAGGAGGGTGGGCGCCCGCTCGTTCAGCTCGGTTTCATGCGCCGCTTCGACCCCGAGTACGTCCGCCTCAAAGCGCTGCTGGACTCGGGCCGCATGGGGCGGCTCCTGCTGTTGCACAACACCCACCGCAACAAGGACGTGCCGGAGTCCTTCCGCTCGGAGATGATCGTGCGCGACAGCCTCGTCCACGAGGTCGACGTCGCACGCTTCCTCTTCGGGGAGGAGATCACTGAGGTCACCATCTACTCGCCGACGCCGACCTCGGCCGCGGCCGAAGGGGTCATCGACCCCCAGGTTTCCGTCTTCAGGATGGCTGGTGGCGCCGTCGTCACGAACGAGGTGTTCGTGACGAGCCAGGTCGGCTACGAGGTGCGCTGTGAGGCGGTGTGTGAGACCGGCACAGCAGTGGCCGGTCGACCATCGGGTGACCTTTACACGACCTCGGCCGGGCCGGGCGGTCGCGGGTCGTGGGGCGGCGCCGTTCCGGCCGACTTCCGGGCCCGGTTCGATCGTGCCTACGACCTGGAGCTCCAGGCCTGGGTCGATGCGACTCGCCGCGGTGAGGTCGTGGGGCCCACCGCATGGGACGGGTATGCCGCCACGGTCGTCTGCGAGGCCGGCCTGGAGTCGCTCGCGACCGGACGACCGGTGACAGTGCACCTGGCGCCGCGGGAGGCAGCGTCCTAAGAGCGACCTCGACTCGGGCACCCTCCGCATGGGTCGACGAAGGCCGCAACGGCATCGTTGGCAACGGTCACGATGCCTTGCCCCTGCGGGCGGCGCACCCGGTCTTGGGGAAGGACGACGGCCACGTGTTACCTCGCGGCTGCCTCGACCACGCGGTGTCGCCGCCCCGGTCCCTCACGGGGCTGGCGTGATGACGTCCCGGACGAGCTGGTCAAGCTCCTCGTCGGCGCCGAGGAACTGGCGCAGCGTGAGGCGGGTGGCGCCGAAGTCGTCGAACTCGGCTGGCGTCATGCCGTCGGGCTCGTAGGCCCGGCGGAAGTCCACGATGGTCTCCAGGGCGGCGATGGTCTCGGGGTCGACCGGGATGTCGATCCGCGAAGCCGGCGTGATCCCGCTCGCCTGGAACTTTTGCTGCCAGCCGAAGGGCGGCGATAGCACGAGGTCGCCGCCGACCAGCTCGGTCCACTGCAGCTGGTTGCGGTAGGCGGCCGTGAGGACGCGGGCGCGCAGCCCACGCTCCCGAAAGATTGTGTAGGCGCGCTTGACCGCGGCGACCCCCGCCCACTCGAGGTGCTCGGGGTCGATCTCGATCCCGTCTCGCGCGACGACGTGCTTGAGCCAGTCGTCCAGGCGGCCCACCATGATCGTCACGACAGGGCCGATGCCGGACACCTCGAGACCCTCGGTCTCGCGCCGCACGAGCCCCCGTTCGATCGCCTCACCGGCGGCAAGGGCCTGCGGCACCGAGAAGGAGACGGTGACGTTGATGTTTACCCCGCGGTAGGTGGCCTCCTCGATCGCGACGACACCCGTCGAGGTCGCAGGAATCTTGACGATGATGTTGGGGGCGAGGGAGGCGAAGTGCTCCGCCTGGTCGGCGAGCGCCCTGGCGTCGCGGCGCAGGCGCGGGTCTGTCTGCATCGACAGGCGGCCGTTGCGGCCGCCGTCGCGCTCAAAGGCGGGCTGCAGAAGGGCCGCAGCCTCGAGGGAAACCTCCTCGACGACCTTCCATCCGATCTCCGACTCCGTTGCGGTGGGAAGGTCGAGGGCCAGCTCGCGGATCCTTCCCTCCCAGCGCTCCTGGTCCGAGCGGATCGCAGCGAGGGCGATGACGGGGTTGCACGTCGCACCCACGGCGCCCCAGCCGATCGCCGCGGTCAGCTCCACCGGGTCCGCACTGTCGTTCCACAGTGCCGTCGGGGTCGTCTGCGTCATCGTGAGCAGCGGCGACTGGGTCGCTGCCACCACCTTCGCTGCGCCGCTCATGGATCGTCCCCTCATCGTATGCGAATGTCCTGACATTGAGACTAACCTACGAGCAAATTCGCGGAAAGGGTCCGGGCCGCGCGTCATGCAGTGGGCCAGGACCTTGCCCCGCCAAGGCGCGTGTGCCATGCTCGCTGGACCGTTCCAGCAGCCCGACTCGGTGTCACACCCCATCCTTTCCTTGGAGCCCACATGGCATTCGTCGACCGCATCGCTTCCGCCCCCATCTCTTGGGGCATCTGCGAGGTGCCGGGGTGGGGGCAGATGCTCCCCACCGAGCGTGTGCTCACGGAGATGACCGATCTGGGCATCTCGGCGACCGAGTACGGGGCCCCGGGCTTTCTTCCGACCGAGGCCACCGCCATCCGCGGTGTCCTCGATGGACACGGGATGTCCCTCATCGGCGGGTTCACCCCGCTCGTGCTGCACGACCCGGCACGTCGTCAGGGTGAGCTCGCCCGGGTCTGTGAGGTCGCCGAGCTCTTCAGCCGCTCGGGTGCCTCGACCTTCGTCTCGTGCCCGGTCATGGACGATGACTGGTCGCTGCCTCGCCCGCTCGACCGCGAGGAGCACGGCCACCTCGTACGCATGCTCGCCGAGGTTGACACCATCTGCGAGGACCACGGGTTGCGTCAGGTGCTGCACCCACACCTGCAGACCGTGGTGGAGACTGCGGACGACGTGGAGCGGGTTTTGGAGGACTGCGACGTGTTGTGGTGCCTGGACACCGGGCACCTCGCCATCGGCGGCACCGACCCTGTCGAGTTCGCGCGCCGGGCCGCCGACCGGGTCGGGCACGTGCACCTCAAGGACGTCCGGATGGATCTCGTGCCGCGGATGCTCGACCGCTCGGCCTCGATCATGGAGGGCGTCCAGGCGGGGTTGTTCCCACCGCTGGGGCAGGGTGACCTCGCCCTCGCGGATGTGGTGCTCACGTTGGAGCGGGCTGGTTACGAGGGCTGGTACGTCATCGAGCAGGACACAGCCATCACCGGTGAGATGCCGATGCTCGGCGAAGGCCCCGTCACCGGTGTCGAGACCTCCATGCGCTATCTTCGTGACGTCGTGGCGCCGATGCTGGAGCCCGACGCATGACGGCAGGTCCGATCGACCTGCTGGCTATCGGGCGGGTGAGCGTCGACCTCTACGCACAGGAGCCCTACGCTTCCTTCCTCGACCCGCAGACGTTCGTCAAGTCGATCGGCGGCAGCCCCACCAACGTCGCCGTCGCCGGTGCCCGCCTCGGGCTCCGCACGGCTGTGGTGACCGCTGTCGGCGACGACCCGATGGGTGACTACGCGGTGGCCAGGCTCGCTGCCCTCGGGGTGCAGACCCGCTACGTCGCCAGGCAGACGGGCGCCCGCACCCCCGTGGTCCTCGTGGCCCTGGAGGTCCCCGCCGAGCCGACCATCACCTTCCTTCGCGCTCCTGACGCACCCGACACCACCATCGAGGTGGATGCCGTCGCCGAGCCGGTCCTCGACGCGTGCCACGTGCTGTGGATGAGTGGCAGCACCCTCGCGATGGGTGCCACGGCACGCACCGCGATGCAGTGGATGGAGCGGCGCGCACGACGCGAGCACACCGTCCTTGACCTCGACCTGCGGCCGACGCTGTGGGCAGATCCGGCGCGCGCGGCCGAGACCGCGACCAGGGCGATCGAGCTCTCGACCGTCGTCGTCGGCAACCGGAGGGAGTGCGCCATGGCCCTGGGCACCGCCGAGCCACACGCGGCGGCCGATGCCCTCCTGTCGCGTGGGGTCTCCATCGCCGTCGTCAAGATGGGCGCCGACGGGGTGCTCCTCGCCTCGGCTGACGAGCGCGTGATGGTCGACCCGATCCGCGTCGAGGTGCGCTGTGGGTCCGGAGCCGGTGACGCCTTCGGGGGAGCCCTTGCGACCGGTCTGGTGCGCGGCTGGTCGCTGGCCAGGATCGGGCGGGTCGCGAACGCCGCCGGCGCTCTGGTGACCTCTCGACTGACCTGCGCCGATGCAATGCCGACCCTGCAGGAGCTGGAGGCCTTCGAGGCCACGACGTCCGAGCCGCGGGTGATCCATCGTGGCTGATCCTCTGGAAACCTTGGGTGACAAGGACTTCCAGGCCCTCACGGATACCCGGGTACGCGAGCCGGCCCGCTTCCGCCAGGCGCTGACGAGCCGGCGCCGCCGGCCCCTGGTCGGCGAGGACGGCCAGATGCTGTTGCTCGCCGCCGACCACACCGCACGGGGCAAGCTGACGATCGGGTCTGACCCGATGGCCGCCGCAGACCGCCATTCCCTCCTCTCCCGTCTCCTGATCGGTCTCGCAGACCCCAGGGTCGACGGCGTGCTGGGCAGTGCCGACATCCTCGAGGAGCTCGCCCTCCTCGGGGCACTGGACGGCCGTCTCGCCATCGGCACGATGAACCGCGGAGGCATCGTCGGAGCCCATTGGGAGCTCGACGACCGGGTCACCGCCTACGACGTCGAGCACGTCCTGTCGCTCGGGCTGGACGGCGGCAAGACCCTGCTCCGTATCGAGCCGACCGACCGCAGCGTCCCCCGCACCCTGGAGATGGTCGCTCGTATCATGACGGCCCTGGCGGATGCCGACACGATGGCCCTCATCGAGCCGCTGCCCTACCGCAAGCGACCCGACGGGGGTGTCGAGCTCGACCCGTCCGAGGACGCCTTGGTCCGCACCGTGGCCATCGCGAGCGGCCTCGGCTCCTCGTCGGCGCACACCTGGCTGAAGATCCCGGCAACCACCAACCCGGCCCGAGTCGCAGCCGCGACGACCTGCCCCATCCTGCTCCTGGGCGGGGACGCCGGCCGCGACCACGTCCGAGTCTTCGACGGGTGGGAGCGCGCGCTGCAGGTGCACAACATCCGCGGGCTGGTGCCCGGACGCGCCCTGCTCTATCCCGAGGCTCTCAGCGTTCACGACGCCGTGGACCGCGCCGCCCGCCTCGTCCACCCTTCCGTCACACCGACCCTCGAGGAGCCCCGATCATGAGCAACCACCACCGCGCCGGATCCCTGGCGACCCAGGACACCCTGGTCACCGTCACCCCTGAAGGGGCCGGGTGGAACTACAGCGGGCTCGAGGTGTTCGACCTCGCGAGCGGCCCGGTCCGTCGTGCCCTCGACGGCATCGAGGGCGTCCTCGTGCCTCTGTCGGCCACCGACGTCGAGGTGGTGGTAGACGGCGAGACCCACACCCTCATCGGTCGGACCGGGGTCTTCGAGGCAGTGTCCGACTGGATCTACCTCCCGCTCGGGTCGACGATCACGATCAGCGGGGACGCCGGCGAGGTCGCCCTGTGCACCGCCCGGGCCACCGAGCGCTTCCCGCTGTGCGTGACACCGGCGCAGGCGGTGCCCGTCGAGGTCCGTGGCGGTGGTCGCGCCTCCCGTCAGGTCACCAACATCGCCACCCCGGACTCCTTCACCGCCGCCGACCGGATCAACGTCTGCGAGGTGCTCACGCCCGGAGGCAACGTGTCCTCGTGGCCGCCCCACCGGCACGACGGGATCGGTGACTGCGAGCCGACCAACGAGGAGATCTACTACTTCCGGATGGGCCGCCTCGACGCGCCGCACGGGCACCCCCACGGACAGGGCCTCTTCCGGGTCTACACGGTCGACGGATCCTCCGACGAGACGGTCACGGTGCTTGACGGTGACGTGCACATCGTCGCTGCTGGCTACCACGGCCCATCGACGGCCCAGCCCGAGTACCCGATGTACTTCCTCAACGTGCTCGCGGGGCCGGGTGCCGAGCGCACCATGGCGTTCTGCGACGACCCCGACCACCACTGGATCCGCGAGACGTGGGAGCAGCTGGGCCAGGACCCCCGCCTGCCGATGACCTCCGCCGCTGGTCGGGTGGCCCGATGAGGCGGCAGATCCGCATCGCCGTGCTCGGACTGGGCTGGATGGGTCAGGCCCACTCCCGCTCCGCGCGACGTATCCCCGGGCACTTCCCGGACCGCTCCTACGACCCGCGCCTCGTCGTGTGCGCCGACCCCGTGGAGGACCGTCGACGCCAGGCCGTGGAGGACTTCGGGTTCGAGCGCGCAGTGGCGGACTGGCGTGAGG
>JBDSNZ010000291.1:0-9229 GCA_039915055.1 Ornithinibacter sp.
ACTACGACACGATCGTCTCCGAGACGCGCATCACGAGCTACCTCGGCATCCTCACCGGACAGGTGCCGGGGCACCACTACTACGCGCCATGGCGCACCTTCCCGGCATCGTGCGACTGGTCCTGGCACGAGATGCAGCCGGTGGGAGTGACTCGCACCTACCTGGGGATCGACGTCTACGAAGGCGCGTACACCTATCGCGGTATGCATGTCGTGCCCGGTTGGGGCGGCAGCATGTTCGAGGAGCTCATGCCGGCCGTCTTCGTGCCCGAGGAGCAGTGGGCGCCGCGCAGCTGGGGCGTCAACCACCCGCTGCACGTGCGCGCCGAGCGCGAGCACGGCCTCGAGGACGCGGGCTATGGCTACTGGGGCTTCTCACCGTCGAGCAACCCCACCGGTGGATACCGCGAGTACGGCGTGGATGCACTCGGACTGAACCCCGAGGGCTACTTCTCCGACCAGGAGAAGACCAACCTCGACGTCGGCTTCGGCGACTGCCGCGCGGCCACCAACCCCCACCCCACCTATGGCGACGGCGTCGTCACCCCGCACGCGTCGTTCCTGGCGATGATGTTCGAGCGCGGTCCTGCAACAGCGAACCTGATCGGCATCCAGAACAAGCTCGGCGCCTATGGTGCGGGCGGCTTCTTCGACGCGGTCGCCGTGAAGAGCGGCACGATCGCTCGACGCTACCTCTCGCTCGACCAAGCCATGGTCATGGGTGCTCTGGGCCAGGTGCTCGGCAAGGGTGTGCTGCGAAGGGCTTTCAGCACTCGGGACGTCGAGAGGGCCCTGCGGCCGGTCATCGGGCTCGAGGAGTTCGGCGCGGGCATCGTGGGTGAGTAGTCACACCAGCACGCTCGAGCAGCACGGCGCGCCCTGGCTGCTCGGGTCACCCGGAGGCCTGCGTGCGCTCATCGTGGAAGGCGGCGCTCCGGCCTCGCTCGGGACCGATCGGATCGAGCTGGTGCAGCACGCCGCCTCGCCCTTCGCCCCCGGGCTGTTGCAGCTGTGGCTTCGCGATCGCGCGACGGGCCGGCACTGGCCGATGCTCGGGGCGGGGTCGGGCTCATCCGTGCACCTCCAGGACGGCGCCCTGGTCCTCACGGGCCGGGCCGACGATGATCTCGGTTGGCGGGTGACGCTCACCCTCGACCCGGCTCGCACGGCCTGGGCGTGGCACGTCGAGGTGCACAACGAGGGATCCCGACAGCGGAAGGTCGACGTCGTGCACGCCCACGACGTCGCCCTCGCGGCTCCCTCGACCCTGCGCACCAACGAGCTGTACGTGAGCCAGTACCTGGACATCGGACCGCTCTTCGGTGAGGGCTTCGGCACTGCGCTGGCGGTGCGACAGAACCTGGCGCAATCAGGCGAGATCCCGTGGTGCGTGCTGGCCTGCACGACCCCGGTGCTCGCCTGGGCGACCGATGCACTCGATGTCCACGGCGTGACGGCACGTGCTGGTCGGCCTCCCCTCGCTCTGGGTCGCGACCTGCCGTCCCGGCGACGTCAGCACGAGCACACCCTTGCCACCCTGCAGACATCGAGCTGGCGACTGGAGCCCGGCCAGCGCCTGACGACGTCCTTCGCCGGCCTCCTGGTGCAGGACCATCCGGCCGCCACGTCCGACGCCGACATCCAGCTCGTCCACCACGCTCTGGACCTCGCCCGCACGGCAGCGTCGACCCTCCCCACTCCCACAACACACTTGGGGATCGCTGCTGGTGGGGCGCTCGCTGTCGGTGTGGGGCTTGCCGCCCCCACGGGCGCCTACGACCCCGGCCGCAGCCTGACCTCCCGCCCTCTCACCGATGCAGAGGTCGAGGCGATCTGGCCGAGCCCGTGGCGGGCGGTGGAACGGGGGGAGGACGGCTCGCTCCTGTCGTTCTTCACGGCGGACGACGAGCACGTGGTCACCCAGGCCAAGGAGATGTCCACCCTGCGACCGCACGGCACGATCCTGCGGACCGGTGACACTGCTGCCCCCGATACGCGCTCGCTCACCGTGACGAGCTGGATGACGGGTTCTCCGCTGTCGTACCTCACGCGCGGCCACGCATCCAACGCCCCCGTCCTGACGACCGTGCGCGGCTACCTCGGCCTGCACCGCGACTACGGGGTGCGCGTCCTCGTCGAGGTGGCGGACCGATGGCGCCTGGTGGACCTTCCATCTGCGTTCGCGATGTCCTTGGACGGTGCCCGGTGGGTGCACGTGGTCGATCCCGACGGTGGGGATGCCGGCGGCGTCCTGGAGGTCCGGACCACAGCCCCACCCAGCGAGCACGTCGTCCGGATGTCGGTGCGCGTCACGGCTGGTCGTCCCCGGCGAGTGCTGCTCGCCCTGCACCTCGGCACGAAGGAGGACCCACTCCCTGCTCCACCCGGCGCGCTCCGGGTCGAGGAGCGCCCTGATGGCATCGCTGTGGTTCTGCCCGCAGCGACCATGACGCTGCGGAGCAACACCCCGCTGATCGTCGGAGACGACGGGCCCCTCTTCGACGACGGGCGCAGCCGCTGCTCCTCCGTGGTGACGCTGCGCACCGAACCCCGCCCTGGGCTCGAGCTCGAGCTGACGGTCGCCGCCATCGGTGCGCCTGCTCCTCCGGCGGCCGAGGACGAAGGCGACGTCAGGACGGAGCAGCAACGTCCCGACGGCTGGTGGCCCTCCGTCACGGCCGTGCGCATCGGCGAGCTGGTGGGAGCCGCAGCCGGCTCCGGCTCCGTGGTCGATCAGCTTGACGTGAGTCTGCCCTGGCTGGTGCACGACGCGCTGGTGCACTTCCTGTCACCGCGTGGCCTGGAGCAGTACTCCGGGGGTGCGTGGGGGACCCGCGATGTGACCCAGGGCCCGCTCGAGCTGCTGCTCGCCCTGGATCGGCAGGCCGACGCGCGCGCGCTGCTCCTGAGGATCTTCGCGGCCCAGAACACCGACGGGACGTGGCCCCAGGCGTTCGGCTTCCTCCCCGGGGACGAGCACTTCCGGATGGAGCCGTCGCACGGTGACGTGATCCACTGGCCCGTCCTCGCCGTGGGCCGCTACCTCCTGGCCTCCGGCGACGCGACGCTTCTGCGGGAGAGCGTGGGGTGGTACGCCTCGGCGGGAGCCCCTCCCGAGCCTGCGTCGACGATGCGCTCCCACCTCGAGCGCGCGCTCGGCGGCGCCCGGGAGCACGTCCTGCCCGGGACGGTCCTGGTCGCGTACGGCCACGGCGACTGGAACGACTCGCTCCAGCCCGCGGACCCGAGCATGGCCGTGACGATGAGCAGCTCGTGGACGGTGACGTTGCACCACCAGTCGCTGCGCACCCTGGCCGACGGGCTCGAGACCGCCGGTGGGGAGGACGTCCTGGTCGGGGAGCTGCGCACGGAGGCCTCGGCGGTCGCCCGCGATCTGCGCCGATACCTGCTCGTGGACGACGAGCTCGCCGGGTATGCCCAGCTGGATCTTCCGGACAGGGACGGGGTCGTCGAGGTCCGCCGCCTGCTCGTCCACCCGCGAGACACCGAGACAGGGCTTCGGCACGGCTCCCTGCAGATGATCCACGCCCTCGGTGCCGACCTCTTCGACCCCGCCGAGGCAGCCCACCACATCGCTCTCGTCCGAGAGCACCTCACGGGTGTGGACGGCATCCGACTGTTCGACCAGCCGCCGCCATACTCCGGTGGGCTGATGCGGCACTTCCAGCGGGCCGAGACGGCGACGTTCGTCGGCCGGGAGGTCGGGCTGATGTACGTCCACGCGCACCTGCGGTGGTGCGAGGCGATGGCGCGATGGGGTGATGCCGAGGCCCTGTGGGTGGGGATCCGGCAGGCGCTGCCACCTGCCACGGTCGCCCTCGTGCCCGGGGCACGGTTGCGCCAGGGCAACACCTACCCGTCGAGCTCGGACGCGGCCTGCCTTGACCGCTTTGAGTTCGCGGCCAGGTACGCCGAGGTGCTCACCGGTGCGACAGGTCTGGAGGCCGGATGGCGCATCTACTCCTCCGGCCCGGGGGTGCTGCTGCGGATCGTCGTCCACTCGGTGCTCGGGGTCCGACGTCGCGCCGGCACGGTCGAGGTCGATCCCGTCCTGCCCTCCGGCCTGGATGGGCTGCGCGCCACCGTTCCCCTCGCGGGAAGCCTGTTACGGGTGCGCTATCACGTTGGTGAGCGTGGGCACGGACCATCGGCGGTGCGTCTGGGCGGTCGAGACCTCGATGCCACGCGTTGCACCAACCCGTATCGCGTCGGCGGTCTCGTCGTCGCACTCGCCGACCTCGAGGCGGCCCTGCGACCAGGGGGCGACGAGCTGGAGATCTTCCTGCCGTAGGGGTCCTGGGCGCAGCACAACCCCAGAGGCCTCAGCCGTCGGTGGGCTCGGTCGGCTCCGTCGCTCGGACCGAGCCGAGGGTATCGCTCAGTGACCCACGCAGCCGGGACCACTGGTCGGTCCAGGCCTGCAGCGGCGCCAGCGACTGCTCGAGCAGCTGCAGTTGGCTGTCGAACGCCGCCAGCTCGGCCTGCAGGGCCTGCAACGTCAGGCGCTTGGCGTGCACTCCCTCGAGGAGCACGTCGACCTCGGTCGTCAGCTGGGGCACCTGATCGACGAGCTGCTGCAGCGAGAGCAGCATCTTTGCGACGGTGTCCGGGAGGAGGCCGGGCACGGCGCCGACCGCTTCGCCTCCGATCGACCCCACCGCATCGGCGAGGGTACGAGCTCGACCGAGGAACTCATCGAGCGCGCTCTGCAGCAGGCCGCTGCGAGGAGCTGCGTGGTCATCGGGCAACCCAGCCACCTCCTTCGGTGTGCAGCGACCGTATCAACGTCACGACCCGCCGAGCAGCTCGCTTCGGGTTCGCGGCACACCGCTGGCTCCCCCGGGGCCGGGTTTGACGGCGAGCACCTGGTTGACGCCGAGGCGGTTGGACTGGAATCCGAGTGCGGATCCGGCCATGTACAGGCGCCACACCCGGGCCCGTCCCGGACTGGAGAGCGTGACTGCCTGCTCCCAGTTCTGTTCGAGGTTGGCCACCCAGGCGCGCAGGGTGTCGGCGTAGTGCTCCCGCAGCGACTCGACGTCGCGCACCTCGAACCCCGCTGACTCCAGCGCGTCGACCGTCGTCGACAGGGGGTGCAGCTCACCGTCGGGGAAGACGTAGCGGTCGATGAACGAGGTCTTGTCCCCCTTCGGATCACCGGGCGGCCCGGGTCGGCGCGAGATGGAGTGGTTGAGCAGCCTGGCTCCGGGAGCCAGGAGGGTGTGGAGGTGAGCGGCATACTCGGCCATCTGGGACAGTCCGACGTGCTCGGCCATCCCGATGCTGGCGATGGCGTCGTAGGGCCCGTCGGTCACGTCGCGGTAGTCCTGGACCCGGATCTCGACGCGGTCACCGAGTCCGAGCGCGGCGACCTCAGCGCGAGCGAAGGTGGCCTGCTCCGCGGAGAGGGTGACGCCCACGGCGGTGACTCCGTAGTGGCGTGCTGCGTGCAGGACGAAGGACCCCCACCCGCACCCGACGTCGAGCAGGCGCATCCCGGGGGCAAGGCCGAGCTTGTGCGCCACGAGGTCGAGCTTGGCGCGCTGCGCGTCCTCCAAACCGTAGGCGGGAGACGGGGCCTGTTCGAAGTACGCGCAGGAGTAGACCATCGACGGGCCCAGGACCAGGGCGTAGAAGTCGTTTCCCACGTCGTAGTGGTGGGAGACCGCGCTCGCATCCCGTCCGGGAGCATGTCGTCTGCCCGAGAGCCGGATCTCCTCAGCCGGCGGGCGTGGCGGCGGCCCCAGTGCGCCCAGCCGCACCACCGCCTTGGCGACCGCGACCGTCGTGTCGTGGCCCAGGCGCACCCCCGGGCCCCGCTCGGGGTCCGCAAGCGCATCGAGTCGAGCCAAGGCGTCGAGCAGGTCCCCCTCGATCTGGATGTCCCCCGACACGTAGGCGCGCGCGAAACCCAGCTCGTTGGGCGTCCAGACGAGGCGGCGGAGCGCGCGCCGCGACATGAAGCGCAGCACGACCCCAGCGTCCGGCGGGCCCGACGAGCTCCCGTCCCAGCACTCGACGCGCACGGGGAGGTCCGAGCCGATCACGGCGCGGACCACCGGTTGGAGCACCGCGGCGTGACCGACCCCTCGGGTGCTCACAGGATCGACCTGCCGGGGTGGCGGGAGCTCGGTGGTGGCACGTCGCAGATCTCCGCGGTCCTCTGGGTGAGCACGTAGGCGTTGCCGCTGATCACCGAGTCGGCGACCGCGTCGAGCCACGGTCGTGGCTTGGGAGCCAGCTGGTGTTCGGCGATCTTCTGGGCCAGCTCGAGGGTCACGCGGTCGTGCTCGTGACCTTGGTGCTCTCGCGTGAGGTCGTCGATGATCTGTTGCAGCACGATGTCGTGGGCGTTCTTGACGTCGAGGTCGGACATCACGCCCGGGGGGCGTCGTCGGGGCCGCTTCAGCTCGGTGCGCCACGTCTGGTCCTCGTGGGTGGGGTGGATGCCGGGGGGAGACGGCACTGACTCATCCATCGCTGACACCTCATTCCTGTCGTTGGTCAGTGGTTCAGTGGTTCAGTGGTTCAGGCTCTCCGCGTCCCCCAGGACCTGGCTGGCTTCGAGCAGGAGCGCGTGGACGAACCCCTGGGGGAGGTTGCCGCGGAGCTGGCGCTGGCGCACGTCGAACTCTTCCGAGAGCAACCCGGGCGGTCCGCCGGCGGCGCGCTGGCGCTCGAACCAGCGGTAGGCCTCGACCCGGTTGCCGTCACACAGGTGGGCCAGGCTCATGGCGAACCCACACATCAGGAAGGCTCCCTCGGCCGACCCCAGCGGCCGGTCATCGGCGGCGTAGCGGTAGAGGTAGCCGTCCTCCTCCAGCTGTTCGGTGACCGCGGCCAGGGTGGCTCGGCTGCGGGGGTCGCTCGCCGGCAACGCACCGCGCACCGGTGCCAGGAGCAGGGAGGCATCGACACCGGGTCGGTCGGGGGCCCTCATCCAGGCGCCGTCCGGTCCGAGGCCACGTGCGGAGGTCTCAGCCATGATCGCGTCGGCGAGGGACAACAGGGAGGTGGTGTCGGCACCGGGAACGTCTCTCGCTGCCGCGCGCAGTCCGGCCACGCTGGCCAGCCGGGACTGGATCCACCAGTCGTCCTCGAGCTCCCAGACTCCCGCGTCGGGTTGGGTCCAGCGGGCGGCGATGGTCTCGACGACGGTGAGGATGGCGCGATCATCGTCCGCGCTGAGGTGGTGGTGGCGACCGGCCGCGGCGTAGAGCTGGAGCAGCTCGCCCATGGCGTCGAGCTGGAACTGGCCGCGGACCCAGTTGCCGGCGATGACCGACCCTCCCGGGTAGCCAGGGAGGTCGAGGTGCGTCTCGCGCGGGGGGAGGGTGCCGTCCAACCGGTATGCCGGTGCCAACCGTGGGCCGTTCTCCAGGACCCGGGCGGTGGTGAAGGCGACGGCCTCGTCGAGCAGCGGCAAGGGCTGCAGGACGCTGACGGCCAGTCCTGCGTAGGCCTGGTCGCGCAACCAGACATACCGGTAGTCGTAGTTCTTGCCGTGCTCGGCGCGCTCGGGTAGGCCGGTGGTGGCGGCGGCCACCATCCCACCTCCGGGAGCGGTCAGCCCGCGCAGCACGGCATACGCGTGTCGGCTGTCGCGCGGCGCAGCGGAATGCGGAAAGTCAGGGACGTGCTGGCGCCAGTAGTGCTGCGTCTGGGCCCACAGGCGGTCGGGGTCGCCGGGCTGAGCCAGCGGCCGATCACTGATCTCCAGGAGGAAGTCGTGACGTTGGCCGGCCGCCAGCTCCAGAGCCAGCGACAGCGAGCCGTCCCGAGCGTGGCGGGCGCCGGTGGCGCCGGACCAGCGGCAGTGCAGGTGCCCGGTCGTGATCGACCAGATGCCGTGACCCTCGGAACGGACGTCGCTGGTCGCGGCCCCGAACTCGGCAGCCAGGTCGAGGCGCACATCGATGCGAGCAGGGTCACCGTCGACGTTCTCGACGCGTCTCAGCAACGTGAGGGTGTGCGGGTCGGACGGGACGGCGAGCGCCTCCCTGGACTCGACCCGACCAGCGGTGAGGGTCCATCGGCTGCGCCAGATGAGTGAGCCCGGCTCGTAGTAGCCGCCCCAGACGAAGGTGTCGGCAGGCGAGATCAGGTAGGACCCGCGGCCGCCGACCAGGCCGGACAGCACCGCAGGGGAGTCCCACACCGGCGCGCACATCCACGAGACGTCACCGCGGGGGCCGATGATCGCCCCTCGGTAGCCGTCCGCGAGGAAGGCATAGTCACGCAGGGCCTGTGGCGGCACGGACGGGGCGCTGCGCGCGTCACCACCAGGGGCGGGGACGTGAGCGCTCGCGCGGTCTGCGGCTTTCATCGTGCGGACCCGGTGGAGGGTGAGGTCCGAGCACGGATCGCCATCCCGGCAACGGCGCTGGCACTGGCGACCGCAGCGGTGACGAGAGCGGGCCGCCTCCGCGGCGGGTCGAGGGCGGCCAGGGCGAGCATGGTCGCGGTGTGGATGAGGTCGACACCGATCTCCAGCCGTTGGAAGCGGCTGGGGAGGACCACCTGGGTCACGCCCGTCGCGACGTGCCGTGCCCCCAGGAACCGGAGAGCGATGCGGTCAGCCTCGGTGGGCACCCGCTCGTCGAGCAACCGCCAGATCCCGGGCCCGACTGTCAGGAGCGCAGAGCCCCAAGCGATTCCGGCCACCCCCAGGGCGCGCTGGCGTCGATGATCGACAGGGGGGCCGCCGCTCATCGCCGTCGCCCCACGGCCACAGCTGTCGCAGCCACGCCGACGACCACGGCGGCCGCGGATCCGAGCTGCGGGTAGTGGTGGGCCAGCCACTGTTGTGGGCTGGTCGAGATGGCCTTGTCGTCGAAGACGCCCCGGGCGCCGAAGTCGCGGCCCGTCTCGCCGTCAGCGGGGTCCCAGAGGTTGACCGGGTCACCCGACACGCTCAACGTCGCGTTCTGCTGGGAGGCGAAGCCGGTTCGTCCGAGATAGCGATCGAGGAGCCCGGGAGCCACGGCGTTGGCCATCAGGGTGCCCACGGTGCTGGCCCCCACCCAGTACTCCCGGCGTCTCGGGTGATCCGCCGCGAACACGACCGCTCGGGCGGCGACCTCCGGCTGATAGATCGGCGGCACCGGTTGTGGGTGCTTGGGCAGGCGGGAGAGCACCCACGAGAACTGCGGGGTGTTGACTGCCGGCATCTGCACCATCGTCACGTGCACGTTGCTGTGCTCGTGCAG
>JBDSNZ010000309.1:0-7456 GCA_039915055.1 Ornithinibacter sp.
GACGTGAGAGCGATCCGCGCCCTCGTCGCGCCACTCGCGGAGCGTCGCGTGCTGCTCAACAAGGAGGCCGTCGCCTACTACGAGTCGGTGGCCGACTTCGTGGTCGCGGAGTCAGCGGGATCGGTCATCGGGTGCGGCGCGGTGCACGTCCTGTGGGAGGACCTCGGGGAGATTCGCACGATCGCCGTCGAGGACGCCGCGCTCGGCCTCGGGGTCGGCTCGGCGATCATGGAGCGACTGGTCGAGCGGGCCGGCGACCTCGGGCTGCGGCGGCTCTTCTGCCTCACCTTCGAGACGGCGTTCTTCACCCGGCACGGGTTCGCCCCGATCGAGGGACAGGCGGTCGAGCCCGCCGTGTACGTCGAGCTGCTGCGCTCCTACGACGAGGGGGTCGCGGAGTTCCTGGACCTGGAGCGGGTCAAGCCCAACACCCTCGGGAACACGCGCATGCTGCGCACGCTCTGAGCGGGTGAGCCCGCGCAGCAGCAGTGCAGCGCCCACACCGAGCAACACCAGCGCCGACACCGCCAGGAGGATCGCACCGAGTCCCACCAGCACGGCGATCGAGGCACGGCTCTCGACCCGTTCCGCTGCGGCCGCAGCCCCGTCGAAGTCCCCGTCGTCGAGCAGCGCGGCGGCCTCCTGCGCCGTGTCGTCGACCCGCAGCACGGACTCGCCCACTGCGGTGACCGGTCCGTGCTCGGCAGCGGCACGCCGAGCTGACCCGCCCACCGCGGTGATGACGTCCGCGGCACGCGGGAGCGAGGCTCCCAGCGCGGCATACTCCTCGTCCTGGTCGGCCTGCTCGTACGCCCTGCGAACCACGTCCGGCACGTCGAGGCCCGCATCGGCCGCAGCCCGCTGCGTCTTCAGCACCGCAGCCCCCAGCGGACCCACCTCACCCAGGACGTGATCCGCCCGAGCGAAGTCCCAGGCGCTCATCGCGTCGCGCAACCCTTCCGGTGGCAGCCACGCGCCGTCGCCGTCGTCGACCGCCTCGTATGCCGCACGCGCCTGCTCCCGGGGGCGGAGCTGGGCGGCCTGCTCCGGGGTCAGCACCCATCGCGCGAACACGGCCGGCGCATCCTCGACACCACCACGCTCCTGCACCAGGTCCAACCAGCGCGACCACGAGGTGCGCCCGCCTCCATCTGGCTTGGTGCCCGCCGGGTCGTAGGCGCGCTCACCTGCGATGGCCGACGCCAGCACCCGCGCGAAGGTCTCGTCGTCGAGGTCACCGAGCAGGGCCGAGGTGGCGGCAAAGGCTGCGGGGTAGGCATATCCGTCGACGTCGCTGGAGCGCGAGCTCGCGGAGCCACCCCAGTCGTTGAGCTGGACCGCCCCGTCGTCGCGGGGGGAGACGCTCGGGTGCCGGCTGGCCTTCCCACCCGTCTCGCGGACGGCTCGACCGGCGAGCACCTGCGCGAGCCCCTCGTAGACCCAGCGCTGGTCGAAGCGGTCACCGGCGACCCAGGCGTGCGAGAGCTCATGCAGGATCAGGTCGTCATCCAGCCGTTCACCGATGACGATCTCGTCGTCGCTGGGGTCGAACCAGCCGTCATAGCCCCGCAGCGAGGGCGACGCGTCCTCGCGCACCCGCTCCAGCCCCCCTGGCCACGGCGTGCCCACCAGACGCTCCAAGGTCGGGATGCCCTGGGTCAACCGGTCGGCCACGAAGTCCGCCCACTGCGGGTCGTCCTTGAACCCCGCGAGGATGAACGACGTGCCACCCGCGTCGACGCTGCGCTCATCGGCCGCGTCGGGGTCTCGGAGCGAGACCACCGCCCAGAAGCCATCCGGGTCCTGGGACTGCGCCCGGTAGGTGAGCGTGTCGCCCTTCTGCGAGGGCGTGAACCCGTCGGTGGTGCTGTCGAACGTCATCGACACCGGCGCCACCACCTCGACCACGGTGCGCCCCGGGTCACCCAACCCGTAGACCGCGAACGTCGCGTAGCCCGGCCCGACCCGGGTGCTGTCGGGTGAGCGCGGCTTCTCGCCGGGAACTCGGAACCTCAGCTCGATCGTGCGGGAGCGCCCCGAGCGCAGCTCGGGGAAGGAGATCCGCGCCAGAGCGGTGCTCGGGTCGTCGGTGCGTTGGAGGTCCACGGCCAGGGAGCGCCCCCCGCTGCGAGCGCGAACGTCCTCGGCGCCGGCCGGGACGGGCACGGCATACGCGTCGTAGTAGGTGTATGAGCCGTCTGCGGAGCCGGCGGTGACGTTGCGCAGGTCGATCGTGATCGTCGCGTCGACCGTGGTCTTCTTCGGATCGAGGACGTAGCGGCTGCTGGAACCCGTCTGCAGGCCCGAGTCGGCGATCGCCGTGCCTGCGCTCGCGAGGACGGAGGTCCCCACGAGCAGCATGCTCGCCATGGCCCCGACCCACCGTCGTCGTGCCCTCATGCCAGCCTTCCCCCCGATGTCGGCGCGACGTGCGCTCGGCAGGACTGTATGCCGTGGCATCGACCCCCGTCTCCCGTGCCCGCAGTCGCGCGGCGCCGATCCCGATCGCACGGCGTGTCGGCCGGGTCCGGAGAGGCGGGTGTCGACCACGGCATCCCCGGGTCGGATCAGCCCGGGCACCATCTCACGGGCGTCACAGCGGCAGCCTCAGCAGCTCCCCGTCGGCCGGCTCGAGCAGCCCGTCCTCGATGAGGGAGGCGATGGCCCGGTCGAGCTGGTCGGGCTGCACCGTGACCGAGCCGAGGTCGCTGCGTGGCACCGGGTGCTCGCTCTCGCGCAGCCGCTGGAGCACGGCCCCGCGGACCTGCCGGTCGGTGCCGTGCCAGGCCTGTCCCCGTCGCGGGGGGCCCTCATGGGGTGGGAATCCGGCCAGCGCCCAGGCACACCGTGCCGAGACCGGGCAGGTACCGCACGCCGGTGCCCGCGCGGTGCACACGACCGCCCCGAGCTCCATGACGGCCACGCTCCACACGGCGGCATCCGCGGGCGCCGGTGGCACCATCGACGCGGCCAGGGCTCGCTCAGCCGAGGTGAGGGCCGGCGCCGGCAGCGCGCGGCCCGTGATGAGGCGGGCCAGCACCCGGCGCACGTTCGTGTCCACCACCACCGAACGAGCACCGAAGCCGAATGCCGTGACCGCTGCTGCGGTGTAGTCCCCCACCCCCGGCAGGGCCCTCAGGGCGGGCTCGTCGTTCGGCACCTCACCGCCGTGCCGCTCGACCAGCGCGAGCGCGGCCTCACGCAGGCGCAGCGCCCGCCGGGGGTAGCCGAGGCGCTTCCAGGCCCGCACCACATCCGCGGGCGAGGACTGCGCCAGATCGCTCGGCCTCGGCCAACGCTCCATCCACTCCAGCCACACCGGCGCCACCCGCGCCACCGGGGTCTGCTGCGACATCACCTCGGAGACGAGCACGCCCCACGGCGTGCACGACGGGTCTCGCCACGGCAGCGGGCGGGCGTGGCCGGCATACCAGCCCATCACCTCCGCTTGCAGCCCCTCCTCCTCCCACGAACCTCTGCTAGCAGAGGTTGGTGCTACAACCACATGGTGCACCGTGTGGTTCGAGACCGAACCTCTGCTAGCAGAGCTTCGGGGTCTTGGCGTGAGGAACTCCGTCGCGGGCGGTGCGCTGGACGGGGAAGGCTCGGCAGCGGCCACGCGGGGACGGGAGACACCCACCGCTGGCACTGAGCGGGACTGTTGGGGCACCGACGGCACGCGGCGAGGTGGCACGGATGCGAGGGGTCAGACGTAGCGCTCGAGGATGCTGGACTCGGCCAGGCGGGAGAGCCCCTCGCGCACCAGCCGGGCGCGACCCTCGCCGACGCCGTCGACGTCCATGAGGTCGTCGATGTTGGCGGCGAGGAGCTTCTGCAGGCTGCCGAAGTGCTCGACCAGCCGCTCGACGATCGCCCCGGGCAGGCGCGGCACCTTGGTGAGGAGGCGGAACCCGAGCGGGCTGATCGAGGAGTCGAGGGAGTCGCCGGCGATGACGAACCCGATGGCGCGGGCGCCGGCGCCCGGGTCGAGCAGCTCGGTGGAGTCGATCGCGGTGAGGTTGTCGACCGCCTGTTGGAGGGTGTGCTCGTTCTTGGCCTCGGGCAGGTAGTCGCGGATGACGAGGTCGAGGTCGTCGGAGAGACCGCCCGTGAGCTCCTCGAGCTGCAGGCTGAGCAGCCGCCCGTCGGTGCCGAGCTGGAGGACGTAGTCGGCGATCTCGTCCTTGATGCGTCGCACCATCTCCAGTCGCTGCAGCACGTTGGCCACGTCGCGCACCGTGACGAGGTCCTCGATCTCAAGTGCCGACAGGGTGCCGGTCACCTCGTCGAGACGAGACTTGTAGCGCTCGAGGGTCTGCAGGGCCTGGTTGGCGCGCGAGAGGATCGAGCTGGAATCCTCCAGGACCACGCGGCGGTCGGCCACGTAGAGCGCGATGATCCGCATCGACTGGCTGACCGAGACGACCGGGAAGCCGGTCTGCTTCGCCACCCGCTCGGCCGTGCGGTGCCGGGTGCCGGACTCGCTGGTCTCGATACGCGCGTCGGGGATGAGCTGGGTCGCCGCGCGAAGGATCCGGGTGACGTCGCGGTCGCAGACGATGGCGCCGTCCATCTTCGCGAGCTCACGCAGTCGGGTCGCCGAGAACTCCACGTCGAGGGGGAAACCACCGGTGGACACCGTGTCCATGAGCTTGTCGTTGCCCAGGACGATGAGCGCACCGGTGCGCCCGCGCAGGATTCGCTCGAGGCCATCGCGGAGCTCGGTGCCGGGTGCGACGGCCGCCATGGTGGCGCGCAGGAGCTCGTCGTCGCTCTGGTAACCCGACACACGGCCTCCTCGCTGCACTCCCCCGTCGACCGCACGGGCATGCGGGACGGGGCAATCCTAGCCGCGGCGCGCCCGCGTGCCTCGCCGGATCACCGACCGGCCACGTCGTGCAGGCCGCGGCCAACGGCCTCCCTGACGGTGGCCGCCTCCACGACCTGCATGCCGGGCGGCACCGGGCCCGCGCCGAGCACCCCCCGTGGTACCACCGCCCGGGTGAATCCGAGACGGTGGGCCTCGGACAGCCGGCGGTGCGCGCCGGTCACCGGCCGGATCTCCCCGGCGAGGCCGACCTCACCAAAGGCGATGGTGCCGTGCGGGAGTGGCAGGTCGGTGATCGCGCCGGCAAGCGCGAGCGAGATGGCGAGATCGGCGGCGGGCTCAGTGAGCCGGACACCCCCGACCGTGGAGAGGTAGGCGTCGCTGGAGCCGATCGGCGCCTCGGCCCGCTTGTCGAGCACGGCGAGGATCATGTTGACCCGAGCCGTGTCGAGCCCACTCGTCGCACGCCGAGGGGTGGACAGGCTGGAGCGGGTGACCAGCGCCTGCACCTCGGTGACCAGGGGCCGGCGCCCCTCGAGGGTGACCGTCACGCAGGTGCCGGCAACCTCCGCCGTGCGACCGGAGAGGAACAACCCGCTCGGGTCGGCGAGCCCCACGATTCCGACGTCGGAGAGGTCGAAGCACCCGACCTCGTCGGTGGGCCCGTAGCGGTTCTTCACGGCCCGCACCAAGCGGAGCCTGGAGTGGCGATCCCCCTCGAACGCGATGACCACGTCGACGAGGTGTTCCAGCACCCGCGGACCGGCGATCGAGCCGTCCTTGGTCACGTGGCCCACGAGGAGCACCGAGATGCCGCGCGACTTGGCCGCCTGGATGAGCGACGCGGCGACCTCACGCACCTGGGCGACGTTGCCGGCCGACCCCTCGACCTCTGCGGAGGAGATGGTCTGCACCGAGTCGACGACCACGAGATCGGGCTCGAGCTGCTCGATCTGGCCGAGCACACTCGCGAGGTCGGTCTCGCTCGCGAGGTAGAGCGTGCGGGCCATCGCCTCGATGCGCTCGGCACGAGACCGTACCTGGGCCGCGGACTCCTCCCCGCTGACGTAGAGCACCCGCCGCTCACCGCGCTCACCGGAGCGCGCCGCGCGCGCCGCGACGTCGAGCATGAGGGTCGACTTTCCGATGCCCGGCTCACCGGCGACGAGCACGACGGCTCCCGGGACCAGCCCGCCCCCGAGCACCCGGTCGAACTCGGCAACCCCGGTGGACTGCGCCATCGCGCGGCGGACATCGACCTCGCCGATGGGGATGGCCGGTCGCTCCACGGCGGCCGCGGCCGTCGTGCGCACGGTGACCGCCCCGACCTCGGAGACAGAGCCCCACGCCTGGCACTCACCGCACCGACCCACCCACTTCGCTGCCTGCCAACCGCACTCCGAGCAACGGTAGGTGGCCGCCGTGCGAGCGGTGCGTCGTGAGGTGGAGGCAGCCATGGCGCCTACCGTATGCCGCGCCACCGACACCGTGATCGCCGCCAGTCGGCGCGGAGCCCTGCCCGCAGCCGCGAGCGGCCCTCGGGATCGCCATCGTGACGTTCCCTGCCGCACTCAGGCGCGCCCCGGCCGACGATCAGGTGCAGGGCGCGCCTCGAGGCTGGCTCGGCGAGCAACTACGTGTCGACCCGGTGCGCGTCCAGGGGCTGGGAGCCGTTGCTCCCGCTTGACAGGGATGCCGGGACCCCGTGGTCATCGGGGTCGTCAGCGCGGCGGGCGATGTGCCCGGCGATCTCGTCGGCGAGGAGTCGCCGCTCGGCCCGCTCGAGGCGACCGTGCTCCTGCAGCAACGCCTTGGCCGTGGCGACCATCATGAGCACCATGACGATGCTGAACGGCAGCGCAAGCAGGATCGCCGCGGTCTGGAGGGCGCCCAGACCGCCGCCCCCTGCGAGCAACAGCGCGATCGCCACGGCCCCCTCGAGCACGGCCCACATGACCCGGCTCCACACCGGCGGGTTCGCGTCGCCACCGGAGGCGAGCATGTCCACGACGTAGGAGCCGGAGTCCGAGCTCGTCACGAAGAAGACGACGACGAGCACGATCGCGACCGTGCTGAGCACTCCAGACAGGGGGAGGCCGTCGAGCAACTGGAAGAGAGCGCTGTCCGTGCCGACGGTGCCGTCCTCGGCCACCATCCCACCGCCGCCGAAGATCTCCCGATGGATGCCGGACCCGCCGAAGACGGCGAACCAGGCGAAGGTCACCAGCGTGGGAACGAGCAGCACACCGGTGACGAACTCACGCACGGTGCGGCCCTTGGAGATCCGGGCGATGAAGACCCCCACGAAGGGGGCCCAGCTCATCCACCACCCCCAGTAGAAGGTGGTCCAGCCCGAGACCCAGCCGGTGCCGTCCTCGCCCTGGAAGGACAAGGTCTGGAAGGAGAGCCGGAAGAAGCTGCCGATGTAGCTGCCGATGGAGGACACGAAGTCACCCAGGAGGAAGACGGTGGGTCCGAGGATCAGCACCGCGAGGAGGAGAGCGCCAGCCAGGCCCATGTTGATGTTGGACAGGATCTTGATGCCCTTGTCCAGGCCGGAGGCGACGGAGAGCGTCGCGAGGGCGGTGATGCACACGACGAGGACGACGAGCAGGCCCTTGGTGACGG
>JBDSNZ010000015.1:0-5197 GCA_039915055.1 Ornithinibacter sp.
ACGTAGAGGCTGGCGATCCCGAGCCCGGCGAGCAGCTCGATGCCGATGCTCTGCAGCACTGCGAGGAGCGCGTGCTTCGTGCGGTGCCACGCCTGGGGCCGGTCCTGGCTGCGACCGAGCTCCACCAGGTAGATACCGAGCACGAACCCGATGACCGCACCCACCACCGGCACCACGAAGAAGCCGACCACGCCCAGGGCCACGGCGAGGAAGAGGGTCGAGCTGGAGACCCCGGCCCGGCGCATCCGCTGACCGGGCACGAGGTACTGCAGGGTCCAGCCGATCGCGGCCACCAGCACACTGAGACCGAAGATGACCCACGCAGTCGTTGATCCGTCGGTGCCCGCCCAGAGCAGGACACCGACGAGCACCAACAGCAGCCCGGGAAGCACCGGCACCACGATGCCGAGCAGCCCGACGACGATGAGCAGCGAGGGGACGATCACGCCGGCATTGCCGGCGAGTGCATCCACCTCAGCTGAGGTCGCCGACCGAGGTCGGCTCCAGCAGCCGGTCGCTCTCGTCGTGGATGTCGGCCAAGCCGGCCAGGGCCGGGGTGTGCTCGCGCCCGTGGTGGGCGCAGAAGAGCAGCTCGCCACCAGCGTGGAGCGTGGCGCGGACATAGGCCTGGGCGCTGCAGCGGTCGCAGCGGTCCGTGGTGGTCAGGGCGGGTGCCAGTGCGGAGTTCACGTCGGCCTCCTCGGCTCGCTCAGGGGTCAAGCCATTCGTTGGGTCACCAACCCTGGTCGGGTGGCGGTCCGTTGCAACAGTCAATCACGACGGATGCTTCCCGCCGCGCTCTGTCCAGCCTTGTGGCCCGGGTCATGTCCGGATCGTGACCTGTCCCTGCGCCGCGCCGTCCGCGACGGTCCGGCGTCGGTGAGCCTGCGCGGGTCCGTCAGGGCGCCCGGATACCCTGCCAGACGTGCCCAGCCCCACTCCCCGCAAGAGCGCGACGAGTACGTCCTCGACCGGCTACACCGCCCACCATCTCCAGGTGCTCGAGGGGCTGGAGGCGGTGCGCAAGCGGCCGGGGATGTACATCGGGTCCACTGACTCCCGCGGCATCATGCACTGCCTGTGGGAGATCATCGACAACGCGGTCGACGAGGCGCTCGGTGGGCACTGCGACCACATCGAGGTGATCCTGCGCGGCGACGGGTCGGTGGAGGTGCGCGACAACGGTCGGGGCGTGCCGGTCGACATCGAGCCGCGCACCGGCCTGACCGGTGTCGAGCTGGTCTACACCAGGCTGCACGCCGGCGGGAAGTTCGGTGGCGGGTCCTACACGGCCTCCGGGGGTCTGCACGGGGTCGGTGGTTCCGTGGTCAACGCGCTGTCCTCGCGCTTCGACGTGGAGGTCGACCGAGGTGGCAAGACCTGGGCGATGAGCTTCCGGCGCGGGGAGCCGGGACTGTTCTCCGACGTCGCCGACGCCAGGGGCGGCAAGGATCCGGACCACCCGTTCACGGCCTACACCGACAACAGCGAGCTCGTGGTGGTCGGCAAGACCCGCCGCGGGGTCACCGGCACGAGGGTGCGCTACTGGGCCGACCGGCAGATCTTCCTCGCGGAGGCCGACTTCGACCTGGAGGGGCTGCTCGGGCGGGCGCGCCAGACGTCCTTCCTCGTGCCCGGCCTGACCCTCCTCATCCGCGACGAGCGGGGCGAGGAGCCGGTCGCGGAGACCTTCGTCCACGACGGGGGCATCTCGGAGTTCTGCGACTACCTGGCGCGCGACACCGCCGTCACCGACGTGTGGCGGCTCCAGGGCTCGGGCACCTTCACCGAGACCGTGCCGGTGCTGGACTCCCAGGGCCACATGACACCGACCGAGGTCGAGCGCGAGTGCGGCGTCGACGTCGCGGTGCGCTGGGGTACGGGCTACGACACGTCGGTGTCCTCCTTCGTCAACATCATCGCCACCCCGAAGGGCGGGACCCACCTCGCCGGCTTCGACCAGGCCGTGCTCAAGGTGCTGCGCAAACAGCTCGAGGTCAATGCGCGCCGGCTGAAGGTCGGCACCGACAAGCTGGAGAAGGACGACGCGCTCGCCGGGCTGACGGCGGTCGTGACCGTCCGGCTCGCCGAGCCGCAGTTCGAGGGGCAGACCAAGGAGGTCCTCGGCACCTCTGCCGTGCGGGCCATCGTCTCCCGGGTGGTCGAACGGGAGCTCACCGCCCGGCTTGTCTCGACCAAGCGGGGGGAGAAGCAGCAGGCTGCCTTCCTGCTGGAGAAGGTCACCGCGGAGATGAAGACGCGGATCAGTGCCCGCATGCACAAGGAGACCCAGCGCAGGAAGACCGCGCTGGAGTCCTCCACGCTCCCGGCGAAGCTCGCGGACTGCCGCAGCAACGACGTCGAGCGCACCGAGCTCTTCATCGTCGAGGGCGACAGCGCGCTCGGCACCGCCAAGCTCGCCCGCAGCAGCGACCACCAGGCGCTGCTCCCCATCCGCGGCAAGATCCTCAACGTGCAGAAGGCCTCGGTGACCGACATGCTCGGCAACGCCGAGTGCGCCGCCATCATCCAGGTCATCGGAGCCGGGTCCGGGCGCACCTTCGACCTCGAGGCTGCGCGCTACGGGAAGGTCATCATCATGACCGACGCCGATGTCGACGGCGCCCACATCCGCACCCTGTTGCTGACGCTGTTCTTCCGCTACATGCGACCGCTGGTCGAGGCCGGCAGGGTGTATGCCGCGGTGCCACCGCTGCACCGGATCGAGGTCATCAACGCCGGGTCCAAGGCCAACGAGGTGATCTACACCTACTCCGAGGCCGAGATGCGCGCCACCATGGCGACGGTGAACAGGCGGGGCAGGAACACCAAGCCGATGCAGCGCTACAAGGGCCTGGGCGAGATGGACGCAGACCAGCTCGCGGAGACCACGATGGACCCTCGGCACCGCACCCTGCGCAAGGTCACGGCGGCGGACCTGGATTCCGCGGCCACGGTCTTCGAACTGCTCATGGGTGGTGACGTGGGTCCGCGAAAGGACTTCATCGTCGAGTCGGCAGGGGCCCTGGACCGGGACCGCATCGACGCCTGAGCGTGCAGCGCGGGTGACCCTGCTCAGGGTCAGGGCGAGGGCGACGTGGCCGACAACGGCGGCGGGCCGGTGGACTCGCGCACGACGAGCTCGGTGGGCACGATCACCTCATCGGTGCTCTCGTCAGCGTCCACGAGAGCCCGCAGGAGCAGCTCCGCGGCGAGGTGCCCCTGGAGGGCGACGTCCTGGCGCACGGTCGTCAGGCCGAGCACGGAGGAGAGGAGATAGTCGTCGATCCCGATGACCGAGAGGTCTGCGGGCACGTCCAACCCGAGCCTCCTGGCGCTCTCGCGGACCCCGATGGCCATCTCGTCGGACGCCGCGAGCACCGCTGTGGGGCGGTCACCGCGGGCGAGCATCGCGCCGCCGTCCCTGGCCGCCGACTCCGCGGTCCAGTCCGAGGCGAGGATCCAGTCCTCGCGGCACGACAACCCGGCATCCGCCAGTGCCTCACGGAACGCAGCGAGTCGGTCCTGGGGGGTCTGGACGTGCGCGACGTTGTCCGGCACCGCCCCGATGTAGCCGATCCGCTCGTGGCCCAGGCTCACGAGGTGGTCCACCGCGGTGCGGGTGGCCTGCGCGTCGTCGATGCGCACGCAGGCGCGGCCCGGCACCGGTGTGCCGATCGCCACGAGGGGGAGGTCGAGACGCTCGACGAGGGCGACCTCCTCCTCGCTCATCGGGATGTTGAGGGTGATCACCCCGTCGACCCTTTTCCAGAGCATGTTCTGGGAGAGGGGAAGCCGTTGCTCGTAGTCGTCGTCCTCCAGGTCGAAGAGGATCACGTGGTGGCCGTGATCGCGCAAGGTCTTCTCGATCGCGCTCACGATGGTGGCGAAGAACCACCGCGTGAGGAACGGCGCCACGACGGCCACGACCTTGGTGCGACCCGATGCCAGCGACGTGGCGGTGGGTGACGCCACGTAGTGCAGATCCGCGGCGACCCGGATGACCCGTTGCCGGGTCTGGGGGGAGACCCGGTCCAGACCCCGGAGTGCGCGGGAGACCGTGGCGACCGACACCCCGGCCAACCGCGCCACATCCGTGATCGTGCTCATGCTCGCCGTCCCGTTCCCTCTTGTGGCCCGGGATCAGCCCTTCAGGCCCCCCGCGAGCAGCCCGCGGACGAAGAACCGCTGGAGCGCGAGGAACACCGCGACCGGGACGATCATCGAGATGAATGCTCCCGCCGACAGGAGGTACCACGCACTTCCGCGGCTTCCGGACAGCTCCGCGACGCGCACCGTGATCGGCGCGACATCAGGGGTGCCGCCGAGGAACACCAGCGAGACGAGCAGGTCGTTCCAGACCCAGAGGAACTGGAAGATGCCGAAGGCCGCCAGGGCCGGGGTCAGGAGCGGGAGCAGGATCTTGAAGAAGATCGTCACGTGCCCGGCGCCGTCCACCCGTGCCGCCTCCATGAGCTCTGCCGGGAGCTCCCTCATGAAGTTGTGGATGAGGAAGGTTGCCAGCGGGAGCGCGAAGATCGTGTGGGACAACCACACGCTCCAGTAGGAGGCGCCGAACCCGAGCTTGTTGACGTAGATGTCGAGCAGCGGGATCAGGGCGACCTGAAGGGGCACGATCTGCAGCGCGAACACGCCGACGAACAGCGCGTCCCGACCCGGGAACGGCATCCAGGCAAAGGCGTACGCCGCCAGTGAGGCCAGGAACAGCGGGAGCAGCACCGCAGGCACCGTGATGACGACCGTGTTGATGAAGTACTGACCCAGACCGGCGGAGCTGCCCGGGGCCAGCGCCTGGCGGTAGTTCTCCAGGGTGAACCCGGACGGGTTCTTCCACGCGGTCCACCAGCCGCTGGTGTTGATGTCCTTCTGCTTGCGGAAGGACGTGACGAGCAGCCCGATGGTCGGTGTCGTCCACAGCACCGCGATGAGGACCGCGATCAGTGAGGCACTGCGGGAGTTCAAGGACTTCGCGGCGCCACCGGCCTGGGACTTGCGGCGCTTGCGCCCTCCGCCACCGGTCTCGGTCGTGCGCTCCATGTCCGTGGAGATGTTCTCCGGCATTGCGACGGGCTCGAGGGTGCTCACGGCTCAGGCCTCCTTTCGCATCTGGATGATGTTGTAGACGACGATGGGGATGACGAGGATGAAGAGCAGCACGGCGAGTGCGGCTCCCAGC
>JBDSNZ010000175.1:0-8570 GCA_039915055.1 Ornithinibacter sp.
TCAATTCCCGAGATCGAGTGAGATCGTCCAGAACAACGACGGGCAGTCCGATGCGACGTGCGTCCCGGGCGCCGAGCACCCCGCCCTGGGCCAGGGCCACAGCCCGCAGTCGCGCGTCCATGCTGCTTACCGTGCCGGGTGATCCTGGGTGACGGAAGGGCGCGGCGGCAATCTGCGGACAAACCGTCACGCAGACGATCGGGCATCACGCATCTGTAGGTGCGTGGGCGCCGATGTTCCGCGTGGTCGCGTGGCTGGGCCCGGGGGCCGGGGGCACGGGGATGGGGGGCCGAGCGGGGCGCGCGGGGCGCGCGGGTAGGGTGCGGCGCCATGGGAATGTTCAGCCGGGACAGGTGTGAGGGCAAGACCGCGGAGCAGCTCGCGATGATGCGCACCGCCGGCCTGCTCGTCGGCGAGACGCTGCGACTGCTCGAGGCAGCGGTCCGCCCCGGTATGACCACCCTGGACCTCGACACCCTCGCCGAGGCCCACATCCGCGACCACGGCGGCGTCCCGAACTTCCAGCTGGTCCCGGGCTACCGCCACACCCTGTGCACGTCGGTGAACGAGGAGATCGTGCACGGCATCCCGGGTCCGCGGGTGCTGGAGGAGGGTGACGTGCTCTCCATCGACTGCGGCGCCCAGGTGCAGGGGTGGAACGGCGACGCCGCCATCACGCTCGTGGTGGGTGGACGCGAGGTGGCACGCCCGCAGGACCTCGAGCTCATCGACGACACCGAGGCCTCGCTCTGGGCGGGGATCGCGGCCCTGGCCGTGGGCGGGGACCTGTATGCCGTCGGCGCGGCCGTCGAGGACAGCCTCCTCGCCTCCGGGAGCGGACACGGCCGTGAATACGGCATCGTCGAGGACTACGTCGGCCACGGCATCGGCACCTCGATGCACATGGACCCCCAGGTGCCCAACTACCGGGTCTCGGGCAAGGGCCCCAAGGTGGTGGAGGGCACGACGATCTGCATCGAGCCGATGGTGACCCTCGGCGACCAGGACAACACCGTGCTCGACGACGAGTGGACCGTCGTCACCCGAGACGGGTCCCGGGCCGCGCACTGGGAGCACGCCATCGCGGTGACCTCAGCGGGGGTGTGCGTGCTCACCGCGCTCGACGGCGGGGAGGCCAGGCTGCTCTCGATGGGTGTGCCGTTCGCCCCCCTCGCCTCGGCCTGAGAGCTGCGACCGCCTCGCGTGCGCCCGGTTCCGAGATGCCGGTGTGCGCCATCTCTCGCTGAGCCCCGCGGCCCCGGCCACTAGGGTGGAATCGAGGCCCCGATGACGGGCACGGACCGGCTGAGGAGAGTGCGATGACGCAGCCTGCGGCGCCGACCGGCATCCCGCTCGCAGACGGCTTCCCCGCTCGCGGCCTTGCGGACTGGCAGGCCCTCGCGGCAGCCGTGGTCAACAAGCGCCGCCCCGAGGCGGAGCACCTCACCCCTGAGGAGGCGCAGGCCTCCCTGCGCGCGTCGCTCGACGGAGGCATCACGCTAGACCCCCTCTACCTGAGGCCAGCGGTGGACCCGGCCCTGGGGATGCCGGGCCGGATGCCGTTCACCCGAGGCCGGGCGCTGCGCGAGGCGAACCACCCGTGGGACGTGCGTGCCCTGCACGACGACCCGGATGTCGCCCTGAGCCGTACCGCCGTGCTGGACGACCTCGAGCACGGGGTCACCTCGGTGTGGGCCCACGTCGGTGAGGACGGCATCGCAGCCGCAGACGTCGCAGAGGTGCTCGCCGACGTGCGCCTGGACCTGGCGCCGGTCGTGGTGTCGAGCACCACCGACCAACCCGGCGCCGCGGCAGCACTGCTCGACGTCCTGGGGGAAGGTGCGCTTGCCGGGGCCAACCTCGGCCACGACCCGATCGGAGCAGCGGCCCGTCGCGGCGGCGCGCCCGACCTCGCCCCCCTCGCAGCCGCGGTCGGGGCCTGCGCCGGCCGGGACGGGGTGCGGGCGATCACCGTCGACACGCGTGCGCTGCACGACGCCGGGAGCGACGATGTCGACGAGATCGCCTACGCCGTGGCGACCGGGGTGGCCTACCTGCGCCACCTCGAGGGCGAGGGCATCACGCCGGCCGAGGCGTTCGCCCACGTCGAGTTCCGGATCTCCGCCACTGCCGACCAGTTCCTCACCGCGGCACGCCTGCGCGCCCTGCGACGCGTCTGGGCGCGGGTGGGCGAAGTGAGCGGTGTCCCCGTGACGGAGCGGGGGGCCCGCACCCACGCCGTGACGAGCCTGCGGATGACCAGCCGCGAGGACCCGTGGGTCAACCTGCTGCGCGGCACCCTGGCGGCCTTCGGTGCCTCCCTCGGTGGAGCAGACGCCATCACCGTGCTGCCCTACGACACGGCCATCGGCCTGTCGGAGCGCTTCTCCAGACGCCTGGCCCGCAACACCCAGGTGCTGCTCTGCGAGGAGTCCAACGTTGGCCGGGTCAGTGACCCCGCAGGTGGCTCCTGGTATGTCGAGGCGCTCACCGACGACGTCGCTCGCTCCGCCTGGGCCACGGTGCAGGACCTCGAGCGAGCGGGAGGCATGGTGTCCGCCCTCACGAGTGGCCTGCTGCACGAGCGGGTCGCTGCGGCGGCCGCCGAGCGCGACCGCGCCCTTGCGACCCGCAGCAGACCCCTCACCGGCGTGTCGACCTTCCCGATCCTGGACCAGCCCGCGCTGGAGCGTCGCCCCCGAGCCGCCCTGACCACCGCCGGCGGCGCGATGGCTCCGCATCGTGACGCCGCGGCATACGAGTCGTTGCGCGAGCGGGCCCGGGCCCTGGGCGAGCCGGGGGTGCTCGTGCGCCCGTTGGGCACCGAGCGCGACTTCGCCGCCCAGGCGGCCTTTGTCACCAACCTCCTCGCGGCCGGCGGCATCCGTGCCGTGGAGCAGGGGTCACCGGTGGCGGTCCTCGCCTCCAGTACCAAGGGGTATGCCGCGCACGCTGCCGATGCGGTGGCCGACCTCAGGGGCTCCGGGGTGGCACAGGTCTGGGTTGCCGGGCGGGCCGCAGAGCTGGGTGAGCACGCCGACCTCGTCGACGGCGAGGTCTTCGACGGCACCGATGTCATCGCCTTCCTGGGCGGGGTGCTGGACGCCCTGGAGTCCGGGGCGGAAGGAGAGCAATGAGCACCATCCCCGACCTGACGCGCGTTGACCTCGGGCCGGCCACCCCGACCGGCGACGTTGCTGCGACCTCGCCACCGGAGACGGCCGCGCCGCAGACGGGTGACCCGTGGCTGACGCCCGAGCAGATCCCCGTCAAGGCGGTCTACACCGAGGCCGACCTCGAGGGCCTGGACTTCCTCGACACGATCCCCGGCGCACCGCCCTACCTGCGCGGGCCCTACCCGACGATGTACACGACGCAGCCCTGGACGATCCGGCAGTATGCCGGGTTCTCCACCGCCGAGGAGTCCAACGCCTTCTACCGCCGCAACCTCGCGGGTGGCCAGAAGGGGCTGTCGGTCGCCTTCGACCTCGCGACCCACCGCGGCTACGACTCCGACCACCCGCGCGTCACCGGCGACGTGGGCATGGCGGGGGTGGCGATCGACTCGATCCTGGACATGCGCACCCTCTTCGACGGCATCCCGCTGGACCAGATGTCGGTCTCGATGACGATGAACGGCGCCGTCATCCCCGTGCTCGCGCTCTACGTCGTCGCCGCGGAGGAGCAGGGGGTCGCACCCGACCAGCTCACCGGGACCATCCAGAACGACATCCTCAAGGAGTTCATGGTCCGCAACACCTACATCTACCCGCCCGAGCCGAGCATGCGGATCATCAGCGACATCTTCGCCTTCACGAGCGAGAAGATGCCGCGCTACAACTCCATCTCGATCTCGGGTTACCACATGCAGGAGGCCGGGGCGACCCAGGACCTCGAGCTCGCCTACACCCTCGCCGACGGCATCGAGTACCTCCGTGCCGGCCGCGCCGTGGGTCTGGACGTCGATGCGTTCGCGCCGCGGCTCAGCTTCTTCTGGGCGATCGGGATGAACTTCTTCATGGAGGTCGCCAAGCTGCGGGCGGCCCGGCTGCTCTGGGCGCGCCTCGTGCAGGCCCAGGGTGCGCAGAACCCCACGTCGCTCTCGCTGCGCACCCACTGCCAGACCTCCGGGTGGTCGCTCACCGCGCAGGACGTCTACAACAACGTCGTGCGCACCTGCGTCGAGGCGATGGCCGCCACCCAGGGGCACACCCAGAGCCTGCACACCAACGCCCTGGACGAGGCGATCGCGCTGCCCACCGACTTCTCCGCGCGGATCGCCCGCAACACCCAGCTCGTCCTCCAGCAGGAGTCGGGCACGACCCGGGTCATCGACCCGTGGGCGGGCTCGGCCTACGTCGAGCGGCTCACCCACGACCTCGCCGAGCGCGCCTGGCAGCACATCGAGGAGGTCGAGGCCGCGGGCGGCATGGCCAAGGCGATCGAGGCCGGCATCCCCAAGATGCGGATCGAGGAGGCGGCGGCCCGCACCCAGGCCCGCATCGACTCCGGCCACCAGCCGGTCATCGGGGTCAACACCTATGTCGTGGAGCAGGATGAGCCCTTCGAGGTGCGGGGCGTCGACAACGCGGCCGTGCGGGCGAGCCAGATCGCCAAGCTCGAGCGGTTGCGCGCCGAGCGCGACGAGGACGGATGCCGGGCCGCCCTGTCCCGGCTCACCGCCGCGGCCCGCTCCGGCTCGGACGGCACGCTGGACACCAACCTCCTGGCGCTGGCCATCGACGCGGCGCGCGCCAAGGCGACCGTCGGCGAGATGTCGAGCGCGATGGAAGAGGTCTTCGGCCGCTACACCGCGCAGATCCGTACCATCGGGGGTGTGTACGGCGCCGAGGCTGGGGAGGACGAGAGCGTGCGCGCTGCCCAGGCGCTCGTCGAGCAGTTCGAGGCCGACCAGGGCCGTCGTCCGCGCATCCTCGTCGCGAAGATGGGCCAGGACGGTCACGACCGGGGGCAGAAGGTCATCGCCACGGCCTTCGCCGATCTCGGCTTCGACGTCGACGTCGGCCCGTTGTTCCAGACCCCGACCGAGGTGGCCCGCCAGGCCGTCGAGGGCGACGTGCACGTCGTGGGCGTGAGCTCGCTCGCCGCCGGGCACCTGGTGCTCGTACCGGCGCTGCGCGCGGAGCTCGACGCCCTCGGTCGCGAGGACCTGATGATCGTCGTCGGCGGGGTGATCCCGCCGCAGGACTTCGAGAAGCTCCGCGCCGCCGGGGCCGACGCCATCTACCCACCGGGCACGGTCATCAGCCGGGCCGCGATCGACCTGGTGGGCGATCTGCGCAAGCGGCTCGGGTGACCCCGCTCGACGTCGACGCCCTCGTGGCGGGCGTGCGTGAGGGCACCCGTCACCACGTGGCCCGGGCGATCACGCTCGTGGAGTCCAGCCGCGCCGACCACCGCGAGCAGGCCGCCGAGCTGCTCGTCGCGATCGCCGGTGACACCGGCCGTGCCGTGCGCGTCGGGGTCAGCGGAGTTCCCGGGGCGGGAAAGTCCACCTTCATCGATGCGATGGGCAGCCGACTCGTCGACCGGGGGCACAAGGTCGCGGTCGTGGCCGTCGACCCGAGCTCGCGGCGCACCGGCGGCTCCATCCTCGGCGACCGCACCCGGATGGCTGCGCTCACCAGCCGCGAGGGAACCTTCGTGCGGCCGAGCCCGGCCGGTCGCCACCTCGGTGGGGTGGCCCGTGCCACCCGGGAGTCGATGCTGGTGCTCGAGGCTGCCGGCTTCGACGTCGTGATCGTCGAGACCGTCGGGGTGGGCCAGAACGAGATCGCGGTGAGCGAGATGGTCGACACCTTCCTGCTGCTCACCCTGGCCCGGGCGGGGGACCAGCTCCAGGGCATCAAGCGCGGCATCCTCGAACTGGCGGACGTCATCGCCGTCAACAAGGCCGATGGTGATGGCGAGGGGCCTGCGCGGGTGGCCGCCCGCGAGCTCGCCGGTGCCATGCGCCTGATGATGCCGGGGAAGGACACCCGCCGGCCGCCGGTGCTCACGTGCTCGGCGCAGACCGGGGTCGGGCTCGACGAGGTCTGGTCCGCGGTGCTGGAGCACCGAACGCACCTGGAGGCCGAAGGGTCGCTGGAGGTGCGCCGCGCCCGGCAGCAACAGGACTGGATGTGGTCGATGGTCGACGCCCACCTGCACGACGCCGTGCGGCAGAGCGCCTCGGTGCGCGAGCAGCAGTCGGCGATCGAGGAGGCCGTGCGCTCCGGCAGCCTGAGCGCCGTCGACGGCAGTGCCAAGGTCCTCGACCTCTACGCCGACGACCTGCGCCACGGATGAGCGCGCCGCCTGCGGGGAGCGGCCTGCCGTGGGTGTGGCAGGCGAGCGCGGAAGAGGTCGCCGCGGAGTACCGGTGCGACAGGCTCGTCACCGGGCCCGGCAGCCGGATGGTGCGGGCGGTCTCGGTCGCGGCGCCGCCATCCACGGCATGGGCCTGGCTGGGCAACCTGCGGGTGGCGCCCTACAGCTATGACCTGCTGGACAACCTCGGGCGACGAAGCCCTCGCACCCTGCACGCCGACCTGCCACCGCTGGCCGTGGGCGACACGGTGATGACGATCTTTCGGGCCGTCGAGGTGGCACCGGGTGAGGAGCTCGTCCTGCGGAACCGCGGCCGAGCGGGTTCCAGGATCTTTGGCGACGTGGTCGTGGGGTATGCCGTCCGACCGGCTGCCACGGGTTGCCGACTGGTCGCCGTGTTCCACCTCGCGGGCGGGAGCACGAGGGCGTCGCGAACGTGGCACACGGCGCTCGCGTGGGGTGACCTGGTGATGATGCGCAAGCAGCTGCGCACCCTCGCGGCACTGGCCGAGGGCCTCGACGCCTGAGCCACCGGGCTGGCGGGGTGCCTGGCTGAGGTGGGGTGGGCCGGCTCAGCCGCGGGCGGGGGTGAGCCAGCCCGCAGGGGCGATGCCGCGGCGCCGCGCCGAGCGCAGCAGGAGCACGCTCACCAGCACCATGGCGACCACGCCGGGCAGGGTCGAGAGGGCGGACCCGGTGGTCTCGGTGTCGATGTAGGACTCCTCCAACCCGCCCGCGAGGATGCCGGTGACGGTGATGAGCAGGTTGTTCACGACGTGGATCGCGATCGCCGCCTCCAGGCCGCCGGTGCGCCAGGCGAGATAGCACCCCGCGACGGCGAGGCTCCCGACGTCGATGAGGATCCACACGTCCAGTGACCCGTGGGCGAGTCCGAACGCCACGGCCGACAGGGCGGTCGTCACCAGCAGCGCGACGCGTTCGGAGGGGATCCAGGCGCCGACGGTCTGGACGAGGCCGCCGCGGAAGGCGACCTCCTCCCCGGCCGCCTGGAGCGGGGTCGTGAGGAGCGTGACGACGAGCAGCCCGACCCAGTCCTGCGGGCGGGGGAGGACCTCCTGGTCGAAGAGCACCCACGAGGCGCCGAGGTAGATCACCCAGACCGGTAGGACGACCAGCGTGCAGCGACCCAGCCAGCCCCACCGCATCCGGCCGGTCACCGAGAGCACTCGACCCGGGGAGCGACGGAACGCGACCCACAGCGCAATGAGCGTGACGGGGACCAGGGCGGCCAGCACGAGGTTGAGCCAGAGGTTCGAGCCGGTGGTCACGGCGAACCTCGACTGGTCCTGCGGCAGCAGGCCCAGCAGCGCGAAGGGGACGGTGACCGCACTCGAGACGACGAAGAACCCCACGACCACCAGCACGAGCGCGACCAGGGGTCGCCACCACGCGTGCCGCGGCCCGCGCATCTGGTGCACGTAGGAGCGGGGTCGGGCGTCCTCGAGCGCGAGGGCCTCGTGCCGCTCCCGCGTGGTGCGGGCCTCTCCCCGCGCGCGGGATGCCCCGAGGAAGGCCCACAGCAACGGGTGCGGGGCTGCCCCGTCGCTCGTGAGCGGCTCCGCCGAGGGTGCCGCCGCGAGGAACGCCCTGCCCGGCAGGCGGAGCACGTCGGCGGGGCCAGAGGGGCGGGTGGCCTCCAGGACCCAACCGAGCGGGAGCAGTGTGGCCACCACCTCATCCGCCGGGTGCAGGGCCACGGTGTGGGTGCCCGGCATCCGGTCGGAGGGGTCGACCCCGGCGGCGTCGCGCGCGAGGACGTCCAGACCACGCCCGGTCGCGAGCACCGGGATGCCCGCGCGGTGGGCGGCCCGCGCGGCTCGGCGGGCTCCCTCGTCCTGGGACCCGTCGGCGGCGGGTGCGACCCAGACACCGTCGGCGCCGTCGACGGAGCCGAGGTGCGCGGGGTCGGCGTGGAGCACCTCGATGGAGCCGAACGGCAGGCCCCAGCGGGTCGCGTGGAAGGCCAGGTGAGCGGTGCCGGGCGCGTCGCGACCGACGACGAGCAGGCGTAGCGTCATGGCCCCGGAGCGTAGTCCGGATGAGCAACCCGTTCTTGGGGGGGCCCGACCGGGGGAACGGATTTCGTGCTGGGAGCACGCCTGCCCTATCATCGAATGTCGGTCACGTGTGCGCCATGCACGGGTGGAAGCCCTGGGTGAGCAGCACGAGGCCGATTTCCATGGGCGGATCGACATTCCGAAGAGTCGCCCAACGGCGGA
>JBDSNZ010000282.1:0-3444 GCA_039915055.1 Ornithinibacter sp.
ACCTCGTCCGGGGTGGCGCGCATGAGGATCGAGGTGATCAGCGAGTTGACGAAGCTGCTCTTGCCCGCGCCGGTGGCACCGGCCACGAGGAGGTGGGGCATCTTCGCGAGGTTGGCGATGACGTAGCCGCCCTCGACATCCTTGCCGACCCCCATCACCATCGGGTGGTCGTTGTTGCGCGCCACCTGGCTGCGCAGCACGTCGCCCAGGCTCACCTTCTCGCGGTCGGTGTTGGGGATCTCGATGCCGATCGCGGACTTGCCGGGGATCGGGCTGAGGATGCGCACGTCCGCCGAGGCCACCGAGTAGGCGATGTTCTTGGACAGGGCGGTGACCCGCTCCACCTTGATACCGGGACCGAGCTCCACCTCGTAGCGGGTGACCGTCGGCCCACGGCTGAAGCCCGTGACCTGGGCGTCGATCTCGAACTGATCGAGGACCGTGGTCAGCGACTCGACGACCGCGTCGTTGGCGGCGCTGCGGGCCTTGTGCGGGCTGCCCGGTTCGAGCACGGCGGCATCCGGCAGGGTGTAGGTGATGTCCCCCGCGAGGGAGAGCTGCTCGACGCGCTGCGGGAGGGGGTTGGTGGGCGGGGCCTCGAGCTGCACACGCTCGGGCACCGGTCCGCGGGCGGCCGGCCCACCCGTGGCGGTGGCATCGCCTCCAGGGGCCGAGGCCGTGGCCGGGGCGGGGCGCTTCTGGCCGGGGCGCAGCCGGCGACCGGTGGTCGGGTCGACCACCGCGGCCTGCTCGAAGGCCTCGTCGCCCACCATCGGCCCGTCGGGATCGACCGCCCGGCGGCGTCGCTTGGGCGTCGTGGCCTGCTCGGTCTCGGCGCTCTCGGGCTCGGTCGCGGCGTGCCCGGTGAGCCGGTCGACGCCCTCGCGCAGGCGGGTCGGCACCTGGTGCAGTGGCGTGGCGGTGATGACGAGGAGGCCGAAGAGCCCGAGAAGCAGCAGGAGAGGGACGGTGCCGTAGACGGAGACCGCGGCTTCCAGGGGGCTGGAGGCCAGGAACCCGATGATGCCTCCGGCGGCCCGCATGCCGTCGGCACCCTCCGGGGGGGTCGGGATGCCGGCGGAGACGTGGGCGAGGCCGCTCGCGGCGAAGGCCAGGGCCGTGGTGCCGACAGCCATGCGGGACGTGGCGGAGTCGTCGGCGGGAGCACGCAGCATCCGGATGCCGAAGGCGAGCAGCACCAGCGGCACGGCGTAGCCGATCTTGCCGAACGTGCCGGCGACGACGGCGTGCACCACGGTGCCGACCGCACCCGACAACCCCCACCACTCGCGGGCTGCGACGACGACCGCGAGGGCGATGAGCAGCAGCCCCACCCCGTCGCGGCGGTGCTCGGGCTCGAGGTCGCGACCGGTGTCGCCCACCTTGCGGGCCAGCGCCCCAGTCGCGTGGGCCAGTCCCATCCAGGTGGTCTGGACGGCGCGCAGGGGCAGCGGGAGCCCGCCCGAGCGGGCGCTGCCCTTGCGCGCGCCGGAGCGTGCTGCGGGCTTGCGCGTCGCGGGACGGGTGGTGCTCGCGCGCTTGCGCGACGTGGAGGACGTACGGGTCGCCATGGTCGCAGGCTACGCCAGAGTCACACAGGACTCACGCGTCACACGCGGCACGTCGGCCCCACAAATCGCCTGCTCCGCCTCCCAGCCCCGGCGCCGCATTCGACCAATAGGTCACGAATGCCGGTAGCGGGACGAGCTCAGGCCTCGATCACCGTGGGGATGATCATCGGACGGCGCCTGATCTTTCGTCCGACCCAGCTCCCGACCGATCGGCGGATCACCTGCTGGAGCATGTAGGTGTCGGTGACACCGCCCGCGACGGCCTCGTCGAGGGTCGCGATGAGCTGGGGCAGGATGTCGGCGAAGACCACCTCGTCCGGGGTGAATCCGCGCGCCGTGATCTCCGGCCCGGCGATGATCTTCCCGGTCGTCGAGTCGAGCACGACGGTGACCGAGATGAAGCCCTCGTCGCGCAGGATCCGCCGGTCCTTCAGCAGCGCCTCATCGGCCTCCCCGACCGAGGAGCCGTCGACGTAGACATATCCGCCGGGCACGGATCCGGCGATCGAGACTCGACCGTCGACGAGGTCGACCACCACCCCGTCCTCGACGACCACGACGTTCTCGCGCGGCACCCCGGTGAGGATGGCGAGCTCTGCGTTGGCCGTGAGGTGGCGCCACTCCCCGTGCACCGGCATGACGTTGCGCGGCTTGACGATGTTGTAGCAGTAGATGAGCTCGCCTGCGCTGGCGTGACCCGAGACGTGCACCATCGCGTTGCCCTTGTGCACGACGTCGGCGCCCAGGCGCATCAGCCCGTTGATCACCCGGTAGACGGCGTTCTCGTTGCCGGGGATGAGCGAGGAGGCCAAGAGCACGGTGTCGCCCTGCCCCACCTCGATGCGGTGGTCGCGGTTCGCCATCCGGGACAGCGCCGCCATCGGCTCACCCTGCGAGCCGGTGCAGACCAGCACGATCTGGTCATCGCGCAGGTCGTCCAGCTTCTTGACGTCGACGACCACGCCGTCGGGCACGCGCAGGTAGCCCAGGTCGGCCGCGATCCCCATGTTGCGCACCATCGACCGCCCGATCATCGCCACCTTGCGCCCCGAGCGCTCCGCCGCGTCGAGCACCTGTTGCACGCGGTGCACGTGGGAGGAGAAGCAGGCCACGATGATCCGACGCCGGGACTCGCGGAACACCCGGTCGATCGCCGGGGCGATCTCGCGCTCGGGGGTCGTGAAGCCGGGCACCTCGGCATTGGTGGAGTCCGTGAGGAACAGGTCGACCCCGGCCTCACCGAGCCGGGCGAACGCGCGCAGGTCGGTGATCCTGCCGTCGAGCGGCAGCTGGTCCATCTTGAAGTCACCGGTGTGCAGCAGCGTGCCGCCCGAGGTGCGCACGCACACGGCGAGGGCGTCGGGGATGGAGTGGTTGACCGCGACGAACTCGCACTCGAAGTGCCCGAGCGGCTCGATGTCGCCCTCCCGCACCTCCAGGGTGATGGGCGTGATCCGGTGCTCCTTGAGCTTGGCCACGAGGAGGGCGAGGGTGAGCTTGGAGCCCACGACCGGGATGCCGGGCTTGAGCCGCAGCAGGTAGGGCACCGCGCCGATGTGGTCCTCGTGCCCGTGGGTGAGCACGATGGCCTGCACCTGCTCGAGCCGGTCCTCGATGTACTCGAAGTCCGGGAGGATCAGGTCGATCCCGGGGTGGTGGTCGTCGGGGAAGAGCACCCCGCAGTCGATGACGAGCAGCTGTCCTCGGTGCTCGATGACCGTCATGTTGCGCCCGACCTCGCCGAGGCCGCCGAGCGGCACGACGCGCACGCCACCGTCGACGAGCGGGGCGGGGGCCTCCAGCTCGGGGTGCGGGTGGCTCATCGACCGGCCACCGTCACCAACGCGGTGCGCAGCTTGTCGAGGTGCTCCGG
>JBDSNZ010000292.1:0-3462 GCA_039915055.1 Ornithinibacter sp.
GTCCACAGACCGAAGGAGAACTTGTCGTCGGGGGTGGGGGTGCGCATCGATGCGGCCATGAGAGCTCCTTGACTTTGTTGTATGACAAAACTAACCCGTCGAGCACGCTACCGTCAAGGGGTGGTCACCCCCTTGCACGATCCACGGCCGCGCCCGGGCCCGGGCCGTGAGGCGCCGGTGCGGACCGACCAGGCCGGGGTGCGCGCCGCCAACCTCTCGCTCGTCGCCCGCACCGTGTTCGGTGCGCCGTCACCGCCGAGCAGGGCCGACGTCGCGGCGCTCACCTCGATGACCCGCTCCACCGTCTCGCGGCTCGTCGACCAGCTCGTGGCCGGGGGAGTCCTGGCCGAGCTGGAGCCGGAGCGCCTGGTCGGTCTGGGCCGCCCGGCCACCCCGCTCGTGCCCGCGAGGGGTCGCTTCGCCGCCCTCGGGCTCCAGGTCAACATCGGCTATCTCGCTGCACTCGTTCTCGACCTCGACGGCACGGTGCTCGCCAGACGTGTCGTCCGCGCGGACCTGCGCGGCGCGCCGCCAGAGGCGACGTTGGAACGCCTCGGCGTGCTGGCTCGCGACACCCTCGCATCGGTGCCCGGGCCCCGACTGGTCGGTGCCAGCGTCGCGCTTCCCGGGATCGTGTCCTCCGAGGGTGGCACGCTGCTGCGGGCGCCCAACCTGGGCTGGGCCGACGTCGACGTCGTCACGGCACTGGGGCGTGGTCCGTTGGCGGGTGTCGCCCTCTCCGTCGGCAACGAGGCCGACCTCGCGGCCGTCACCGTCTCGAGCGTGCGCCCGGGCGTGGCCGGGCGGTTGCAGGACTTCCTCTATGTGTCCGGTGAGACCGGGATCGGCGGCGCCGTGGTCCTCGACGGGGTGCCGCTGCGCGGCCGCCACGGCTGGGCCGGGGAGATCGGGCACGTCACCGTCGACGTCGCGGGGCCACCCTGCCCGTGCGGCTCCACCGGCTGCGTGGAGCAGTATGCCGGGAAGCGGGCCCTGCTGACCGCCGCCGGTCTGGGTGCCGAGGACCCGCCCGCGCGGCTCATCGCCGCGGTGCGCTCCGGCGACGTGCGAGCCGCCGATGCCGTCGACCGGGCCGCACGGGCCCTGGGCGTCGCACTGGCTGGAGTGCTCAACGTGGTCGACCTCCCGGTCGTGGTGCTCGGCGGGCACCTGCGGGAGGTCGCGGAGGTGCTTCTTCCCGTGCTCGAGGAGACCCTGCGCGAGCGGGTGATCTCCTCGCACTGGGTCCCCCCGAGCGTCGAGCTCGCCGATGACGAACCGGCACCGGGCGCCCTGGGCGCGGCATCGCGCGTGCTTGCCGAGGTGCTGGCCGACCCCGCTGCCGCGATGGCCGACAAGCCGGCCCCCTGACGGGAGCCGGCTCGTGCGGTGCGGTGCGGTGCGGCGGAGGTCGCTAGACCCCGGTGGCCGCGGACCGGCTGCGCGAGAGAGCGTCGACTCCCGCCGCCACGAGCAGCACCAGGCCCGTGACCCCCAGCTGGATGCCGGACTCCTGGGTGATCAGCGGCAACCCGTTGCCGATGACGGCCACGACGAGGCCACCGAACACCGCGTCGCTGACGCGACCTCGACCACCGAAGAGGCTGGTTCCGCCGATCACGGCAGCGCCCACGGCATACAGCAGGGTGCTCGAGCCACCGGTGCTCGGCGAGATCGACGCGTCCTTGGACGCGAAGAGGACCCCGGCGACCGCAGCCATGGTCGCGCCGATGATGAAGCAGGTGACCCGGATCCGGGCGACGTTGATCCCGGCGCGGCGGGCGGCCTCGGCGTTGCCGCCGACGGCGTAGACGTGGCGACCGAAGGCCGTCCGAGCCAGGACGAAGGTGAGCACGATGAGCAGGACCGCGATGACCGGGACGATGATCGGCACGCCCCTGATCGAGATGATCGCGGGCCGCAGGCTGCGCTCGCCGTTGAGCAGCGCCGTGGCGACGATGGCCGGCACCCCCAGGGCTGCGAGCTTGAGCAACCACACCGCGTTCGAGGCCACGGGGAGTCCTCGCGCGATACGGGCGCGGCGCGCGAGGAAGGTCTGCGCGGCATACCCGCCGACGACCAGGACCATCAGGGCCCAGCCGGCCCAGATCGGGAGGTTCCCGTTCTGGATCTTCAGGATCGTCTCGTCGCGGATCGGGATCGTGCCGCCGTCACCGATGATGAGCAGCATCGCGCCCTGCAGGGCGAGGAAGAACGACAGCGTCACGACGAAGCTCGGGATCTTCAGGCGCGCGACGAGGAGGCCCATCACGGTGCCGACCAGCATGCCGGTGACGATGCAGGCGATCACGGCCAGCGGCCACGCCCAGCCCTTCTGGGTGAGCGTCACCCCCATCACCGCCCCACTGGTGCCCGCCGTGTAACCGGCGGCGAGGTCGATCTCGCCGAGCAGCAACACGAAGACCAGGCCCATCGCGATCACCATGACCATGGCCGACTGCTGGAGCAGGTTGGCGAGGTTGAAGACCGTGAAGAAGACGTCGCCCTTGAGCGCGGTGAACAGGGCGACGAGGGCGACCAGGCCCAGGATCGCCGGGAGCGAGCCGAGCTGGCCTCCCCGAAGCTGCGCCACGTAGTCGCTCCAGGCCTGGGCGATTCCGGGGCCAGCGGGAGCTGTCGTGGGTGGGTCGGCCTGGGTCGTGGTCGTGTCAGTGCTCACGCGCGGGGCTCCTTGGGTGCGTCGTCCGTGCCGGTGGGCGTGTGTCCGGTGGCCTTGCCGGCGGTGATGTACTCCACGACCTGGCCGTGGGTGACCTCGCTGGGCCGCACCTGAGCGGCCATGGTCCCGAGGTAGAGGCAGGCGATGCGGTCGGCGACCTGGAAGACGTCGTTGAGGTTGTGCGAGATGAGCAGCACCCCCAGGCCGTTGTCGGCGAGCCGGCGCACGAGGCTGAGCACCTGTGCCGTCTGCGCGACGCCCAGGGCGGCCGTGGGCTCGTCCAGGATGACGAGCTTGCTGTTCCAGAGGACCGCCTTGGCGATCGCGACCGTCTGGCGCTGACCACCGGAGAGGCTGGCGACGTTCTGGCGCACCGACTTCAGGGTGCGCACCGAGAGGCCCGCGAGCGTCGAGGCGGCTCGGTCCTCCATCGTCGTCTCGTCCAGGGTGATGCCCTTCTTCAGCTCGCGGCCCAGGAACATGTTGTGGACCACGTCGAGGTTGTCGCAGAGTGCGAGGTCCTGGTAGACGACCTCGATGCCGAGCGCGCTGGCGTCCTTGGGGCTGTGCAGGTTCACCACGTTGCCCTCGAACCGGACCTCGCCGGAGTCGAAGGGGTAGATACCGGCGACGCCCTTGATCAGGGTGCTCTTGCCGGCGCCGTTGTCACCGACGAGGGCGGTGACCTCGCCGGCGTGGACCTCGAGGTCGACACCGTGCAGCACCTGCACCGCGCCGAAGCTCTTGTTGATCCCCGTGAGGGACAGAAGTGGTGCGCCGCC
>JBDSNZ010000321.1:0-17990 GCA_039915055.1 Ornithinibacter sp.
TGTCGACCTTGGCCACACCGAGGTCGTTGTCCTTGGCGTAGCTCCACTCGACGTAGGTGATGCCACCGTCGGTGGACTTCACGCCCTCGGAGACACCGGAGGACTTCTCCTTGCCCTCACCCTTGCCGGTCCAGGCCTTGCCGGGCTCGGCGGTCCAGCTGTCGGGGGCGGCGGCCTTCAGGTACTTCGTGAAGTTCTCCGTCGTCCCGGACTCGTCCGAGCGGAAGAACACCTTGATCGCGGTGGCGGGGAGGGTCACGCCGGGGTTGATGGCGGCGATCGCGGGGTCGTTCCACGTCGTGGTCCTGCCGCTGAAGATGTCGGCTGCGACCGCGGGGGTCATGATGAGGTCGTCGACGCCGGCGACGTTGTAGGCGATGGCGATCGGGCCGGTGACCATGGGGAGGTTCCATGCCGGCGAGCCGCAGGTCGTCGCGGCGGCGTCCGCCTCGATGACACCGTCCTTCGCCACGGTCTTCAACGCCGAGTCGGAACCGGCGAAGTCCACCTGGCCGGCGATGAACGCCTTGATGCCGGCGCCTGAGCCCGTCGGGTTGTAGTTCACGGTCGCGCCGGGGCACTTCTCGTTGAAGGTGGCTGCCGCCTCCTCGAAGGCGTTCTTCTGGGCCGAGGAGCCCTCGGCGTTCACGGTGCCCTCGAAGCAGTCGCCGGACGCTGCCGACGCGCTTGAGCTGGAGCCACTGTCGGTGCTCGCGTTGTTATCGGAGCCACACCCGGCGAGGGCGATCGAACCGACCAGTGCGAGCGTCGCCATGTGGCCGAAACGCTGAGTCTTCACGTGTGTACCTCTCGGAGTACAGGGGAGATGGGAGCGGACCTCGATGTCCGACAGGGGGGACGTTAGGGATGCCGGGTGACGCGGCGGCCCGTGCCGGGTGAACGGCTCGTGAACGGCATCCGGACATTTCCTGTCCGCACGCTCAGTGGTGCTGGCCCGTCCGAGCGGGCCTGCGGCTCAGGGCAGGTGGCGTTCCACGGCGACGACGCGCGCGTGCTCACCGCGCCCGCTGACGTGGCACAGCAGCACCTCGCCCTTGATGAGCTTGTCGTCACGGGCCTCCGCGAACGCCTCGATGACCTCGAGCGCGCCCTCGGAGTCGAGGTCCAGGTGCGTCTCGAGCAGGTCGAGCAGGGTGGGCAGCACGGGCCCGTGGGTGCACAGGGCCGCAGGTGTGCCCCGCTCGAACAGCCGGTGGAGGTGCTGAGGAGCTCGGTCGGGACGCTCGGAGAACCCCTCTTCGGACAGGCCGGGACGAGTTCGCAGCCGGTGGCCGCTCGCCGCCTCGTACGGCGCAAGGGTTGCGGTGCACCGAGATGACGGCGAGCTCACCAACCGGGTGACGCCGTATGCCGCGAGCACGGGTGCGATGTCGGCGGCCCGGGTCGTGCCCGCGTCGTCGAGCGGCCGCATGGTGTCGTCGTGACCACGCCACGCCGACCGGGAGACGGCGTGGGCGTGCCGCACCAGGGCGAGCGGCCAGGTGTCGAGTCGGTCGGCCTGGAGCAGGCGCACCACAGCCAGGAGCTGTTCCTGGTCCCGGGCGTAGCTGAGGCGCTCGTGGGCGCCCTGCACGTCGAGCCAGGCCACCTCGTCGATCTCGTTGACGAGGGCGCCGCTGCCGCCGATGACCTGCGCCGACCAGTAGCGCACCACCTTCTCGTCGGGGGTGCCGTCCTTCCCCAGGAGGGTGTAGCGCGCGTCGGGCAGGACAGGACCCAGGCGGACGTCGAGCCCCGTCTCCTCCTGGGTCTCACGGACCGCGGCGACCGCCCACTCCTCACCCGGGTCGAGCTTTCCCTTCGCCCAGGCCCAGTCGTCGTAGCGTGGCCGGTGCACGATCGCCACCTCGAGGCCACCGTCCTCACGCAGGCGCCACGGCACGGTCCCGGCAGCGGGGATCCTCATGAGGCGAGCCGGTCAGCGCCGCCGCGCCTTGCGGCGCCGCTTCGCGTGCATCTCGATCAGCGCGCTCTGCAGGTCGGCGCGCGGAGCGCCGTCAGCATCCAGGTGCCGACGCTGCCACCGCCCGTCGCCGAGCAGCTTCCAGTGCGCATAGTCGTCGCTGCGGCCGCGCTCCATCAGCGAGACCAGGTCGGCCACGTGGCGCTCGTCGACGATCCGGACCAGGGCCTCGACCCGGCGGTCGAGGTTGCGGTGCATCATGTCGGCGCTGCCGATGTAGACGACCGGCTCGCCGCCACCACCGAAGACGAAGACGCGGGAGTGCTCCAGGAAGCGGCCGAGGACGGAGCGCACCTCGATGGTCTTCGAGAAGCCGGGAACCCCGGGTCGCAGCGAGCAGATGCCGCGCACCCACAGCTGAACCCGCACGCCCGCCTGGGACGCGCGGTAGAGCGCATCGATGAGCTGCTCGTCGACGATCGAGTTGACCTTCCACGAGATCCAGCCCGAGCCCGGGCGCTCCCTCTCGTTCTCGATCTCCGCGTCGATCAGCTCGATCAGCCCCGAGCGCACCGACCGAGGCGCGACGAGCAGGCGCTTGAACTTGCTGCGCGGCGCGATGCCGGACAGCTGGTTGAACAGGCGGGAGAGGTCGCCGCCGACCTGCTCGTCGTCGGTGAGCAGCCCGTAGTCCTCGTAGAGGCGGGCCGTCTTGGGGTTGTAGTTTCCGGTGCCGACGTGGCAGTAGCGGCGCAGCCCCTCGGCCTCCTGGCGGACGACGAGGCACAGCTTGGCGTGGGTCTTGAGCCCGACGATGCCGTAGACGACGTGCACCCCGGAGTGCTCGAGCTTGCGAGCCCAGGAGATGTTGTTCTCCTCATCGAAGCGGGCCTTGATCTCGACGACGGCGAGCACCTGCTTGCCGGCCTCGGCCGCGTCGATCAGGGCATCGATGATCGGGCTGTCTCCACTGGTGCGGTAGAGCGTCTGCTTGATCGCCAGCACCCGCGGGTCGGCGGCAGCCTGCTCGATGAACGCCTGCACCGACGTCGAGAACGAGTCGTAGGGGTGGTGCAGCAGCACGTCCTGCTTGCGGATCGCCGCGAAGATGTCACGCGCCTTCGCGCTCTCCGTCGGGGCGAGGTCGGCGTTGGTACGGGCGACGAAGGGCTCGAAGTGCAGCTGCGAGCGCTCGAGGTCGGCGATCAGGTTGAGGGCGCGCAGGTCGAGCGGGGCTGGCAGGCGGTAGACCTCGGATGAGGCGACCCCCAGCTCGCGGACGATCAGGTCCAGGACGTGGTCGTCGATCGCCTCCTCGACCTCGAGCCGGACCGGCGGCCCGAACCGGCGACGGGTCAGCTCACGCTCCAGGGCGGTGAGGAGGTTCTCGTTGTCGTCCTCCTCGACCTCCAGGTCCTCGTTGCGGGTGACCCTGAAGGTGAAGTGCTCGCGCACCTCCATGCCCGGGAAGAGCTGGTCGAGGTGCGCCGAGATGACGTCTTCCAGGGGCACGAAGCGGGTGTCGAACATGTCGGCGAGCGGTGACTCCGCCGTGCCCGTCTCCACCCGGATCAACCGGGGCAGCACCGGCGGCACCTTGACGCGGGCGAAGTGCTCCTTGCCCGTGCGCGGGTTGACGAGGATCACGGCGAGGTTGAGCGACAACCCGGAGATGTAGGGGAACGGGTGGGCCGGGTCGACCGCCAGCGGGGTGAGCACGGGAAACAGTCGGTCGGTGAACACGCCCGCGAGGGTCGAGCGCTCGTCATCGGAGAGCTCGTCCCAGCGCACGATCGTGATTCCCTCGGTCTCCAGCGCGGGACGGACCTGCTGGCTGTAGACCCGAGCGTGCATCGACATGAGCTCGTGGCCGACGAGGGAGATCTGCTCCAGCACCTCGCGCGGCTCCAGGCCCGAGGCGGAGCGCACCGCGATGCCGGTCGCGATGCGCCGCTTGAGCCCCGCGACGCGGACCATGAAGAACTCGTCGAGGTTGGAGGCGAAGATCGCGAGGTAGCGGGCGCGCTCCAGGAGTGGGACGTTCTCGTCGCCGGCGAGCTGGAGGACGCGTTCGTTGAACTGGAGCCAGGAGATCTCCCGGTCCAGGAAGCGCTCCTCGGGGAGTCCCTCCTCCTCGGGCTCGGCGCTCGACGTGCCTGCGGACCGCGCGAACCGGCCGTTGGAGGCGCGCGCCGGCTGGGAGCGCGTCTCGCTCGCCGACGCGCTCACGATGGACACCTCGCTGACGATCCCGGTCTCGGTGGGGGCATCGGGTGCCGGCTCGCCCGCGTGGTCGGTCGCGGGGGACGCCCCGTCACCATCGATGGTGGTGTCCGGGCTCGTCGACGTCGTCATGGGGTTCATCGTGGCATCTGCTCGTGAACGGGAGAAGGAGGCCTGGGTCCGCGCAGTCGCGCACCGGCGAGGCTGACCGTGCGCGAGGCAAGGACGTCGAGGGAGTCGATGACGTCAGGGTCCTCGATCGCGAGGTCGGATCGCAGGACGGACAGCTCGGTGCACGCGAGCAGGACGGCCTGCGCCCCCTTGGCGCGAAGGTGCGCGATGGCTGCATCGAAGCGGTCGCGGCCCACGGGCACGCCGGCCTTGACCCCGTCGTAGATCATCGACATGACGTCCTTCTGGGTCACGTCGTCCGGGGCGAGCGCCCTCAGGCCCGCGGCCTCGGCAGCGCGATGGTAGGTCTGGGCGAGCAGCGTCCCGTCCGTCGCGAGGATGCCCACGGTCCTCAGGCCGGGAACCGCCACGCGAGCGGCAGCGACCGTCTCGGCGACGAGGTCGATGACCGGGATCTCGACGGCCGCCTGGATCTCGTCGTAGAACGCCCGTGCCGTGTTGCAGGGCAGCGCGATGAACTTCGCACCGGAGCGCTCGAGCTGGCGGGCGTCCTCCGCCATCACCGGGCCCGGGCTCTCATCGGAGTCCCCCACGAGGTATGCCGTGCGGTCCGGGATGCTGGCGTGGTTCCACACGAGCATGTCGACGTGGTCCTGGTCGCGGGACGCGTCGGTCAGCGCGAGGACGCGACTCATGAAGTAGACGGTCGCCATCGGCCCGAGCCCACCGAGGATGCCGACCGGTTCGTTGCGCACCTGCTCAGTCTAGTCCGGCCGACCGTTCGGCCAGCCGGGCTCGAAGAGGCGGGCCGATATACTCGCAGCGACCTGAGACCACCTCGGACCAAGGAGCTTTGTGGCACTGGCCGCCCTTCATCTCACCGATCGCGAGCATGACGACTTCGTCCGAGACCACCCCGTCGGGCACCTCATGCAGACGACACCGTGGGGCAAGGAGAAGGAGCACACCGGCTGGACCTGGCGCACCGTCGCAGTCGGTCGCACCCTGGCGCAGGGGCGCGAGATCACCGGGGTCGCGTTGATCCTGTTCCGGCGAACCCCCGTGCTTCCGATGGCCCTCGCCTACTGCCCTCGGGGGTTCGTCGTCGACTGGTCCGACGACGAGAGCGTCGATGCGCTGCTCGCAGAGGTGGCCCGGGTCTCGAAGGAGAACAGAGGGGTCCTGCTGCGCATCGACCCGGCCGTGCGGATCGACGACCCGCACATCCGGCCGGCGCTGGAGTCGCGTGGTTTCACCCGCACCGACCCCGGCGAGGACGCCGCCAAGGTGCTGGCTCAGCCGGCGCTGCGGATGGTCACCGACATCTCCGACGTCGAGTCGTTGCACCAGAGCTTGTCGCAGGGCACCCGCCAGTCGATTCGCAAGGCCGAGAAGTCGGGCCTGAAGTATGAGTCGGCAGGCCGCGACGGCATACCGGCGTTCTATGAGCTCATGAAGGTGACGGGCGAGCGCGACGGGTTCGGGATCCGCAGCATGGAGTACTTCACCACGCTCCATGACGTCCTCTCGCCGACCGATGACATCGTCGTGTCACTCGTCAAGCTCGACCACGGCGCTGCCCTCGACGCGGCCCGGGCATCGATCGAGGACTCCCGCGGGCAGCTCGACAAGGCCCGGGCCAAGCGCGAGAAGTACCCATCGGAGAAGACCGACCGCCAGATCGAGGGCCTCGAGGCGAGCATCGCCAAGAACGAGGGCCTGATCGAGTCGTTGGCCGCCGCGAAGGAGGCGCACCCCGACGGTCAGTACCTCGCCGGGTCCGTCTTCGCCACGTGCGGCTCGCGCGGAAGCTACCTGTATGCCGCGTCGTCGGACGAGCACCGCAACCTGCGCCCCAACTACCTCATGGTCTGGCGACTCATGCAGTCGGCGGCCGCCAGGGGTGTCACGTCCTTCGACTTCGGCGGCATCGACGCGTCCGAGGGCCTCGAGGAGTTCAAGCGCCAGTGGAACCCCGAACGACGTGAGTATGCCGGTGAGTTCACCACGCAGCTCCGCCCGCTCGCGGGTCGGCTCATCGACCTCCTCGTCCGCGTCTACAAGCGCCGTTGAGGGGCGGGCTCTCGTGACCGGGAAGCGCTACGAGTCCATCGCGGACCAGCCGTTCGTGCCGGTGATCGTCGGCGCGCACGTGGGTGGCTACTCCCTGGTGCGGGCGTTCCACGAGGCCTACGGTGTGCGGTCGCTCGTCGTCACCGGCGCGACGTCGTGGGTCGTCGAGAACTCAGCGATCCTCGAGGTCGTCCACTGCCCGGACGCGCACGACCCCGACGTGCTGGCGGCGACTCTTCAGGGCCAGCCCTTCGCGGACCTGCCGGCCCCGAAGATCCTGCTCGCCACGTCGGACGCGCTCGTCGACGTCATCGACGCGATGCGTCACACGCTCGACGACACGTTCCGGGTGCCCTACGTCGGCGCGGGCCCGCTGGCGATCGCGACCCGCAAGCACACGTTCGCAGAGGTCGCGCGCAAGGCGGGAGTGACGATCCCGGCGACCGTCATCATCGACATGGACCACGCGGCCCACGCCGAGGGTCTCCCCGAGGTGGGATACCCGATGATCCTCAAGCCGACGGCACCGGCAGCGTGGAACGCAGTCAGCTTCGAGGGTCAGGCCAAGGTGCACGAGGTGTCTTCCGTGACCGAGCTGCGCGATCTCCTCGAGCGCATCCACGCGTCGGGCTATCGCGCCAAGCTCGTGCTCCAGGACAAGATCCCCGGCGACGACACCGGCATGCGAATCCTGACGTGCTACTGCGACAGGCAGTCACGCGTGCGGTTCGCCTCCTATGGCCGCACGCTCATCGAGGAGCACGCGCCGGGCCTGCTCGGTGTGCCGGCCGCGATCCTCACCGGCCGGGACCGCGCGATCGTCGACGAGGCCGCGCGCCTGTTGACCGAGCTCAGGTGGGTCGGTTACGCCAACTTCGACCTGAAGTACGACCCGCGCGACGGCCAGTCGAAGTTCTTCGAGCTCAACCCGCGGCTGGGGCGCTCCAACTACTACGTCACCGGGACGGGGTTCAACCCGGTCACCTGGTACGTCGACGAATACATCCATGACAACCTGCCCGAGGAGTTCGACCTCCTCGAGGCCGACACCGAGACCGTCTACTCCGTCGTCCCCGTCCGCACGATCAGGTGGGCGCTGGCCCGGCATCCGGAGTTGTGGGCGCAGGTTCGCCGGGTCATCAAGGCAGGCGGTCTTCGCAACCCGCTGCACTACAAGGTCGAGCGGGACCCGCGACGCTGGGCCAGGATCCTCGCAGCGGGAGTCAGCTATGACCGCAAGTTCCACCGCTACTACGACCCGGATGCCGCGTTCCACGCCGGCGGGGGGCCTGTCGGCTCCGACCCGCCCCGCTGACCGGCTCGACATATTGCTCCAGGGCCACCCAGAAGCGCCGAGAGTCGGTCGGATCCGGTGGGTGCCGGGCAATGAGTCGAGGGGGTGGGTCAGATCGGGAGGCGTCGCAGGACCGGCGCGAGCATGTCGTCGACCTCGCGGATCCGCAGGAGCTTGGCCACGGCGAGGAAGACCACACCCAGCACGCCTCCACCGCACGCCAGCGCGAGGGCCTGCACGAGCCACCCGCTCGCGGGGTCGGACACCAGGGACGCGACAGCCCAGCCGGCGAGGCCGGCGACGGCGGACGCCACGGTGAGGCGGATCCACAGGCGGATCACGCTGCCCAGCCCCAGCCCGCCGAGCTGGCGCCCCGCGACGTGCAGGAACGCCGCGGCCGAGACGATGTTGGCGATCGTGGCGGCGGCGGCGACCGTGGCGACGGTGTATTCGACCGGCACGGCCCAGAGCGCGACAGCGGCTCCGGCCAGGTTGATGGAGGTCATCAGCGCGACGAGCCAGAAGTTCATCCAGCCGTCGCCGCGGGCGAAGCAGTAGCGCTGCTTGAGCGCGGTGATCCCGAACGGCAACAGGCCCACCGACATGATGGCGAGCACGAGTGCGATGTTGCCGGGATCGTCGATGCCCCTGGCGGGGTCGTAGCGGCTCCCGGGGAAGAGGGTGTTGGCCATGGGTCGACCGAGCGCGATGAACCCGGCCGTGGTGGGGAGCAACAGCACCGCCGGGCTGGTCATCCCGCTGCGCAGCCGCCGCCGCAACGTCAACAGGTCGCCCCGCTCGTGGGCGCGGGACATCGCCGGGAAGAGTGCGGTGACGATGGAGGTGGTGATGATCGAGTGGGGGAGGACGTAGAGGCTGTACGCCAGGGCCTGGGTGCCGTTGCCGGCGATGGCGGACTCCGGTCCGTCGCCGGGGGACATCACCCTGGTGCTGACGAAACCGTAGAACTGGGAGATGACCAGCGCCGCGACGGTCCACCCCGTCATCCGCGACATCTCCCCGAAGCCGTGGCCACGCCAGCCGAACCGCGGCCGGAAACGGAACCCGGACTTCCACAGCGGCCACACCAGCGAGAGCCCCTGGATGGCGATGCCGAGAGTGGTGCTGACGCCGAGCACCACGATCATCTCGGTGGTCCAGTTCGACACCGTGTCCTGCTTGGTCCATTGCCAGAGGAACCAGCCGAGCCCTGCGATCTGGATGATGTTGGCCCAGGCCGGCGCCCACGCGTATGCGAGGAAGTTGCCGCGGGCGTTGAGCACCTGGCCGAGCACGGAGTAGAGCCCGTAGAAGAAAAGCTGCGGAACGCAGAGGTAGGCCATCGTCGTCGTGAAGGAGACGAAGTCCGTGCTCGCATCCGACTTGGTCAGGGCGCCGATGATCCAAGGGGTCCCCGCGAGGGCGAGCAGCGTTGTGGCGCCCAGCACGAGGAGGCACAAGGTGATCAGACGGTCGCTGAAGTCCTGGCCGCCGTCCTTGCGCAGCATCGCCTTCGTCAGCTGCGGGATGAGCAGGGCCGAGATCAGCCCGCCGTTGATGAGGACGTAGAGCTGGGTGGGAAGGGAGTTCGCGATCGTGAAGGAGTCCAGGGCGATACCGGCGACGACCGCCGTGAGCATCGCCGTGCGGATGAACCCCAGGATGCGGGAGCCGAACGTGCCGATCGCCATGATGGCGCCGTTGCGAGCGACGTTGTCGACCGGGGGCGCGGCGCCTTCCGGGTCGGCCTCGGAACCCTCCGGGCGCATCTGGGTCACGTGCTCTCCCTCGTCGTGGACCGGGCCACTCTACGACCTGGGGGATCGTCCGTAGACGACGTGGATCGCGGTGTCCTCGAAGCCGGCGCGGCGGTATGTCGCGAGGGCGCGAGCGTTGTCGCCCTCGACGTAGAGGTCGACGCGCTCCACGCCCTGCCGGGCGAGGTGTGCGGTGCCCAGTGCCGTGACCGGGCCCGCAAGGCCACGGCCTTGGTATGCCGGGTGCACGCCGACGACGTACACCTCGCCCGCGTTCGAGCCCGGTTCCCGCTTGGTCCAGTGGAACGCCGCCAGCGGGTGCCCTCCGTCGACATCGGTGCGGCTCGTGTCCTCCAGGAGGAAGAAGCCTGAGGGGTCGAACCACTCCTGGGTCATGCGCTCCTGCAGGTCCTCGAGGGTGATCGCCCCCTGCTCAGGGTGGGACGCGAACGCCAGCGCGTTGATCTGCAGCCAAGCGCGCTCGTCGCCCCCGACCTCGAAGGAACGAACCGAGAAACCTTCTGGTAGAACGGGGTTCGTGGCATCGCTCTCACTGAGTAGTCGCGACATCACGTGGAGCTTGCGCGTCGGGACCAGCTCTTCGGCGGCTGCCAGCGACTGAGCCGCCGGCAGGTCCCCGTGGGCCCACACGCCGCTGGCCCCACCCTCGAGCAGCGCGCGCAGGAGGGCGCGGCCCACTCCCTCGCGGCGCGATGCCGGGTCCACCACGAGCTCTGCCGACCCGGCTGCGTCGCGAGCGGCATACCCGATGGGGCGCGGCCCACCGGCATCCGCGCGGACGTGCGTGACACCGGGGCGTGGGGTGCGGAGCGCGAGCCTGAAGGACTCCGATATCGCGTCGACCCCATCGGCCTCGGCGGCGCGGCGGGCCAGCTCGAGGACCTCGAGCGCGAGGGGCCCCGCCAGGAGGGTCGAGGTCTGCAGACGGAGTGTGCTCACGAGGTGACCTCGGTCTCGGCCGTCTCGGCCGTCTCGGCCGTCTCGGCCGTCTCGGCCGTCTCGGCGGTCTCGGGCACGAAGCGGTAGCCGACATTGCGGACGGTGCCGATCAGCACCTCGTAGTCGGTGCCCAGCTTGGCGCGCAGCCTCCGGACGTGCACGTCGACCGTGCGGGTGCCCCCGAAGTAGTCATAGCCCCACACTTCCTGGAGCAGCTGGGAGCGGGTGAAGACCCGGCCGGGATGCTGTGCGAGGTGCTTGAGCAGCTCGAACTCCTTGTAGGTGAGGTCCAGGACCCGCCCCCGCAGACGCACCGAGTACAGGGCCTCGTCGATGACCAGGGACCCGGTGGTGATCGGCCCGCTCTCATCAGGTGCGGACGCGGCGCTGCGGCCCATCAGCAGTCGCAACCGGGCCTCGACCTCGGCGGGGCCGGCGCCCTCCAGGAGGACGTCGTCGATCCCCCACTCGCTGGTGAGGCCGGCAAGTCCGCCCTCGGTCACCACGACGACGAGGGGTGCCGACGTGCCGGTGGTGCGGATCATCCGGCACAGCGACTTGGCCGTTGCCAGCTCGCGGCGGGCATCGACGACGACGACGTCGCACGGGGGCGCGTCGACCAGGGCGGAGGCCTCGGCAGGCAGGATGCGAACATGGTGGCTCAGGAGTCCGAGCGCCGGAAGGACCTCGGCGCTCGGAGCCAAGGTGTTCGTCAACAGCAACAGTCGGGCCATTGCCCCTCAGGATAGGCGGTCGTGAACGTGGCCCAGCAGGAGTTGCGCGTGGTCGAGACGTCCCCGTCCATCCGGGTCCGCTACTGGGCGGGTGCTCGGGCGGCTGCAGGCCTGGACGAGGAGGCCGTCATCGGCCCGGCGACCGTGGGGGACCTCCTGGCCCTGCTCACCGCGCGCCACCCCGACCTGGCGTCGGTGCTGCCCGTGTGCTCGATCCTCGTTGACGGGCGGGCCAGCACCGCCGACGTGGCCCTTCCCGAGGGCGTCGCGGTGGAGGTCCTGCCCCCCTTTGCCGGCGGATGATGGAAGGATGCCGCGCGTGGACGAGCAGCCGACGGAGGTGACCCCGGAGACGGGGCCGGATGCGTCGACCGGGTCAGGGCTGGAGACCCGGGCCCAGCGTCGCGCCCGCCTCCAGGTGGCCCTGCGGGAACCGCTGCTCCCGCCTCTGGCGACCGTCCTGCGTCCGGTCACATCGGCGGCCAGCATCATCTTCGCCGCGCTCCTCGTGCTCGGTGTGCTCGCGGACCCCGTGCTGCTGGCCGCAGGCCTCGCCTGGGCCGGTCTTGTCATCGCGTGGGGGTGGCCCACCCTGACGGGCTCCTCCAGCCGTTTCGGGTCATCCCTCTCGATCGGCATCGCCGCGCTCTTCGTGCCGGCGGCGGCCGCAGCGACCACCGAGGAACCCTATTTGCGCTACGTGCCGGTCGCCCTCGTCCTCACCCTCGCGGTGATGTTCGGCCACCAGATCGTGCGCCGTGACGGACGGCCCCGGCTCACCGACTCACTCGGGTCGACCTCGCTGGCGGTCGCCGTCGTGACCATGGGGGTGGCCTGGATGCCGCTGTCCCGGACCTCGCGGGGGACCGAGCTGGCCGTGGTGGCATTCGTCTCGATCGGGGTGGCCTCCCTGGGCGACCTGGCGGTGGGCTTTCCCCGGCTGCGGGCGTGGTCCCTGCCGCTCGCGATGATGCTCGGCGGTGGTGCGGCGATCGCCGCAGCCGCCGTGGTCGGTTCCCCGGGAGCCGGCTCTGCAGCACTCGTGGGCCTGCTGTGCGCGGCCGTCTCACACTCGTTGCGGCGGGTGGTCTCGGTGCTGCCGGCGATCACCTCGATCAGGGGTCAGCTCGCCAGTGCGGCGGCGGGGCTGCTCGTGCCCGGCGTGATCGGCTACGTCCTCGCGCTCGCCATCGTCGGCTGACGGCACCTGCGCCAGCAGGACCGAAGCGGAGCGAGGTCAGTAGACGAGCGCCCGCGAGCTCGGCGCGACGACCTCCTCGACGAAGGCCGCGGAACCGCGCACCAGCACCCCGGCGACCAGGTCGCTCTCCTGGATCCCCCGCCGGCTCGCGCACTGCCCGCACACGGTGACGCGACCGTCGGCCAGGAGGGCGTCGAGCAGCTCGGCCAGCGGCACGGCATCCGGCAGGTCCACCTCGGCGGCCCTGCCGGGCACGGCCATCCAGGTCGCGTCGCCCGTGAGCCAGAGGCTGACCTCGAGCCCGGAGGCGAGCGCCGTCGCGGCGACCGTGAACCCCTGGTTGAGGCGTTCGAGGGCCTCGGTGCCGGAGGTGACCTTGACGACGAGGCGCGTGGCACGGGAGTCCATAGACTGCAGCGTATGGTCTTCACCCTCGACACCACACTCAACGAGGCGCTGGCGCCCCTCGCCTGGCTCGTCGGACGCTGGGAGGGGGCAGGCGTCGTCGGCTATCCCACGATGGAGTCTGCCAACTTCGGCCAGGAGATCATCTGCTCCCACGACGGCCGCCCGTTCCTGGAGTGGCAGTCCCACACCTGGCTCCTGGACGAGGACGGCACCAAGGTGCGCCCGCTGGCGACCGAGCTCGGCGTGTGGCGGCCGGTCGAGGCCTCGGCGGACGGCACCAACGTGGAGCTCCTGCTGACCCACCCGACCGGGTTCGTGGAGATGTATGCCGGGCACGCCGAGCCGGCGCGGGTCGAGCTGCGCACCGACGGGGTGATGCGCAGCCCCCACGCGAAGGAGTACACCGCGGGGCACCGCATGTATGGCTACGTCAAGAGCAACCTGATGTGGGTGATGGACATGGCCGCGGTCGGCCAACCGTTGCAGTCCCACGTCTCGGCGGAGCTCAGGCGCGTCGAGTGACGTGACCCCGCGCGCACTGGGCCGCGTGGTGGCCGGCGCGGCGTGACCTCGGGTCAGGGAGTGACGAACGTGTCGTCGTAGGTGTCCATCGTGTCAGTACGCAGCGCCTCGCCGAGCCGGTCCATCCCGGCCTGGTCGACGACGTCGATCGAGCCCCCGTTGGGCGCCGTGCCGAAACCACTGAACGGCGCGGTGGCGAAGACGACGTCGTCCCCGCGCACCCCCTTGAGCGAGAAGGCGTAGTCCTTCATCGCCCCGATGCTCAGGTCCTGGTCGACGACGAGGTTGTCGGTGGCGGCGTTGGCGAACTTCGCGATGGTGATGGGGTTCTTGATCGACTCCGGGCTGGTGGCCTTGAGCATCAGCGCCTTGATGAACGCGAGCTGACGCTTGCCTCGGGAGATGTCGCCCTCGCTGAGGGCATAGCGCTCCCGCACGAACTTCAGGGCCTCCTCGCCGTTGAAGTCGTTGAAGCCCTTCTTCACCACGACGCCGTTGCTGCTGCCGGCCTCTTCCGCATAGACCCGGACCCCCCCGACCGCATCGGTCATCTTCTGGAAGCCTTCGAAGTCGGTCCGCGCGACGTGGTTGATCCGGATCTTGAGCAGGGTCTCCATCGTCTCCACGAGCAGCGGCTCGCGGCCGTAGGCGTAGGCGGCGTTGATCTTGTCCTTGCCTCGCCCCGGGATGTCGACGTAGAGGTCGCGCGGGAAGTGGATGAGCTGGACCTTGGCGCCGTTCTGCGGGAGGTGCACGAGCACGATGACGTCCGAACGTCCGGCATCGCCGGGGCGGGTGTCGGAACCGATGATCAGGAAGTTGGTGCCGACACCGGTTTCTGGGACCGTGCTGCCGTCAGGTGCCGTGATCGGAGAGCGATCCGCCGGGAGGAGGTCCTCCTGGGTGATGTTGGAGTTGAGCTTGTAGAAGAGGAAGCCCAACGCCCCGGCAACGACCAGGACCAGGACCAGGACCAGCGCCACGAGCACACCGAAGGCTTTCCGCCCGCGGCTGCGCTGTTCCTTGCGGCCGTCGGGGCGCGTGTCGTCCCGCTGCTCGAGCTCGTCGAGTGAGTCCAGTCCCTGCTGTTGCACTGGGCAAGTGTAGGTCCGGGAGTCGGATGCCGGGAGCCACCGGCATACATTGGAGGAGTGAGTGATCTCGGCGAGCGGCTGCGGGCGAGGGGCAAACGCCTCACGAGCCAGCGCGAGCGCGTGCTCGAGGCGGTGGGCGCGTTGGGTCACGCCACTCCGGAGGAGATCGTGGAGTCGGTGGCGGCCGACGGTGGGGGAGCCGTGCCTGCCTCGACGGTCTATCGCTCCCTCGATGCCCTCCAGGAGCTCGGCCTGGTGGGGCACACGCACGTGGACCACCGGACCCCCAGCTACCACCTGTCCGAGCACGCGACGCACCTGCACGTCGTCTGCCGCGGCTGCGGTTGGGTCGGGCAGGCGCCGCTGGCCTGCGCGGACGAGCTCGTCACGCGGCTCGATGAGTCGCTCGGTTTTTCCTGCGACGTGTCCCACGCCGCGATCCACGGACTCTGCAGCACCTGTCGGGAGAAGACATGAGCACGACGACCACCGCATCACCCCTGCTGGCACGCCACGGGGCCGTCTCCGGCGACGGGGTCGACTCCGGGGTTGCCGCGCACTACGGGGACCCGGTGCGCGAGCAGCGGCTGCTCGCTGAGGGCCTGGCCGTGGTCGACCTCTCGCACCGGTCGGTCGTGACCGTGTCGGGGCCCGATCGGCTCTCGTGGCTGCACTCGATGACGACCCAGCAGCTCACCGGGCTCACGCCCCGAGCGTCCCGCGAGACCCTCGTGCTCTCCCCGAAGGGGCACGTCGAGCACGCCCTGCACCTCGTCGACGACGGGGAGCGCACCTGGTTGTCGCTCGAGCCCGGGTCCGCTGAGGCCCTGGTTGGCTGGCTGGAGTCGATGCGCTTCATGCTCCGGGTGGAGATCGCGGACGTCACCGACGCCTACGCCGTGCTCGGTGAGCCGATCGGGGTGGAGTCCGTCGAGGGTGAGCCGGTGGCCTGGGTCGACCCGTGGCCGGGGCTCGTGGGTGACACCGCGGCATACGGACCGGTGGAGGGCCACCCGGGTGCCGGACGGGCGTGGCGCGAGCTGATCGTGCCGCGCGCCGACCTCGAGGCCGCGGTGGGGGACCGGCCGCTGGCCGGCACCTGGGCGGCCGAGGCGCTGCGGGTGTCCGCCTGGCGACCGAGGGTGGGCTTCGAGACCGACCACCGCACCATCGCGCACGAGGTGGACTGGCTGCGCACCGCGGTGCACCTGCACAAGGGGTGCTACCGGGGTCAGGAGACCATCGCCCGGGTGCACAACCTCGGTCGGCCCCCGCGCCGGCTGGCCTTCCTGCACCTCGACGGCTCCGGTCACGTGCTCCCCGAGCGCGGTGCGACACTCACCGCGCAGGGCAAGGAGGTCGGGAGGATCACGAGCGTGGCCCGGCACTTCGAGGACGGCCCCGTCGCGTTGGCGGTCATCAAGCGGAATGCGCCCGAAGACGTGGATCTTCTCGCCGGCGAGATCGCTGGGGCCCAGACCGTCGTCGTGAGGGGCTGAGCACCGCAGATCCTGCGTCTGCCCGGTGGGTTCTGGCTGCCATGATGGGTGCATGGCCCCCACCTCCCCGACCGCGTCCGGCACGCTGGTCACCGTCGCTCCGACCGGTGCCGAGCACACCAAGACCGACCTCCCGCAGCTGCCGACCACCCTCGATGAGGTCGTCGAGACCGCTCAGCGGTGCGAGGCCGCCGGGGCCTCCCTGATCCACCTCCACATCCGCGACGCCGAGCACGCGCCCACCCTGGATGCCGGTCTGCTTCGCGCCACGGTGGACGCGGTGCGCTCCTCGACCGACCTCATCGTGCAGCTGTCGACGGGCGGCTCGGTGCACGACCCGCTCGAGGCCAGGCTGACCGTGCTCGACGCCGAGCCCGACTCGTGTTCACTGACCTGCGGGACCACCAACTTCGGCGACGACGTCTTCCTCAACCCCTGGCCGTTCATGAGTGACCTCTACGTGCAGGCGCAGGAGCGCGAGGTGGTGCCCGAGTTCGAGCTGTTCGACCTCGGTCACGTGCACGCCCTGCGCCGACTGCTGGACACGCACGGCCTGCCGTTCGGGGGACGGGTGCACGTCGACTTCGTCACCGGGGTGCCTGGAGGGATGCCGGCGACGACCGCAGCGCTGATGGCCGGGGTTGCGATGCTGCCTGAGGAGGTGACCTCGTGGTCCGCGACGGGGATCGGTCGCGGACACCTCCCGATCATGGCTGCGACGCTGTCCGCGGGAGGCCACCTCAGGGTCGGGATGGAGGACAACGTGGTGTTTGCCCGGGGTCACGTGGTGAAGCACAACGACGAGCTGGTGCGACGGGCCGTGGAGCTCGCGAGCACGATGCAGCGGCCGGCGATGACGCCGGAGCAGGCTCGTGGCCTGCTCGGCGTCAAGGACCGCCGGAAGCGGTGACGTCTCGCCCCCGGCGCGGGGGTGGATGCCCGTCCCGAGGCGCGGACCGCGGGGCGAGGGGTGGGCAGCACGATACATAATTTCTAGTTATGGTATCTGTGCGAAACGCTTTTGAGTTCCCGGCCATCGTCAACGACAAGGCCGCTCGGGTCGTGGCCTCGGGTGTCGCCCTGATCGCGGGCCTCGCGCTGGTCACCGGCTGGCTGTGGCTCGCCATGGTGCTGGCGCTCGGATTCGCACTGCGAGTCGCCTCCGGCCCCAGGTTCAGCCCCTTGGGCCAGCTCGCCACGAAGGTGCTTGCCCCGCGGCTCGGGGAGCCGCGGATGGTGCCGGGACCGCCCAAGCGGTTCGCCCAGGCGATCGGCTTCGTCCTGACGTCGGCGGCCGCGATCGCCCTGGGTCTCGGTGCTGAGGTGCTCACGTCGGCGCTCCTCGGCGTGCTCCTCCTCTTCGCGACACTGGAGGCGAGCCTGGGATGGTGCGCAGGCTGCTGGGCCTTCGGTGTCCTGATGCGTCTGGGGCTGGTTCCCCGAGAGACCTGCGAGGCGTGCGGCGACATCTCGCTGCGTCACCGAGAGACCGCCGCAGCCTGAGGCTCTCTCGACTTCCGCCGCCTCGGGCCTTCCTTCCCGACGGTCCCTGGCAGGGGCCTTCGGGGAGGGTGATGGGCGGCGACCCAGCGCGTGTGACCACCCTCACGCTTGCTCCAGTTTGCATTTTGCTAACTAGAGCAAGCATACTTGAGTCATGAGCCCGAACCCGCTGAACGACCTTGGCAGCAGCCTCGGTGACTACCTGCGCGAGCAGCGTCAGTCCGCCAGGCTCTCCCTGCGTCAGCTGTCCGAGCTCGCCGGGGTCTCCAACCCCTACCTCTCCCAGATCGAGCGAGGTCTCAAGCGTCCCAGCGCCGAGATCCTCCAGCAGCTGGCGAAGGGTCTGGAGGTCTCCGCGGAGTCGCTCTACGTCAAGGCCGGAATCCTCGACGAAGCAGTGGCCCCGCCCGCGGCAGCCACCGACGTCCGACGCGCCATCGCGAGCGACGCCGCCCTCACCGCCCGGCAGAAGAAGACGCTCCTCGACATCTACGAGTCCTACGTCGAGGACGACCCACGGCAATGACGCCGACCCCACACCTGATCACCCATCACCCGAAGGAGCACCACATGTCCGTCATCGAGGACCTCAAGAAGACCGTCGACACCACCCCCTTCTTCGCCGCCGTCGGCGTGACCGACCTCGCGGTCGAGAAGGTCCGCTTC
>JBDSNZ010000050.1:0-4336 GCA_039915055.1 Ornithinibacter sp.
AGGAGTCGTGGGCGGAGGCGGCGCAGCACCGGGACACCCCACTGCACCCCGAGCTCGAGCAGGGCCCGGGTCACCGTCGGCACCGCCTCCACCCGCAGCAACGGCACCAACCGGTCGACCTCACCCAGAGCCGCGCACGCCAACCCCGCAGACACAGATCCGTCCCGCACCCCGTCCCAGATGATCCCGGTCGGCGACTCCGGGTCCGGGCCGGCACCGGTGGGGTTCCACGTCCGCCCACCCTTGGTGACCGCGGTGGCGACCTTCGCGACCTGCCCCGCGCCACCCTGACGCAACGACGGCGCGTGGTCCCGCACCCACGCGTGCACGTTCACCCCAGCCTCAGCGACCTCACCCCTGGTGATCGCCTCCACGGTGACCTGCACCCGAGCCGCCCCCGCACCAGCGGACACCTCATCAGCCAGGGTCATCAGCTCCGCGAGCTCCGCACCAGAGGCCTGATCCAACACCTGCCCGAAACCCGCAAGCGCCTCCCGGGCCGCGAGCATCGCCGAGCGGGTCTCCGCAAGGCTCATCAGGGGCTGGTCCATACCCCAAATTCTATCGGACATCCGTTCGAGCCACAAGGGTTTGAGTCGACGAGTTCGCCTACAGCAGAATCAGATTCATCCCTCGGAACTCACCCGTCACACGCGCCTCAGGGGCACCCGCACGGCGCCGCACCGCAGCGAGGACACCCGCCGGCATACCGCTCCACGGCACGAGTGAGGTCGACGTCCATCTGGTTCGCCAACGAGGCCACCCACGCGAGCACGTCCCCGAACTCGTGCTCCCTCTGCGCCGCGCTCCCTTTGCGCACCGCCTGCGCGAGCTCACCCACCTCCTCGGCGAGCCACGCCACAGTGCTCGGCACCCCGCGCTCCCGGTCGCGCTCCCCGTAGGTGCGCTCGATGACGTCCTGCAGGTGAGCGAGATCCATCGTCGAAACCTACCGGCATCCGCCTCAGTTGAGGCTGGCCCCACCCGGCATCGGTGGGCTCGGCAGTGCGCCGAACCGACCCACGATCGCGGCCTCACGGCGCAGGAGTCCGATGACGGTGCGCAGCCGAGTCCCGGCATCCGGACCGTCCAGCACCCGCTGCCGGTCACTCGGGTCCAGCACCATCCGCTCCACGATGCGGTAGGGCACCTGGCCCAGGGGAGCCTCGATGGGCTCGGTCTCCAGCGAGAGCGCCGCGAGGTATGACGTGTGCTCGCGCAGTGCGCGGTCGGCCAGGTCCGCAACCGTCTGGTCGTCCGACGACGGCTCCGAGAGCCACGTGACGTTGGCCGTGAGGTAGGAGGTGCCGGCGGCGGGGTCGAGCCCGTCCAACCTGAACCGCCGCACCCCGGTGGCCACGAGGTGCACCATCGTGCCGAGCGGAGACTCGGCCAGCGCCATCGCGTCGACCCGCGCCTCACAGCCCACCCCGTAGAGGTCTCCCGCGGCGTCAGCGCCGACCTCGTGACCCTTGCGGATCAGCACGACGCCGAAGGTGCGCCCGTTCTCGTCCTGCTCGGCCAGCACGCGAGCGAGGTCGAGGTAGCGGGGCTCGAAGAGCTGCAGCGGCAGCCGAGCACCGGGCAGCAGGGCCGACCCGAGCGGGAACAGCGGCAGCGACGGGATGCCTCACTCTAGGCACCGGGCAGCGTGGGTCGCTGCTCCTCCTCGCTGGCAGTCTCCGGTGTCGAAGCTTCCCCGTGCCCGTGGCGCTGCCTCTCGTGCTGCACCACCTTCAGCCCTGCCGCTGCCCGGGCGATCACCGGCCCGACCGTGAGGCCCTGAACGGCGATGGTGAACAGCACCACGGCGTACGTCGCAGTGAGGATGGCGTCGCGCTCCGCTCCTGCAGGCAGGCCGAGCGCGAGGCTGATGGCGATGCCACCACGCAGCCCTCCCCAGGTCAGGAGCCGGACGGTCCACGCGCCGTAACCATCTCGTCGGCGCACCAGCACCATCGGCACGGCGACGGAGATGAAGCGCGCCACCAGCGCGACGCCGACCATCAGCAGGCTCGCGAGCACGAGGGGACCGCTCGACTCTGCCAGCAGCACGTCGAAACCGATGAAGGCGAAGAGCAGCACGTTGAGCACCTGGTCGAGGGTCTCCCAGAAGCCCTCGACGAGGTGCCTGGTCTCGCCGTAGAAGGCGCGCTCCTTGCCCGCGGACATCATCAGCCCGGCCATGACCATCGCCAGCGGTCCGGAGACCCCGAGGGCGACAGCCGCCGAGTAGCCACTGATGACGACGGCGAGAGTGATGATCACCTCGACCACGTGGCCGTCGATCGTGCGACACATCGAGTAGCCCACCCACCCGATGACCACACCGAAAGCCAGGCCCCCCAGCGCTTCCCGCACGAAGATCAGCGCGATGCCACCGGCGCCCGGATCGACGTCGTGGGCACCCAGCCCGAGCACGCCGGAGATGGCGATGAACACGACGATGCCGACGCCGTCGTTGAACAGGCTCTCTCCCGCGATGAGCGTGCGCAGCCGCTCCGGGACCTTCGCTCGCTTGAGCAGGTCGAGGATCGCGACGGGGTCGGTCGGGCTGACCAGTGCGCCGAAGAGCAGGCACCAGAGCAGGGGGAGGTCGACACCGACGAGGCCGAACACGACCCACGAGCCGACACCGATGAGGGCCGTACTGATCAGGGTGCTCCCGACCGCCAGGGTGAGGATGCTGGCGCGCTGCCGCAACAGCTGGCGGGCGTCGAGGCTGAAGGCGCCCGCGAACAGCAGGATCGAGAGGATGCCGGTGAGCACGAACTCGCTGAAGTCGAGCGTCACGAGGAGCCCCTCGGCCTCGTCACGCAGGCCCACCGACAGCCCGAGGCCCTCCAGTGCCACGACCAGCGCAGCGGACAGGGCGCCGGCCAGCACCACACCCACGGTGGTCGGGATCCGGATGAACCGTTCGTTGACCCAGCCCAACACCGCGGTGAGCGCCAGCAGCACGGAGAGCGCGGTCACCACGACGCCCTCCCGGCGGTGCTCATCCTGGCTCCCGGCACGAGCGCAACTGTATGCCGGTGCAGGCACCTGTGGCAGGTGGCAGCATGAGCACGGTCGACGGTCCCATCCCGCTGGGGTGCCGCACTGAACCGAGGAGCCTCACCATCTCGCACCTCTCAGGCCTGCCGAGCAGCCTTCCCGCTCCCGAGGATGACGGCGCGGCTGCCCACCTCGTCGGCGTCGCGATGCCGCACCTGACCTTGCCGAGCACCTCCGGCCAGAGCGTGACACTCGATGCGCTCCACGCAGGGCGCACCGTGCTCTACCTCTACCCGATGACCGGCCGCCCCGGCGTCGACCTGCCGCCCGGGTGGGATGCGATCCCCGGAGCCCGCGGGTGCACGCCGGAGGCCTGCGGCTTCCGGGACCACCATGCCGACCTGGTGGCCGCCGGTGCCTCAGCGGTCTACGGCCTGTCGAGCCAGTCCACGGACTACCAGGAGGAGGTCGTCGACCGGCTCCACCTTCCCTTCGCGATGCTGGCCGACCCCGGGCACGAGCTGGCCGGTGCACTGGGGCTGCCGACGTTCACCGCTGATGGCCAAAGACTCTATGCGCGAATGACACTCGTCATCACCGGCTCAGTCGTGGAGCACGTCTTCTACCCGGTCTTTCCGCCGGACCAGCACGCTGCACAGGTGCTCGGTTGGCTCCTGGCGCATCCGTCATCCGCGTGAACCCGGACGGCCGTTGAGGTGAGTGGCCAGCCCTGCGCCCGGCACCGCCACGGTCGGGGAGTCGGCACAGGTGCCCTACACTTGAGGTAGCGGCCCGAACAGTTCTGCCACGGGCCTGCTTCTTTGATGTCGATGCCTTCGAGCCCACCGGACAGGTCGGGCCTCGCACGCGCCGCGGCCCCAGAGCCCTCGGCAGAACATCGAACCAGTCGCCGCCGACACCGTTGTCGCCGTGGTGACCCCACACTGCTTGGAGATCCTTTTCGTGTCCACTGACACCTTCGGCGCGCTCGGCGTGCCCACCACCCTCGTCGACGTGCTCGCCACGAGCAGCATCACGACGCCCACCCCCATCCAGGCTGCGACGTTGCCCGACTCCCTCGCGGGGCGCGACGTGCTCGGCCGTGGCCGGACCGGCTCGGGCAAGACCATCGCGTTCCTGCTGCCGCTGCTGACCCGCCTCTCGCAGAGCGAGACCCGACGCCAGCCGGGCCGCCCCCGCGCCCTGATCCTCGTGCCGACGCGCGAGCTCGCCACCCAGATCGACGAGGCCATGGCCCCGCTCGCGGCCCCGCTCGGCTTGACCTCCCGCACCATCTTCGGTGGTGTCGGTCAGAACCCGCAGGTCTCGGCCATGCGTC
>JBDSNZ010000110.1:0-42466 GCA_039915055.1 Ornithinibacter sp.
AGGGTGGTGACGTTGCGGAAGTCCTCGGAGACCTCGTCGGTCACGAGGCGCGACTCGCAGCCACGCTCGGCGGCCAGGAGGGGGGCGTTGACATAGGTCACCGGGTCCTCGGTGATGTCGGTGAACAGGCCCTTGAGCGCGGCGAGCTCCCAGATGGACACGTCGTGGCTGGTGATCTCGCCGCGCACGTCGACGTCGAGCTGCACGGGCACCGAGGCCGCATATGCCGTGAACACCCGACCCAGCTTCTCGACGAGGTCGATGCCGGGTCGCACCTCCTCGGCGACGGCCCCTCCCGAGACGTTGACGGCATCCGGCACGAGGTCCCCGCTCAGAGCGAGGCGCACGGACTTGGCGACCGCGACGCCTGCCTTCTCCTGGGCCTCCTCGGTCGAGGCACCCAGGTGCGGGGTCACGACGACGGACTCGAACGCGAAGAGCGGACTCTCCGTGCAGGGCTCGGTAGCGAAGACGTCGAGGCCGGCTCCCGCGACGCGCCCCTCACCGATGGCGTCGGCGAGCGCCTCCTCGTCGAGCACACCGCCACGGGCTGCGTTGATGATGCGTACGCTCGGCTTGACCTTCGTCAGCGCCTCCTTGCCGATGAGGCCGATCGTCTCGGGCGTCTTGGGCAGGTGGATGGTGATGAAGTCGCTCTCGGCCAGCAGTTCGTCGAGGGTGACCAGGCGGGCCCCGAGCTGCCCGGCGCGCTGCACCGAGACATAGGGGTCATAGGCGAGGATCTCGACGCCGAAGCCCTTCATCCGTTCGGCGACGAGCTGCCCGATGCGCCCGAACCCGATGATGCCGACCTTCTTGTCGAGGACCTCCGCGCCGCCGTACTTGCTCCGCTTCCAGGCCCCGTTCTTCAACGCCTCGTTGGCGGGGGCGATGTTGCGCGCACAGGCCAACAGTAGGCCGACCGCGAGCTCCGCGGCGCTCGTGATGTTGGAGGTGGGCGCATTGACGACCATCACCCCGGCCTTGGTCGCGGCGGGCACATCGACGTTGTCGAGACCGACACCGGCGCGTGCGACGACCTTGAGGTTCTTGGCCGCAGCCAGCGCCTCGGCATCGACCTTGGTCGCGGAGCGGATCAGGATCGCGTCGACGTCGGCGATCGCCGGGAGGAGCGCGGCGCGGTCGGCACCGTCGACGTGCCGCACCTCGAAGTCCGGCCCGAGGGCGTCGATGGTCGCCGGGGACAGCTCTTCGGCAATGAGGACGACGGGCTTGGTCACGAAAGGCCTACTCTCGGTGCGCTGTGGGATGCCGTCCACGCGCCGGCCGCGAACCGGTCACCGTGGTGGCGACGGGCCGTCACCCGGGAGGGCGCGACCATCCGACACGCCCTCGTGCCGGGGCTCCATGATAAGTCGCGTCCTGCGCGTGGACGCCCGTGCCCACGATGTGACCCTCATCGCGAGTCGCCAGCGGGAGGGTCCACGTCGCGGGGCGCACGAGGGTGCACGCGGCAGAGCGCTCCAACCGGCGCGACAGGAGCGCGACCGACGCCACCACCGCGATCGCTGCGACCGCCCACCACCACGAGAGGATCCCCAACCAGGCGTCGAGCACGGCGAAGCCCACCGTCGTGTAGACCACCGACCACAGCAGGGCACCCCGGGTGACCGCCGGGAGGAACCGGCGCTGCGGCATCCGCAGCACCCCCGCCGAGGCGTTGATCGCGCTCTGGACCCCTACGGTGAGGAACCCCAGGGTGACGGCCGGGGCACCCGACGCTGAACCAAGCCCTCGGCCAGCTTGACCACGGGTCGGTCGAGGCGATCGGCCCACCGGGTGCGCCCACCGCCGGCGCGCACCCCTCGCCCGACCCAGTAGGTGGCATTGCCCCACACGAACACGCCGCCCCACAGCGCCACGAAGACGACCCACACCGGCCACGTGTCGACGAGCGCCTCCACGGCATCCAGTCGAGGACCCTTCGGTCGAGTGGACGGAACTCGCCCGTGTCGCGAGGAGCGCGCACGGCGAGTTCCGTTCACTCGCCGAAGTGGTGGGAGGGTCAGCGAGCGGCGGAGCCCTCGACGTAGTCCTGATCCCGGTCGGAGTCGACCCACGCCATGAGCTTGCGCAGCTCGCGACCGGTCTCCTCGATCGGGTGGGCCGCGCCCTTCGCGCGCAGCGCCGTGAACTCCGGGCCACCGGCGTCCTGGTCGTCAATGAACCGCTTGGCGAACGCGCCGCTCTTGATGTCGGCGAGCACCGCCTGCATGTTCTCCTTCACCGAGGGGTCGATGACGCGCGGGCCGGAGACGTAGTCGCCGTACTCCGCGGTGTCCGAGACCGACCAGCGCTGCTTGGCGATGCCGCCCTCGACCATGAGGTCGACGATGAGCTTGAGCTCGTGCAGGCACTCGAAGTAGGCGACCTCGGGCTGGTAGCCCGCCTCGACGAGGGTCTCGAAGCCATACATCACGAGCTGCGAGGCGCCGCCGCAGAGGACCGACTGCTCACCGAACAGGTCGGTTTCGGTCTCCTCGGTGAATGTCGTTCCGATGCCGCCGGCGCGCAGCCCACCGATGGCCCTACCGTAGGACTTCACGAGGTCCCACGCGCTGCCGGAGGCGTCCTGCTCGACCGCCAGGAGCACCGGCACGCCACGGCCGTCGACGAACTCGCGGCGCACGAGGTGCCCGGGGCCCTTCGGCGCGACCATGATGACGTCGGAGCCGGCCGGCGGCTGGATGTAGCCGAAGCGGATGTTGAAGCCGTGCCCGAACAGCAGGGCGGCACCCGCGGCGAGGTTCGGGGCGATGTGCTCGGCGTAGACGGTGCGCTGCACCTGGTCAGGGGTGAGGATGACGACGAGGTCGGCCTCCTTCACGGCATCCGCGACGTTGAGCACGCGAAGCCCCTCCGCCTCGGCCTTGGGCCAGGACTTCGAGCCTTCCGCGAGGCCGACGCGCACGTCGACCCCGGAGTCGCGCAGGTTCAGTGCGTGGGCGTGGCCCTGGCTGCCGTAGCCGATGACCGCGACCTTGCGGTCCTGGATCACAGCCATGTCGGCGTCGTCGTCGTAGAACATCTCGGCCATGGTGCGGGCCTCTCCTTCGGTTCGGGGTGGTGCTTCGGGTGGACTGTATGCCGTGTATCACGGCGGGGAGGGGCGCGTCTCAGGCGGTGCGCAGGCTTCGGTCGGTGATCGAGCGCGGGCCGCGACCGATGGCCACGATGCCCGACTGGACGAGTTCCTTCACTCCGTAGGGGTCCAGGACCTCGAGCAGCGCCGTGAGCTTCTCGGTCGTGCCCGTCGCCTCGATCGTCAGCGACTCGGTTGCCACGTCGACGACCTTGGCGCGGAACATCTGGACCATCTCGAGCACCTGGCTGCGGGTCGCGGCGTCGGCCCTGACCTTGATGAGCATGACCTGGCGCTGGACCGCGGCGGCGTCATCGAGCTCGACCACCTTGAGCACCTCGACGAGCTTGTTGAGCTGCTTGGTGACCTGCTCCAGCGGAAGCTGGTCGACGTCGACGACAACGGTCATCCGCGAGATCTCAGGATACTCGGTCTCCCCCACTGCGAGGGAGTCGATGTTGAAGCCGCGGCGGGAGAAGAGCGCAGCGATCCGGGCGAGGACGCCGGGCTTGTTCTCGACGAGGACGGAGAGGGTGTGCTTGGACATCGTCGTGCCCTTCAGGCTCGGGGCGTGCCGGTCGGCACACCATCGTGGTCGGGGTCGAGTCCTTGGTCGTCAGCCTCGGACTCCTCGCGGTCCCACTGCGGCGCGGTGTCGCGAGCCACCTGGATGAGGTCGTTGCTGACTCCCGCGGCGACCATCGGCCAGACCATCGCGTCACGGTGGACGACGAAGTCGACGACGACGGGCCGGTCGTTGATCTCCATCGCCGCCCTGATCGTCGCGTCGACGTCCTCGGTGGTCTCGCAGCGCAGCCCGGCACAGCCGTAGGCCTCGGCGAGCTTGACGAAGTCGGGCACGCGGGAGCCGACCGAGGTGTGCAGGTCGGTGTTGGAGTAGCGCTTGTTGTAGAACAGGGTCTGCCACTGGCGCACCATGCCGAGCGAGCTGTTGTTGATGATCGCGACCTTGATCGGGATGTTGTTGATGACACAGGTTGCGAGCTCCTGGTTCGTCATCTGGAAGCACCCGTCACCATCGATGGCCCACACGGTGCGGTCCGGCTCACCGACCCGGGCGCCCATGGCGGCAGGCACGGCATACCCCATGGTCCCGAGGCCCCCCGAGTTCAGCCAGGCGTTGGGCCGCTCGTACTGCACGAACTGCGCGGCCCACATCTGGTGCTGCCCGACGCCCGCGACGTAGACGGCCTCGGGGCCCACGATCGCGCTGAGCCGCTCGATCACGTACTGCGGTGCGAGGGATGGCTCCCCCTCCGGCTCGGTGTAGCCGAGGGGGAACATCTGCTTCCACCCGGCCACCCGCTCCTGCCACTCGGAGTAGGAGCCGCGCCGACCCGCGTCGATGTCGGCATCCACCGCCTCGATGAGGTCGGCGATGACCGCCTTGCAGTCACCGACGATCGGCACGTCGGCGACGCGGTTCTTGCCGATCTCGGCCGGGTCGATGTCCGCGTGGATGACCTTGGCATCGGGTGCGAAGGACGCGAGCAGTCCGGTGACCCGGTCGTCGAAGCGTGCCCCGAGGGTGATGAGCAGGTCTGACTTCTGCAGTGCGGTCACCGCGGACACCGAGCCATGCATCCCCGGCATCCCGAGGTGCAGGGGGTGGCTGTCGGGGAGGGCACCTCGCGCCATCAGGGTGGTGACGACGGGGATGCCGGTGAGCTCGACGAAGCGGCGCAGCTCCTCGCTGGCTCGCGCACGGATCACTCCCCCGCCGACGTAGAGCACAGGGCGCTCGGCGGCGGCGATGAGCCGTGCGGCCTCGCGGATCTGCTTGCCGTGCGGGCGGGCGACGGGACGGTAACCGGGGAGCTCGATGCGAGGCGGCCAGGAGAACGTCGTCCGCGCCTGCAGGGCGTCCTTGGCGATGTCGACGAGCACGGGCCCGGGGCGCCCGGTCGATGCGATGTGGAAGGCCTCGGCGATGACGCGGGGGATCTGGTCGGCGTCGGTCACGAGGTAGTTGTGCTTCGTGATGGGCATCGTGATGCCCCTGATGTCCGCCTCCTGGAAGGCATCGGTGCCGATGGCACGCGAGGCGACCTGACCGGTGATGGCGACCATCGGCACCGAGTCCATGTGCGCGTCCGCCAGGGGGGTCACGAGGTTGGTCGCGCCCGGCCCGGACGTCGCCATGCACACTCCCACCTTGCCGGTGGCCGAGGCGTAGCCCTCGGCCGCGTGGCCCGCGCCCTGCTCGTGGCGGACGAGGATGTGGCGCACCTTCACGGAGTCCAGGAGCGGGTCGTAGGCAGGAAGGATCGCCCCACCCGGGATCCCGAAGACGGTGTCGACATCCATCGCCTCGAGCGAGAGGACCAGGCTCTGCGCGCCGGTCACCTCGATCGGTGCCTTGGAGCGCGCCTTGTGGGCCATCTCCGACGGACTCGGCGCCGACCCCCTGGGGGCGGTGGCCGTGGGGGCTGCCGGCCTGATGTCAGTCACTGCCTGTCACCACTTTCTCGTTCCGGGCCTCGGGGATGTTCTCTATCCGTACACAAAAAAACCCTCCCGTCCCAGCGGGACGACGGAGGGAGCGCGCCTGGTGGAAGCGGTCAGGCGCGCTGCGCACGTACGAGGACTCGAGGCATGCCACCACTGTCTACCCGGGGGTATGCCGTGTCAACCGGCGAGACGACCGATCCCACCATTCGACACCGTGAGGTCGCTCACTAGGGTCGGGGCGCCGGCTTCTCCGCAGCTGCTGCGGCAGTGCCGGGGAGCCCTGATACTTCTGGCCAGGCCCCGTCCGTCACCACCACGCAGGAGCAGCCATGACCACCGAGGTCGCCATCGCCTTCTGGAGCGTGGTCGCAGCACGTTTTGCGCTGCCGCTGTTCATCCCCCGCTTCCCCCTGCCTGCAATCATTGCCTGCCTCATCCTCGACGGGGTCGACCAGACCATCTTCCAGTCCTTCGGCTTCGACCCACCCGGCTACCAGAACTACGACAAGGCGATGGACCTCTTCTACCTGGCCATCGCCTACCTCACGACGATGCAGAACTGGACGCGCACCTCGGCGGCCTCGATCGCGAAGTTCCTCTTCTTCTACCGTCTCGTCGGCGTCCTCCTCTTCGAGCTCACCGGCGCCCGCCTCCTCCTGCTCGTCTTCGCGAACACCTTCGAGTACTTCTTCATCGCCTACGAGCTCGTGCGCACCAGGTGGGACCCTCGACGCTACGGACTGCGTTGGTGGCTCCTCATGGCTGCGGGCATCTGGATCCTCATCAAGCTCCCCCAGGAGTTCTGGATCCACATCGCCAAGCTCGACCTGACGGACGCGATGCGCGACCTCCCGTGGTTCACCCCCGCCCTGGTGGCTGCGCTGTTCGCCCTGGTCGCCGTGCTGTGGTTCGTCGTGCGCCCACGACTGAACCGGCCCGACTGGCCTCTGCGCATCCTCGCCGACCCGCTTCCCACCGAGATGGCGACGGCGACCCAGCGTGACAGGTGGACCGGGACGCACGTGCGGATCCGCTCGTGGGACACCGTGGAGCGCATCGTGCTGATCGGTCTGCTCAGCGTCATCTACGCCCGAATCCTTCCCGGGCTGGAGGTCTCCGGGCTGAGCCTCTTCGTCGGCATCGCCGTCTACGTCGTCGCCAATGTCGCGATCAGCCTGGCCGTGGCTCGTCGGGTCGGTAGCAAGGAGCACCTCGCCGCTGCCTTCGGAGCACGGGTCCTGGTGAACATCACGCTGGTCCTCCTCGCCCGACTCCTCCTCGGCGGCAATGCCCTCTCGCTGACGGACACCCTCTTCTTCGTTCTCCTCCTCACCCTGCTCACGACCCTGCAGGATCGCTTCGCGCCGGTGGGCGCCGTGCGGGCCGAGCACGATCGAGCAGATCCGCAACCCGCCACCACCCTTGCGCGGTGACCGGGCCGGGCTCCTCGGCCAGCGCCGGCGCAGCGCACTCGCGGCAGCGTCCTGAGGGCGCAGCCCAACGGGGTGCTGGCTCGGTCAGCAGGATCAATCACGTCATGGGGCTTCCGTGACGGGTGGGGCCAGTGTGACAATGGCGCTCGTGTCCCTTCACGCCACCCGTTCTCGCACGGGCGCCCTCGCCACCGTGGTGGTGGTGCTGGCACTCGGGGCCGTGGCCTCGCAGGGAGCCTCCGCGACACCGACGGGTGACCCCGTCATCCCCAGTGCCGGCGCCGTGAGCGCGGCCAGCCAGGCCGCCGCGAGCGTGAGCGCCGAGGTGGCCTCGCTCGATGCCCAGCAGCAGACCGCTAACGCACGACTCCTCACCCTCCAGCTGAGGCTCTCCCGTGCGGTGACCGCGGACGCCCAGGCGCAGCAGGACCTCGCGCTTGCTGAGGCGGTGGCACGAAAGGCCGCGGCGAGCCTCGCGGCAGCGGAGCAGGCGCAGGCGACGGCACGCCGGGCCGTCGCCGGCCAGGCGGCCTTGCTCTGGACCCACGACACCACCACCCTTGCCACCCTCGATGCCACCCTCACCGCGTCCCCTGAGGCCGCGTCCGACCTCCAGTTCGTCATCGACTCGGGCAGCCACCAGCTCAGCGTGGACCTCGACTCCGCCTCGAGCGCGGCAGCATCGACGACGGCCCGGCGCAGCTTCCTCGACGCCGCCCGACTGGACCGGGCCGCGGCGGCAGATCGGGCCGGGTCCGCTCGTGCCACCGCGGAGTCGACGGCAGTGACAGCGAGCACCGAGGCCGCCGCCCTCGCAGCGGAGCAGCAACGGCTGAGCACAAGGCGTGACACGCTGCAGGCCGATGCCGCCGCTCTCGCAGCCGACAGGACCAGTGGACTGAAAGCCCAGGCGCGTGCCCGGGCCGAGGCTGCGGCACGTGCGGCGGCACGCGCCGCGTCACTCGCGAGGGAAGAGGCGGCGCGTGACCGCGCAGCTGCTGCGGCAGCCGCCACCGCCACCATCGGCGTGGGGTCCGTCACGGTCGGCGCGGGGCGCGGCCCGGTCAGGGTCCCCACGACGACCGCCAGCGGCAGCGGCGCTGGCAAGAAGGACAACACCACGAACACCAGCAACACCAGCGGTGGCGCCAGCACCACCAGCGGCACCAGCGGCACCAGCGGCACGAGCGGTGGGGGCGCGGGCAGCGGTGGCACCAGCACTGGCAGCGGTGGCGGCCTCCCTCCTGGCGGACGAAGCCCCGCGGAGGCTCAGGCGAGCGCCCGGTCGATGATGGCCTCCTACGGCTGGGGCGACTCCCAGTTCCCCTGTCTGGTCGACCTGTGGAACGGGGAGTCGGGGTGGAGCTGGAGTGCCACGAACCCGAGCTCGGGTGCCTACGGCATCCCCCAGGCGCTTCCCGGCTGGAAGATGGTCAGTGCCGGCAGCGACTGGCTGACCAACCCGACGACGCAGATCCGGTGGGGAATGACCTACATCAAGGGCCGCTACGGCAGCCCCTGCGCCGCGCGCAGCACCTGGCTCGGCCGCTCCCCCCACTGGTACTGAGCTCGACCGTCGGCCCATCCCGAGCAGGCCTCCCGTCGCCGGCTCGGATCCGAGGCCATCCGCTCTCAGTGGCGTGTATCAGGGTGGTCAGTGTGGAGCTCCTCTGGTCATGAGCCATGGAGATGCAGACAACGGAGTCACGACACCACGGTCCTCGTTCTACGACCAGGGGCGCTTTGGACGGATGTTTCCCACTCTCGCGCCCTTCGCAGCCGACACCCCGACGACCCGCCAGGCCCTCCTCGAGATCGGGAGCCCAGGCGGGATCATGGACGCCCAGGACGACCCGACCGACCCCGTTGCCCTGATCACCTCGCCGACGTTGAGCCTGCACAACCCGGACAACCCGGCCCTGACGGCCGGCTTCACCTTCCTGGGGCAGTTCATCGACCACGACATGACCTTCGATCCCACCTCCAGCCTGGCCCGGCGCCAGGACCCGGAGTCGATCCGGAACTTCCGGATCCCCGCCCTCGACCTGGACAACGTGTACGGCGGCGGGCCCGGAGTCAGCCCCGCGCTCTACGACGCCACGGTCGACGCTGGGCGCACGACGATGCTCGTCGAGGAGATCCCCGGGGCCTCGGCCGTGACCATCGACGGGCACCCACGGTTCGACCTCCCTCGCAACAGCCAGCGGGTGGCGATCATCGGGGACCCCCGCAACGACGAGAACCTCATGGTCTCCCAGCTCCACCTCGCGTTCCTCCGCTTCCACAACGCCGTGGTCGCCGACGTCAAGGCTGACCTCGGGCCCGCCTACACCCCGGAGGAGATCTTCGTCGAGGCCCAACGGATCGTGCGATGGCACTACCAGTGGATGGTGCTGCACGAGTTCCTTCCCCGCACGATCGGAACGGCCCTCGCGAACGACATCCACACCAACGGCAGGAAGTTCTACGCCTGGCGCAACGACCCCTACATCCCCGTCGAGTTCTCGGTGGCCGCCTACCGCTTCGGCCACTCCCAGGTGCGTCCGAGCTACCGGGCGAACTTCGGCACCTCTGCGACCGATGCGACCCGACAGTTCTTCGGCCTCGTCTTCACGCCTGGGGACCCGCACCCGCTGGACCCCGATGATCTTCGTGGTGGGTGTCGCGCACCGCGCCGGTTCATCGACTGGCAGACCTTCTTCGACTTCGGCGACGGGAAGGTGCGCCACAACAAGAAGATCGACACGACGTTGTCGAGCATCCTCTTCCAGCTGATGGGCATGGCGAGCGGCACCCCCGACTCACTCGCCATCCGCAACCTGCAGCGCAACCTCACGATGAAGGTCCCCTCGGGTCAGTCGGTGGCCAAGGCGATGGGTCTCACCCCCCTGCCGCCCAGCGAGCTCACCGACCTCGCAGAGCACCACCTCGATGCGCGGACCCCGCTGTGGTTCTACGTGCTGCGCGAGGCGGACGTGTCGGCGGGTGGGGAGCACCTGGGACCGGTCGGCGGGCGGATCGTCGGAGAGGTCATCCACGGCCTCATCGAGGGCGACAGCCAGAGCTACCTCAGCCAGGACCCGGAGTGGAGCCCCACCTACGGGACGGGTGGGACGTTCGGCATCACCGACCTGCTGTCGGCCGCGGGCGTCGTCGGCACCCTCTGAGCGACGCCCGGTTGACGGGGCGGGCACGCCAGTGTCAGACCTGCGCGCTCGCGAGCTGACCGAGCAGCTCGGGACCTCTGTTGTCCAGCCGCCTGCCCCCCAGGACGACACCCGCCGCCAACACGCCGAGTCCGTATGCCGTCCCCGTCACCAGGACGACCCACCTGCCCACCGGCGAGCCGGACGTCAGGATGACGAGGACGATCACCGGTGCAGTCAGCAGCATCGGCCCCACGAAGGACACGATGGCCGTCACACACCCCTGCGCCGCCCCACCGGAGGTCGCCGCGAACGGGTTGCCACCGGTGCGCGGTGCGGTGCCGGGCAGCACGGACCCGACAGCGACGGCGAGGCCGAGGCTGGTGAAGAACGCGGCGAGAATGACGGTGAGCCACGGCACCGCGGCGTCGATCACGCCCAGACCCACGGCCACGGCATACGCGAGGAGCACGACCGGACCGAAGACCACGGTGGACGCGAGCGCCCTGCCGAGCCGGTCCTCCCACCCGCGCACTCCCACGGCCACGTGCAGCCACCAGGCCTGGCCGTCGAAGGCAAGGTCGTTCATCAGGGTGAGCCCGGCGAAGACCGCGAGGGTGACGACGCCGATCCCGGCAAAGCCCGGGGTGTCGGTGAACACGGCCTGGAGGATGAAGAAGACCGGGAGCACCGCAGTGCGCAGGGCGATGCTCACGAGGCGACTGTCCCGATACCAGGCGCGCACCCGGCGGGCGGCGATGCTCGCGGTGGGTGACGTGCCGAGCAGGCGGGGCAGGAGGTGACCTCGCCCGATCCGCTGGCCACCGGAGCTCGTGAGCGGCGAGGTGAGCGTCCGCTCGAGCAGTCGGACCCAGGAGACCCACAGCACCGCAACCAGTCCGAGGGCAAGAACGAGGTGTGCTGCGGCAGCGAACCATCGGCCCGTCGCCACGTCGAACGGCAGGGCCCAGGCCCACCCGACAGGGGTCCAGGCGGCCACGCGCGCGGACTCCATCGCGTCGAAGTCAGCCAGGGAGGGGGAGAGCGAACCAGTCATCACGAGCACGTTGAACGCCAACGGCAGCAGGGTCACCAGCGCGACGACGACGGCGCCGAGCAGCCGTCCCGTGCGGCTCGTCATCACCTTCCCGAGAGCGCTGGTCACCGCCCGGGAGAGCAGCACCGCGGTGATCACCCCGAGCACCGCGGCGAGAGCCGCCGCTGGTACCGCCGAGGGGTGCCCCGCCCATGAGACCACCTGGGCCAGGGACAGCGCGATGAGCATCAGGGCCGGGATGCCGGTGAGCGCGGCTCCGAGGAGTCCGCGGGCGAGCTCGGTGGCACGCACCGGGAGCACGGCGAAGCGCGCCGGGTCCAGGAGGGAGTCCACGCCGGTGGCGATGAGGCTGAGCACGGTCCACATCAACGTGACCACGGCGAAGAAGGGGACGGTGAGCGCCGTGACGCGCAGCGGCCTCCCAGCCAGCAGGGCCAACCCCGGGCCCAGCACGGCGACCACTCCCAGCGCAGCGAGCCCGCCCAGGATCGAGGAGGTGAGGTGCAGTGCGCTGCGCGACATCGCGGAGAACCACATCGCGAAGCGCAGCCGGACGATCAGCCCAACCACGCCAAGCCGTCCCCGCCGGTGTCGGTGGCCCCGACGAGCTCGAGGAAACGGTCGTGCAGGCTGCCACCCGCGGTGAGCCCGGCCACGGTGTCCTCAGCCAGGACTCGCCCGCCCGAGACGACGGCGACCCGGTCGCAGAGACCCTCGACGAGCTCCATGACGTGGCTCGACATGACGACGGTGCCGCCCCCGGCGACGTAGCGCCGAAGGATCGTGCGGATGGTCTGGCCGGACACGGGGTCGACTGCCTCGAACGGCTCGTCGAGGACGAGCAACCGCGGCGCGTGGATCATGGCCGCGGCGAGGCCGACCTTCTTCACCATGCCCGCGGAGTAGTCGGCGACCACGGTGCTCGCGTCGTCTGCGAGGCCCAGGACCGTGAGGAGCTCCTGGGCACGTTCGGTGACGACGCTGCGCGGCATCCGGCGCAGCGCACCGACGTAGTGCAGCAGCTCGCGGCCGGAGAGCTGCTCGAAGAGCCGCATGCCGTCCGGCGAGACCCCCATCACAGCCTTGGCGGATGCCGGGTCGGCCCAGACGTCGACGCCCAGCACCCGGGCGGTCCCGGCCTCGGGGCGGAGCAGACCTGTCGCCATCGACAGCGTGGTCGTCTTCCCCGCACCGTTCGGCCCGACGAGCCCGTAGAGGGAGCCCCGGGGAACGACGAGGGAGAGCTCGTGGACGACCCGTCGTCCGCGGAACTCCTTGACCAGGCCGACCAGCTCCAGTGCCGGGCCCGGGGGTCGCTCAGTCACACACCGCGCCCGCACTGGCGCTGCCGACGAGGCGCCGGTACTTGGCCAACACCCCGCGGGTGTACTTCGGCTCGGGGTGGGTGACTCCCTCGGCGCGCCGGCGGTCGAGCTCGTCCTCGTCGAGGAGCAGGTCCAGGGTGCCCGAGGCCACGTCGAGCCGGATGCCGTCGCCGTCGCGGACGAACGCGATCGGCCCGTCGTCGACCGCCTCGGGAGCCACGTGGCCCACGCACAGGCCGGTGGTGCCACCGGAGAAGCGACCGTCGGTGAGCAGCAGCACGTCCTTGCCCAGCCCGGCTCCCTTGATCGCCCCGGTGACCGCGAGCATCTCGCGCATGCCGGGGCCTCCCTTGGGACCCTCGTAGCGGATGACGACCACGTCACCAGGGACGATCGTGCCGTCCTCGACCGCATCCATCGCTGCCCGCTCGCCGTCGAAGACCCGCGCCGTGCCCTCGAAGACGTCGGAGTCGAACCCAGCCGACTTCACGACCGCACCCTCGGGGGCCAGCGAGCCCTTGAGGATCGTGATTCCGCCGGTCGCGTGGATGGGCTCCTTCATGGCCCGCACGACCTTGCCGTCGACGTCCGGCGGCGCGATGTCGGCGAGGTTCTCAGCCATCGTCTTGCCGGTGACGGTGAGGCAGTCGCCATGCAGCAGACCGGCATCCAGCAGTGCCCGCATGACGACGGGCACGCCACCGACCCGGTCGACGTCGGTCATGACGTAGGAGCCGAAGGGCTTGACGTCGGCGAGGTGGGGCACCCTCGAGCCCACCCGCTGGAAGTCGTCGAGGGTGAGGTCGACATCGGCCTCGTGCGCGATCGCCAGCAGGTGCAGCACCGCGTTGGTGGACCCGCCGAAGGCCATGACGACCGCGATGGCGTTCTCGAACGCCTCCTTGGTCATGATGTCGCGGGCCGTGATGCCCCGGCGGAGCAGCTCGACCACGGCTTCCCCGGACTTGCGGGCGAAACCGTCGCGGCGACGGTCGGTCGCGGGCGGTGCGGCGGAGCCGGGGAGCGACATCCCGATGGCCTCAGCGACCGAGGCCATCGTGTTGGCGGTGTACATGCCGCCGCAGGCACCCTCGCCCGGGCAGATCGCCCGCTCGATCGCGTCGACGTCCTCGCGGCTCATCAGCCCGCGCGAGCAGGCCCCGACCGCCTCGAAGGCGTCGATGATCGTGACGGTGCGCTCCGAGCCGTCGGACATCTTCGCGATGCCGGGCAGGATCGAGCCGGCGTAGAGGAACACCGATGCGAGGTCGAGCCGCGCAGCGGCCATGAGCATGCCGGGCAGCGACTTGTCACAGCCAGCGAGGAGCACTGACCCGTCGAGCCGCTCGGCGTTCATCACGGTCTCGACGGAGTCGGCGATCACCTCGCGGCTGACAAGGGAGAAGTGCATGCCCTCGTGCCCCATCGAGATGCCGTCGCTGACCGAGATCGTGCCGAACTCCAGCGGGTAGCCACCCGCCGCGTGCACGCCGTCCTTGGCCGCCTTGGCGAGCCGGTCCAGCGAGAGGTTGCAGGGCGTGATCTCGTTCCACGAGCTCGCCACCCCGATCTGCGGCTTGGCGAAGTCCTCATCCCCGAGACCCACCGCACGCAGCATGCCGCGCGAGGCGGTGCTCTCCAGGCCGTCGGTGACGTCGCGGCTGCGGGGCTTGATGTCCGGTGACGAGGTCATGACGCCATCCTAGGTATGCCGGTCGGCGGGCGAGCGTGGTTGCCCACCACGTGACCCGAACCGGGTCGCTGCGGGGAGGCTCCGCTCCCGCCGCGGGGTCGCGCTCAGGCGGGGAGGGTCCCGCGGACCAGGCTGTCACCGGAGTGCTGCGGCTTGTCGTCGAACCCCTCGCGGGAGATGTCGACGATGACGTAGCCCTGCGTGATGAGCTCCGGCGAGATGGTGAAGGACTGGTCGGCCTTTTCGGGGCTGAGCACCCCGATCGAGACCATCCGCTTGAGGTCGCGGTTGATCAACCAGACCTCGAGGTAGCCCCCATCGGGGCGCAGGGTCTGGGTGCGCACGTCGAGGTCCACCGAACCGGCCCGCTCCACCAGCGATGCGGACCCGAGCTCCTTGGCCGTGTCGAGGGTGTCCAGCGGGGTGCTCGCGACGACGGTCTGGCTCGGCGGCCGGGTCTCGCCCTCCCCCAGCACCCGGGAGCCGACAGCCCCGAACACCAGACCCGCCGCTGCTGCTCCCGCGACCCAGGTGAGGCCGACCCTGCGACGACCCGGTCTCGACCGGCGCTCGGCGAGCTGATCAGGTGCGCCGAAGACCGGCGCGACGTCGGCGACATCCCTCCGGGATGGGTCGAGAGGCTCGGGCGTGGGTCGTGACACCGATGAGCCTTCGACCTGCGTGTCGGCGAGCACCCGGTCCCACAGCCCTGCGGGCGCCACGACGAGCTCCGGCCGGGGGTCACGCACCAGGGCGAGGGTGGTGCGCAGCACCGCGAGCTCGGCGCCACAGGTGGGGCAGCCGACAACGTGTTCCTGGAACTCGCTCGCCACCGGCTCCCCGAGGGCGAGGTCTGCCAGAAGGTCCTGGTCAGGATGGGACATGGTCGACCTCCTCCAGTCGCGTTCGGAGGTGGGTCAGGCCACGACGGACGTGGCTCTTGACGGTGCCGAGCGGCATGTCCAGACGGCGGGCGATCTCCTCGTGGGTGAGGTCATCGGTGAAGGCCATCCGCACGATGGTGGCCCGTGGCTCACCGAGTCGGTCCACCGCGTCGGCGAGCACGAGTCGCACCGCGAGCTGTTCGTCGTGGCCGGCCACGTGCTCGTCGGGAGGGTTCTCGACGGCGATCGCGTGGAGGTCCCGGGTGCGGCGGGCCCGTTGGGCGTGGACATCCGCGACCTTGTGTCGGGTGATCCCGACCAACCACCCGGGGACCGTGCCCTTGTCGGGTCGCAGGGTGTGTCGGCTGCGCCAGGCGGCGACGAAGACCTGTTGGGTCGTGTCCTCCGCGTCGTGGTGGTTGCCCAACGAGCGCACCGCGAGGGTGTGGACCAGGGTGCTCCACCGTTGGTAGGCCTCTGCGAACGCCTCCCTCGAGCCGTCACGGAGTCGCTCGGCGAGGTCGTCGGTGACGACCTCGACCCCCTCACTCATCCGCACCTGCTCCACGACGGTCAGCGAAGGCCCGAGCGCGCCCGGGGAGCTCCGCGGCGCGGGGTGGCTCCCGCAGGGGGTGCTCGGTCGGGCCGATCCGGCGAGCACCCCCTGCGGGGTCAGTGCAAGCAACATGGGCGTGCGACGCAGTCCTCAGAGATCCAGCGGACGCAGGACGAAGACGATGCCGTGGGCGCTCTTCTCGCCCAACGACGCGGCAGCCACGGTGACGGCCGGGCCAAGCGCCGCGGCAGCGACTGCGAGAGGGTGGAGCTTCATCAGGGGGTCCCTTATCGGTGTGGTCGGTCCTCATTGACGACCTGACCCCACTTCGGCCGACAAGGCCATCGCGGATGCACCGATGGCCGAAAAGTCGCGATCTGGTCACGACGGCCTCGCCGCCAGGCGCCAATAGCCGACCGACAGGCTGGCTGCCACGCTCAGCCACACGGCATACGGAAGCAGCACCCAACCGGCCCACGGAACGGAGGTGACCGCGATGACGAACAGGACCCAGGTGAGCGCCCCCGCCCCGACGAGGAGAAGGGCAGCGGCGGCCAGGTGGTGCGGCACGTAGAACGACCACGCCCACGCCAGCGCCAGCACCACCGAGATGGCGAGGACCACGAGGAACACGCCGCTCTCGGCGACCGGTCGCGACACCCCGATCACCGTGCCCGCCACACCGAGAGCAAGGAAGTTCAGCGGCCAGACCACGCCGAAGACCCACGGTGGAGGCTGCCAACGCGGCTTGCGCAGCCCCGCGTACCACCCCGGCTCAGTGGAGACCCACCGCGCCGACAGCACGGCATAGGACGCCACCGTGACGAGGGTGGCGACCGTGACGGCGGCCTGGCCCGAGCTCACACCGCCTCTCGCGGGCCGACCTGTCGCGGCCACCAGAACCGGTCACCGAGGAGGAGCGCGATCGCGGGGACGAGCAGGGTGCGCACCACCAGCGTGTCGAGGAGGACGCCGACGCAGATCACGAGGCCGACCTGCGCGAGCACGACGAGGGGCAACACCCCCAGCACGGCGAAGACGGCTGCGAGCAGGATGCCGGCGCTGGTGATGACTCCACCGGTGGCCGCCAGAGCGCGCAGCATGCCCTGGCGGCTTCCGTGGGTGCGCGCCTCTTCGGCCGTCCGTGTGACGAGGAAGATGTTGTAGTCCACTCCGAGGGCCACCAGGAAGACGAACGCGAGCAGGGGGACCCCGTCGTCGAGCCGCTCGAAGCCGAGCACCTGGGTGAAGATCACCCAGGACAGCCCCAGGCTCGCGAGGTAGGTCGCGACGACCGTCGCCACGAGGATGACGGGTGCCACGACCGAGCGCAGCAGACCGCCGAGCGCGAGGATGACGAGACCGAGGACGATCGGGAAGATGACGAGGCGGTCGCGCGTCGAGGCGTTCGCGGTGTCGAGCGACTGCGCCTCGGTGCCGCCGACGTAGGTGTCCGGTGTGCCCTCGAGCGCGTTGCGCATCGCCACCACCGTGTCGCGCGCACCGCTGGATCCGGGCTCCGCGTCGATGACGGCATCAACTTCCGACACCCCGTCACCGCTGGCCACGACCCGCACTGCGCTGACCCCGTCGACACCCTCCATGGTCGACGCGACGGACTCCCCGTCCTGCCGCGTGACGATGATCGCGGGGTCGGCCGTTCCGGCTGGGAAGGACTCCGCCAGCCTCTCACCGGCGGCGATCGCCTCGGGCTTCTTGAGGAACTGGTCGGCACCGGAGAGGCCGGTCTGGATCTGGGAGATACCGCCGGCAGCAATGGCCAACAGGATGACGATGACCGTCACGAGCCCGGCAGGGCGCTTGGCCACGAGGTCGCCGATGCGGCGCCAGAACGTCTGGGAGTCGGCGAGGCCGGTCTGTCCCACCCGGGGCACCCTGGGCCAGAACACCCAACGGCCGAACACCACCAGGGCCGCGGGCAGCACCAGCAGAACGAAGGATGCCGCGACGAGCACCCCCACGGCGCAGGCGAGACCAAGGCCCCTGGTCGTGGGGAAGAGCGAGAGGAGCAGGGTGAGGAGACCGAGCACGACCGTCGACGCGCTGGAGATGACGGCCTCGGCCGTGCGCCGCAGTGCGTGCGCCATCGCCTCACGACGGTCCTCGGTCACGCGCAGCTCGTCGCGGTAGCGCGAGATGAGGAGCAGGGCGTAGTCCGTGCCGGCACCGAAGACGAGGACCGAGAGGATTCCCACCGTGGACTCGTCCCAGAGCACGCCGAAGGTGTCCAGCACGTGCGTCGCGACCACGGCCGCGACCTGGTCGGCGAGCCCGACGACGGTGAGCGGGATGACCCAGAGCACCGGGCTGCGGTAGGTGATGATGAGGAGCAGCGCCACGATGGATGCAGTGGCCGCCAGGAGCCGGAAGTCCGCCCCGTCGAACACCGCAGCGAGATCAGCCTGGATCGCCGCCGGACCGGTGACCTGAGCCGTCAGACCCTCGGGCAGGTCTGCTCGGGCTGCCTGCCGCAGCGCAGCCACGGTGTCGGCCGTCTCGACCGCCCCGCGTGAGGTCACGGGCACGAACACGGTTGCCGCAGTGCCGTCCTGCGCGATGGTGGCCGGTGCCCCGGTCGCGCCGGGGAGGCTCCTCGCCTGCCCCTGGACGAAGGTGAGCTGGCTCTGCGAGAGGCGCTGGTCGGCGCTGTAGAGGACGACCGCCGCCGAGCCCTCCTCCTGCGGAAGCTCGGCGCGCAGCTCGGCAGCGGCGAGGCTCTCGGACTTCAGCGGAAGTGCCGACGTCGAGCTCGGCGGCTGCTCGGCCTGTCCGACCACACCGATGACTGCTCCTGCCCCGAGGAGGGCGAGGAGGGCGATGAGCCCAGCGACCCACCTGCGGGTGATGAGGGCGGAGATGTGGCCCATCGGGGAGCTCCCTTGATAAGGTGATTGATCAGGTGATTCATCAACTGACTAAGTAGGTGAGCGATATTACGGAACGGACCCGCGACACCGCAAGTCCGAGCCGCTCCGTGGGCGGTGGCCGCGGTGACGACACCGGTGCTCGGCCAGACGTGCGATCGGTCATCCCCGCCTACCGGCGATCTGACACGCTCGACGCCCTCCAGGAGCTCGTCGACGTCGCCGGGGCAATGCCTCACGAGGTGGCGCGCCGCGGCGGGATGTCGACCTCCGAGCTGCACTCGCTGCGTCACCTCGTCGCCACCCCGATGGGTCCCGTCGATCTCGCGAGGGCGCTCGGGGTGACGTCTGCAGCAGCATCCGGAGTGGTCGACCGGCTCGTCGCGCACGGTCACGCCGAGCGCACCGCCCACCCCGAGGACGGGCGGCGCACGCAGGTCGTCATCACTGAGCGAGGCCGCCTCGAGGCACTGACGATGCTCGCCCCGATGTTCCGTTCCCTCGCGACGCTCGACGCCTCGCTCGACGACGACGAGCGGGCGGTCGTCGAGCGCTACCTCAACGGGGCGACCGCCGCGATGCGGGAGCTGATGTGACGCCGTGTCACCCCGGCCCGAGCCGCCGCACCAGTTCGTGGATAGCGTGGTGACCATGGCAGACCTTCACGGCTCGACACCCCCCACACACCGACTCGCGGACGTCGTCGACACGGCACTGGACCGAAGTGTCGTCGGTGGCTTCACGGCATTCGGGTATGCCGTGCGCCGCCACTTGCCGACGTGGCCCGCAGATCCGGCCACCGGCGCCCTCGCCGGACGCCGCATCATCGTGACGGGCTCATCCTCCGGGCTCGGCCAGCGCTGTGCCGCAGACCTCCTCGCCCTCGGCGCCGACGTGTTGATGGTGGTGAGAGACGTCGAGAAGGGAGAACGGGCCGCAGACGCGGTGCGTCGTGACGTGCGGGGCGTGACCGGCGCTGGGGACCCGGAGGTCTGGCACTGCGACGTCTCGGACCTTGACTCGGTGCGCACCTTCGCCACCTCCCTGCTGGCCACCGGCAAGCCCATCCACGGCATCGTCCACAACGCCGGCTCCCTCCCACAGACCCGCACCGAATCGGCTCAGGGGCATGAGCTGACGATGGCCCTCCACGTGCTCGGGCCGATCCTGATGACCGAGCTCCTGCTGCCCGCGCTGTCCGGGCACGGCTCACGGGTCGTGTTCGTGGCGTCCGGCGGGATGTACACGCAGCCGCTGCCGAGCAGGGACCCCGAGTTCCTGCACGGTGACTACGAGGGCGCCGTGGCCTACGCACGGAGCAAGCGCGGTCAGGTCGAGCTGCTTCCCGAGCTCGCAGCGCGATGGGGTGCCCACGGCATCGCGGTCGATGCCATGCACCCCGGCTGGGCCGCCACCCCCGGCCTGACATCCTCACTCCCCCGTTTCGAGCGCGTGCTGCGCCCGGCCCTGCGCAGCGACACCGTGGGCGCAGACACGACCGTGTGGCTGCTCGCCGCAGAGCCATCGCCCCCCTCCGGCCTGTTCTGGCACGACCGCAAACCGCGGCCGACCAGCTATCTCTCGAAGACCAAGCCCACCGCTGCAGAACGAAAGGTGTTCTGGGACTGGGTGGTTGCCTGCACCGGTCTGGACTGACCTCAGCGGTGGCGCTCCCCGGGAACAGTGCCTGGACGTCGCCTCGTCGGGGAGAGCCGCCGTCGCTCAGGCCTCGTCGCGACAGACGTGGAAACGCTCCAGGGTCGCGTCACCGAGGGCAAGATCTGACCACCGCCCCGCATAGTGCAGCACCGCGACGGCGCAGGTCGGGAAGCCATCGGCCATGGCCCGGTGACCCTCGGCGCTGCCCTCCCCGTCGCACAGCTGCTCGGTCAGTGCGGGGATGCCGGGCGCATGACCCACCACCATGAGCACGTCGGCATCCTCGTCGGCGTCGTGGATCACCTCGAGCAGTCTCTCGGGTGAGGCGTTGTAGATGCGGCGGTCGAGGTGCACCTCCGTCTCGGGGCACCCGCCGGACCACACGCCCTCCGCGGTCTGCTGGGTGCGCTCCGAGGTCGAGCAGAGCACCTCGTCCACCCCGATCCCGTGTTCCACGAGCCACCGCCCGGCGGCCGCGGCGTCTCGGGTTCCCCGGCGGGTGAGCGCTCGCTCGTGGTCGTCGTCGAAGCCGTGCTGCTCGGCCTTGGCGTGCCGGAGCAGGACGAGGATGCGGTCCTGGGCTGCGCGGGTCATACCCCGATCATGCTCTATCCGGGCCGAGTCGTCACGACCACGGACCCGAGCACAGCGATATCTTGGGCCTTCGGCGGCGACCGTGCCGCCGAGGACGAAGGGACCGGACGTGAGCGCGTACGACGAGATCCTCGGGGCACTGCCCGTCGACCAGGTGGCCCAGCAGGTGGGGTCCTCACCCGAGGAGGTGAAGACGGCAGCCGCAGCGTTGCTACCGGCACTGATGGGCGGGCTCGACGCCAACACCCGCCAGGGCGGCGCCAGCTCGCTGCTGGAGGCGCTCGGTCAGCACGACCCCAGCCTGGTCCAGGGCGGCGCAGACCTCTCCAGCATCGACGCCTCCGACGGCACTGCCATCGCCTCCCACATCTTCGGGGACCAGCAGGACGCGGTCGCCGAGCGACTCGGCGCCTCACCACTCAGCGGGCAGGGCGTCAGCTCCTCACTGATCAAGAAGCTCATCCCGATCATCGCGCCGATGGTGCTCTCCTGGCTGGCCGGACGAGTCATGGGCGGCCGCACCGGAGCCGGTGGAGCGGCACCCGGCGGGGCGGCACCCGGCGGGGCGGCATCCGGAGGCGGGCTGGAGAACGTGCTGCAGGACGTCCTCGGCTCGGTCACCGGCGGAGGGTCGGCCGGTCGCGCGCCGACCTCGGGTGGCATCGACGCCGGCAGCATCATCAGCGACGTCCTGGGCGGCATGCTCGGAGGCGGCCGCCGCTGACCCTCCAGCCGGGGCGAGACCAGTCAGGACTGGCCGAGGCGCTCCATGATGATCGCCCGGGCCGCGCCGGCATCGGCCTGGCCCTTCATCTCCCGCATCACCTGACCGATGAGTGCCCCGACGGCCTGCACCTTGCCATCGCGGATCTTGTCCGCGACATCGGGGTTGGCCGCGATGGCCGCGTCGACCGCCGCCTCGAGGGCACCGGTGTCCTGCACCAGCTCCAGGCCGCGGGCGTCAGCGACGACGGTCGGCGCGCCCTCGCCGTCGAGGACCGCCTCCCACACCTGGCGCGCCATCGAGTCGTTGAGGCGCCCTGAGGTCACCAGCCCTTCCAGCTCGACGACGTGAGTCGCACCGACACCCAGCCGCGCGGCATACGTGGGCACGTCCTCCCCCGCACCGTTGGCCCGACGGGCCACCTCTCCGGACCACCACTTCCGGGCAGCGCCCGGCGAGGCGCCTGCAGCAACCGTCTCCTCGACGAGCTCGATGAGACCGGCGTTGAGCACGTCACGCATCTCGAGGTCGGAGAAGCCCCACGCCTCCTGCAGGCGCTTGCGACGGTCGGCCGGGGGTTCAGGAAGCGTGGCCCTCAGCGCCTCCACACTCTCGCGCGACGGCGCGACCGGCACCAGGTCTGGCTCGGGGAAGTAGCGATAGTCCTCCGCGTCGGACTTCAGCCGCCCCGAGGTGGTGACGCCGGTGTCCTCGTGCCAGTGCCGGGTCTCCTGGATCACCGACCCACCCGAGGCGAGCACCGCGCCGTGGCGGCCCATCTCGTAACGCACCGCGCGCTCCACGGACCGCAGCGAGTTGACGTTCTTGGTCTCCGAACGCGTGCCGAGCCGTTGATCTCCCTTGGGCATGAGCGAGAGGTTGACGTCGCAGCGCATCGAGCCCTGCTCCATCTTCACGTCGGACACGTCCATCGCCTTGAGCAGGTCGCGCAGCGTCGCGACGTAGGCCCGCGCGATCTCCGGCGCCCGCTCCCCCGCGCCCCGCATCGGCTTCGTGACGATCTCGATGAGCGGGATGCCCGCCCGGTTGTAGTCCACGAGGCTGTGCGTCGCGCCGTGGATGCGACCGGTTGCACCACCCACGTGCAGCGACTTGCCGGTGTCCTCCTCCATGTGGGCGCGCTCGATCTCGACGCGGTAGGTGGTGCCGTCGTCGAGGTCGACGTCCAGGTAGCCCTCGAACGCGATCGGCTCGTCATACTGCGAGGTCTGGAAGTTCTTCGGCATGTCCGGGTAGAAGTAGTTCTTTCGCGCGAAGCGGCACCAGGTCGCGATCTCGCAGTTCAGCGCCAGCCCGATCCGGATCGCCGACTCCACCGCCACCGCGTTGACGACGGGCAGGGCGCCGGGCAGCCCGAGGCAGACGGGGCAGGTCTGCGTGTTGGGCTCGGCCCCGAACTCCGTGGGGCAGCCGCAGAACATCTTGGTGGCCGTGCCGAGCTCGACGTGCACCTCCAGCCCCATGACCGGGTCGTAGGCCGCAAGGACGTCGTCGAAGGACATCGTGGCCTCGGCGTGTGCCTGGCTCGTCATCGCTCAGGCCTCCTTCGTGCTCGTGCGGGGAGAAGCAGCCAGATCGGGTGCGCGGTCGAGGATGGACCCGCCCCACGCAGCCGTGAGCCGGGCCTCCAGGGCCGCGCCCACGGCATACAGGCGGTGGTCCTGCATCGCCGGGGCAAGAATCTGGAAGCCGGCGGGCAGACCGTCCTCGTCGGCGAGGCCGCTCGGCACCGACATGCCAGGGATGCCGGCCAGGTTGGCGGGGATGGTGGCGATGTCGTTGAGGTACATGGCCATCGGGTCCTCCAGCTTCTCGCCGAAACGGAAGGCGGTCGTGGGCGCAGTGGGGCTCACCAGCACATCCGCGCTCTCGAAGGCCGCGGTGAAGTCGTCGGCGATGAGCCGCCGGACCTTCTGCGCCGAGCCGTAGTAGGCGTCGTAGTAGCCGCTGGAGAGGGCGTAGGTGCCCAGGATGATGCGGCGCTTGACCTCGTCGCCGAAGCCGGCGTCACGGGTGGCAGCCATCACCTGCTCTGCGCTGGGGTCACCGATGCCGTCGGGGGCGACCCGCAGGCCGTAGCGCATGGCATCGAACTTCGCGAGGTTGCTGGACGCCTCGCTCGGGAGGATGAGGTAGTAGGCGGCGAGCGCGTAGGTGAAGCTCGGGCAGGAGACCTCGACCACCTCGGCCCCGGCGTCGACGAGGTGCTGCACGGCCTCGTCGAACCGCGCCTGGACCCCGGCCTGGAACCCGTCGCCGGTGAGCTCGCGGACGATGCCGATGCGCATGCCCGAGACGTCGGCGCGGCGGGCCGCCTCGACCACCGGGGGCACCGGGGCGTCGATCGAGGTGGAGTCCATCGGGTCGTGTCCGGCGATGACCTCGTGCAGGAGAGCGGCGTCGAGCACCGTGCGGGTGCACGGCCCGGCCTGGTCGAGCGAGGAGGCCAGGGCGATGAGGCCGTAGCGGGAGACCCCGCCGTAGGTGGGTTTGGTCCCGACGGTGCCGGTGACCGCGGCCGGCTGACGGATCGACCCGCCCGTGTCGGTGCCGATCGCCAGCGGAGCCTGGAAGGAGGCGACCACCGAGGACGAGCCGCCGCCGGACCCCCCGGGGATGCGATCGAGGTCCCACGGGTTGCGGCTCGGGCCGAAGGCACTGTGCTCCGTGGAGGAGCCCATCGCGAACTCGTCCATGTTGGTCTTGCCCAGGATCGGCAGGCCCGCGTCGCGCAGCCGGGTGACGAGCGTGGCGTCGTAGGGCGGCACCCAGCCCTCGAGGATGCGCGACCCGCACGTCGTGGGCAGCCCGCGCGTCGTCATGACGTCCTTGACCGCGATCGGCACCCCGGCGAGCCCGTGCAGCGACTCCCCCGCGGCGCGCCTGCGGTCGACCTCGTCGGCCTGGGCCAAGGCGCCCTCGGTGTCGACGTGCAGGTAGGAGTGCACCTCGCCGTCGACGGCAGTGGTTCGCTCGAGGAGCGCCTGCGTCACCTCGCGGGATGAGACGCTTCCGGCCCTGAGGAGGTCGGCGAGGTCGGCTGCGGTGGCCCGGGTCAGGTCGGTGGTCACGTGGCGGCTTTCGGGTGCGGGGCGGGTGGTGGGTGCTCGGGATGCCGGTCAGTCGGCATCACGCCGGCAGAGTCAGTCCTGGTCCAGGATCCGGGGGACGGAGAAGCGCTGCTGCTGGCTCTGCGGCGCTCCGGAGAGCGCATCCTGCGGGGAGAGCGAGGGACGCACCACGTCGGCGCGTGTGACGTTGACGATCGGCATGGGGTGGCTCATCGGCTCGACGCCGGCGATCGGCGCCTGCTGAACGGTCGCCACCGCCTCGAGGATCACGCCGAGCTCCCCCACCATGCGGTCGAGCTCGGCGTCGGAGAGGTCGATGCGGGCGAGGCCGGCGAGGTGCGCGACGTCGTCACGGGTCAGATCGGACATGCGAGCCAGTCTATGGGGGACGGGTGGCGACGCCGACCCGTGGTTAGGGTGTCTGGCATGGCAGAGAGCACCGGCGCGAGCGCTCGCGGCGACATCGAGGCCCAGGTCCGCGAGGCCGGCGAGCGCGCTGAGCGCGCAGCGGCCTGGGCCGCGGACATGGAACGGATCACCGGACACGGCACCGCGCTACGGGGTGGGGTCACGCTGGAGGTCGACCTGGGGGGCACGATCACCGGCCTCGGCATCACCGACACCGCGGCAGCACACGGCGGGCAGAGCGTGGCGCAGGCCATCCGCACGGCACACGCCCAGGCCCAGGCTTCGGTGCGCGAGCAGGCCTCGCGGTCCTCGGCGAGCCTCTGGGGGGCGGGCTCTGCCACCACGGCCGCGGTCGTCTCCGAGGTCGAGGGGCTGACCCCGATGGCTGACGCACCACCCCCGGAGTCCGGGACCGGGCCGGGAGCAGGGGGGTCGTGGTGAGCGCGCCCGCAGACCTGCCCATCGGGGGGCTCGGCCAAGGTGAGCTCGATCGCCTTGCCTCCCGGGCGCGGGCCGCCCTGGAGTGGCGCCAGAGCGTGGAGTCCATCCGTGCCCAGGGCGCAGCGGACGGAGTCGTGGTGACGGTGAGCGGCACCGGGTCCCTCGTCGACCTCGCCATCCCCACCCCGGCCTGCGCAGACGGTGGTGAGGCACTGACCGGCCGGGTCCTGGACGCGCTCGCACTGGCCCGGACCGAGGCAGCCGAGGCGGTGACCCGCTCGTGCGCGGAGACATTCGGCGAGGACTCCTGGGAGACGGAGCAGACGTCTCGCTCCTGGGCGCAGGGAGCCGCCCGCCGCCCTGTCGTCCTCGGCGCCGGCGATGGGGCAGCCTTCGATGGCCCGACGGTCGTCGACGGGCCGGCATCCGCGCCACCACCGCCAGCACCGCCACCGCCCGGCGGTCAGTGGTGACGGGTCAGGACCAGCCCCGCAGGACGAGCCGCACCCCGCTCGTGACCATCGACCCCATCGCGAAGACGATGAGCCCACTCATGAGCACCCAGAACCCCCAACGGATGCCGAGTCCCGTCGTCGACCCCTCGGTCTCGGCGCGCATCGCCGACCACCAGTGGTTGTTCGCGAGCGGACCGTAACGACCTGCGGCATCGGGGAGGAATGGAAGCCAGGCGTTTCCTGCCGACCGTGCTCTCAGCGCCTCCGAGACCACCGGGCGCACGATGATCACGAGCGCCAGCACCGCGATGCCGAGCAGTCCGATCGCGACGACGCCGAGGAGAACCCTGAGCCCCCACTGCATCGTCGTGCCGCGCCCCTTCATGGTAGAGAACCAGATCGACTCTAACCCGCACCGGCGTGAGGCACCACAACACCCGGGGAGTCCTCCCCATCGAGCGACGTGGCGTTGCCACGTACCCTGTCCACCGGGGCGGCAGCGCGCGGCGCCAGAGGAGAACGAGGGGAACGCAGCAGCATGGAGATCGACGTCAGTCCAAGTGGGATCCGTTCTCACGCTTCGACGCTCACCGGCATCCAGGGGCGAGTGTCCGATGCCGCAGGCGCCGCGGACACCACCTTGGACTCGGAGGCGTTCGGCCTCGTCAACGCCTTCCTCGCGGCGGGCGCGACATTCCTCGGCCTGGCCTTCACCACGGCGCTGGAGAACGAGGCCGAGGACATCGGCGAGACGGTGCTCACGCTGCAGCAGATGGCCAAGAACCACGAGGCCACCGACGACAACGCCAGCAGCCGGGTCCTGGTGGCGGGCTCGTGAACGGTGACCTCGTCGTCGAGCCTGGCGAGCGCTCGGCCTTGTCCGGCACCGGGCTGCTCGACTCCGGCGTGTCGCTCTACCAGGCGTTGGAGAACAAGGACTGGGTGGATGCCGCGCTGTCCGGTGTGGGTGTCGGCTTCGATGCGGTGGCGACCTACAGTGACCCGCTCGGCAGCCTCTTCGCTGCCGGCATCGGGTGGATCATCGACCATCTGCAGCCGATCAAGGGGTGGTTCGACGACCTCACCGGCAACCCCGAGGCGGTGGTCGCCTTCGCGGGCACCTGGAGCAACGTCTCGACGAGCATCGGCCTGGCGCGCTACGACTTCGAGCGCGACGCGGACACGAAGATGTCGCAGATGCAGGGCCCGAGCGCGCAGGCCTACCGAAAGCACGTCGCGTGGGAGGTCCAGAAGATGGACTTCCTCAGCAAGGGCACCCGCGGAATGTCCTACGGCCTGGAGGCCGCCGGCGTCATCGTCGGCTTCGTCCACGGCCTCATCCGCGACGCCCTGTCCCAGATCGTCGGTGCGATCTGCAGCTACGTGGCCGAGCTGGTCTTCACCCTCGGCGCGGCGACGCCCCTGGTCATCCATCAGGCCACCACTCGCTGCTCCGCCCTGGCAGCGGAGATCGGGCCGAAGATCTCTGGCCTGAAGAACTCCGTGACCGACCTCGACAGCCTCCTGCGTGAGCTGCGGGACATCCTCAACGACATCCCCCGCTTCCTGGGCGACCGCTACTCCGTCCCCAACCACCCGGGCCTGAAGTGGAGCAACATCCTCAGCGACCCGGCACACATGCTCCAAGGGATGAGCGTGGGTGACGCGGTGCGGCTGCTCGGCCTTGATCCGAAGTTTGCGCGCCTGCTCCAGAACAACCCCGACGTGTGGCGCACCGTCGTCGACGACGCCGTGAGGGACGGCATCGGCAGCAACGCGGCGGATGCGGCGAAGGCGCTGCGCGAGGCGCTGCAGCGACACCTGTAGGCCTCCCCCGTCTGCTCTGCTCAGCTCTGGTCTGCTCCGCGAGGCGGCGGTGCGAGGATGTGCCGGTGCTCACCGACACGACGACCTCACAGCTGGTCCTCGACGTCGTCGGGGTGTTCGTCTTCGCCCTCTCCGGCGCTTTGCTCGGGGTGCGCCAGGGCCTCGATCTCTTCGGGGTGCTCGTCCTCGCCTGGGTGGCCGGGCTCGGGGGCGGCATCATCCGCGACCTGTTCCTGGGCATCACACCTCCCGTCGGGGTGAGTGACTGGCGCTTGCTCGCGGCGGCCGTCCTCGCGGGCGTGATCGTCTTCCTGCTCCACGGCACCGTGCAGGAGGTAGCGGCCCGCACCCCCGATGTGCGGTGGCGCCGCATCCCGTATGCCGTGCGACTCCTGGACGCCGCCGGCCTCGCCCTGTTCGCAGTCAGCGGGGCCTTGGTCTCCCTCTCTGCGGATGCCGGTGCGCTCGCCTCCATCCTCATAGGGGGGATCACCGCGATCGGCGGCGGTCTGCTCCGTGACGTGCTGGCCGGACGGGTGCCCGAGGTGCTGCGCCGCGAGCTCTACGCGATCCCCGCGCTCGTGGGCGCAGCGCTCGTGGTGCTCGCCGACCATCTGGGCATCACCTCTGCCCTCACGGTGTGGGGCTCGGTTGCGCTCATCTTCGGGGCGAGGGTGCTGGCCGTGACCCTGAACCTCAACGCCCCCCGAGCGCTGCGATCCGGGGACTGACCAGCGGACCCGGGTCAGTCGGCCGAGCCGGTCTCCAGCAGGCGACGGAATCCCGCCTCGTCGAGAATCCTCAGGCCCAGCTCGCGCGCCTTGTCCTCCTTGGTTCCGGCGTTGGCGCCGACCACGACATGGTCCGTCTTCTTCGACACCGAGCCGGACGCCTTTCCTCCGCGGCTGAGGATGGCCTCCTTCGCCTCGTCGCGGGAGAACCCCTCGAGTGACCCCGTGACGACGACGGTGAGTCCCTTCAGTGTCTGCTCCACCGACTCGTCGCGCTGGTCCTCCATCCGGACCCCGTCGGCCGCCCAGCGATCCACGATCGCCAGGTGCCAGTCGTTGCCGTCGCCGTCGAACCAGTCGCGCACCGACTCGGCGATCACCGGCCCAACGCCCTCAACCGCGGCGAGCTCCTCGCTCGTTGCTTCACGGACCCGGTGCATCGAGGCGAAGTGCTGGGCCAGCGCGCGGGCGGCCGTCGGACCGACGTGCCGGATGGACAGGGCGACGAGCACCCGCCACAGTGGCTGCTCCCTCGCGGACTGAAGGTTGTCCACGAGCTTCCGACCGTTCGCCGACAGCACCCGGCCGTCGACGACCGCGGTGGAGCGCTCGCCCTTCTTCGCTGCACGCGTGTAGAGCGGCACCCGAGCGACCTTGTCGGCGCTCAGGGAGAAGAGCATCGCTTCGCTCGGCCCACCGAGCTCGGGGTCCTCGAGCACCCCGGACTCGAGCAGGGCGACAGCACCCTCGAAGCCCAGCGCCTCGATGTCGAACGCACCTCGGGACGCGAGGGAGAACAGCCGTTCGCGCAGCTGGCTCGGGCAGGAGCGCGAGTTGGGGCAACGAATGTCCTTGTCGCCCTCCTTCTCATAGGCCAGCGCCGTGCCGCACGAGGGGCAGTGCGTCGGCATCTCGAAGGCTCGCTCGCTGCCGTCGCGCAGGTCCACGACGGGCCCGAGGACCTCCGGGATCACGTCGCCCGCCTTGCGCAGCACGACGGTGTCGCCGATGAGCACCCCCTTGCGGGTCACCTCGTGGGCGTTGTGAAGGGTGGCCATCGACACCGTGGAGCCCGCCACGGTGACCGGCTCCATCACCGCGAAGGGGGTGACCCTTCCGGTGCGGCCCACGTTGACCTGGATGTCGAGGAGCCGGGTGTTGACCTCCTGCGGGGGGTACTTGAAGGCGATCGCCCACCGGGGTGCCCGCGAGGTGGACCCGAGACGACGCTGCACGCCGATCTCGTCGACCTTGACGACCACACCGTCGATCTCGTGCTCGACGCTGTGCCGGCGCTCACCGAAGTCCCGCACGAACTCCTGCACCTGCGCCACGGTGTCGAGCACCCGGAAGTGACGGCTGACCGGCATCCCCCACTCCCGCAGGAGCTCGTAGGCCTCGCTCTGGCGTGCGATGTCGAAACCCTGACGCGCCCCGATGCCGTGGACGAGCATCTGCAACGGCCGGGATGCCGTGACACGCGGGTCCTTCTGCCGCAACGACCCCGCAGCGGCGTTGCGGGGGTTGGCGAAGGGCGCCCTCCCCGCCTCGACCAGCGAGGCGTTGAGGTCGGCGAAGGCCTCGATCGGAAAGAACACCTCGCCGCGGACCTCGACGAGGTCGGGCACCTCGGCTCCGGTCAGCTCGGCGGGCACCCCCTCGATGGTCCGCACGTTGAGCGTGACGTCCTCGCCGGTGCGACCGTCACCGCGGGTGAGCGCGCGCGTGAGGCGCCCACCCTCGTAGAGAAGGTTGATCGCGAGCCCGTCGATCTTGAGCTCGCAGAGGTAGTGCACATCGGCCCCCCCGACGTCCCGCTCCACCCGAGCGGCCCAGGCCGCGAGCTCCTCGGCGCTGAAGGCGTTGTCGAGACTGAGCATCCGCTCGAGATGGTCCACGGCTTTGAAGTCGGTGGAGAAGGCCGCACCGCCGACCTGCTGGGTGGGGCTGTCAGGGGTGCGCAGCGAGGGGTGGGTCTCCTCCAGCGCGTTCAGCGCGCGCATCAGTGCGTCGTAGTCGCCGTCGCTGACGGTGGGGGCGTCGCGCACGTGGTAGGCGAACTGGTGGGCGCGGGCCTCCTCGGCGAGGGACTCCCACTCGTGGCGGACGTCGCCCGGCACGATGTCTGCCGGTGCCTGCGCGGCCGGGTCGGTCGAGATGTCGCTCACGGGATCATCCTGCCGCAGCCCGGTGTCAGGCCTCGATCCCGATGACGACCTCGTTGCGCCGGAGGAGCCCGGGAACGTAGGGCGCGTCGAAGCGCGCGAAGCGCGGCGAGCCCACTGCAGACAACCCTGCCGACGCGAGCGCCGACTCCAGAGCACGGAGATGGCGGGCAAAGGCATCCTCCGACCCGCGACCGGAGAAGCGAAGGGCTGCAGCGACGTGCATCGGCACCACCCGCGTGCGCACGTGCGGGTCGGTCGGCACCGGAACGGTCACGGCCGTCATCCCCGAGGGCAGCACGAAGGCGATGACGTAGTCATCGGACTCACCCTCGGACTGCAGCACGGGCGCGGTCATGGCGACGCGCACGGAGCCGGCCTGCTGCACCACGGGTGCTGTCATCGCGACGGTGCTCCGGGAGCGGTTCTGTCCGTTGATGTAGCCGGCAAGCGCCCGGAAGGCGCGGCTGCCGGCCTCCTCGAAGGGCGCCGTGACGGAGATCTCCGCCACCAGGTGCTCCGGATACCTGCGCAGCTCGAACTCGTCATGCGTCTCGATGACGTCATACGGCTGTTGTTCGGTCACGACGTCGACGGTACGCCGAGGCCTGCGCGCGAGCCCGGGGGTGTCACCGGCGTCGACGCTGACCACGGATCGTGCGAGCCTCTGGCGCACACCCGGCAGTTCGGGTGAGGATGGGGGTTCGCCACCGATGCCGGAGACCACAGGAGCGCCGATGACCAACCTTGCGACCACCCTGACCACCACCGCGACCGAGCACCCCGAGCAGGACGCCTTGCGGGTCAACGGGCAGGGAATCACCTATGCCCAGCTCCACGCCATGGCTGCCAAGGTCGCAGGAACCCTGCGCGCCAACGGGATCGAGCCGGGTGATCGGGTCGCGATCATCCTGCCCAACGTCCCGAGCTTCCCCGTCGTCTACTGGGGCATCCTCCTCGCCGGCGGAATCGTCGTGCCGATGAACCCGCTGCTCAAGAGCGGCGAGATCGACTTCTTCTTCACCAACTCCGGTGCCAAGATCGCGTTCGTCTGGCCCGACTTCGCGGCCGAGGCCGTCAAGGGTGCCGCCAACAGCGGCACCCGGGTCGTGCAGACCGGCGCCATGGGGCCGGAGGACTTCGAGGGGGGCGAGCCGATCAGCGAGCCGCACGAGCGTGCCGACGACGACACCGCGGTCATCCTCTACACCTCGGGCACCACCGGTCGCCCCAAGGGCGCGGAGCTCACCCACTCCAACATCCACCTCAACGCGCTGCGATCCGCGAGCGTGATCCAGCACATCACCCCGGACGACATCATCATGGGCTGCCTGCCGCTCTTTCACGTGTTCGGGCTCGTCGTGGGCCTCAACGCCGCCACGATCGCAGGTGCGCCCCTCGCCCTGATCCCGCGCTTCGACCCCGCCGCGGCCATCGAGGTGATCGAGAAGGAGCGCGTCACGATCATGCAGGGCGTGCCGACCATGTATGCCGCGATCCTCAACCACCCGCAGTCCGACGGCATGGACGCGTCGTCACTGCGGGTCTGCGCGTCCGGCGGCTCCGCCATGCCGCTCGAGGTGATGAAGTCCTTCGAGGACAAGTTCGGGTGCATCATCCTGGAGGGTTACGGCCTGTCAGAGACCTCCCCGGTGGCCTCCTTCAACATGCCCGACCGCGAGCGCAAGCCCGGCACCATCGGCGTGCCGATCCCCGGCTGCGAGATGCGGTGCGTGGACCTCGACGGCAACGAGGTGCCCGTGGGCGAGGTGGGCGAGATCGCCATCCGCGGCGACAACGTCATGAAGGGCTACTGGCACAACCCCGAGGCCACCGCCGAGGCGATCCCCGATGGCTGGTTCCGCAGCGGCGACCTCGCGACGATGGACGACGAGGGGTACTTCACGATCGTCGACCGCAAGAAGGACCTGATCCTGCGCGGCGGGATGAACGTCTACCCGCGCGAGGTCGAGGAAGTCGTCTACACCCACCCCGACGTGCTCGAGGTCGCCGTGGTCGGCATTCCCGACGAGCTGCTCGGTGAGCAGGTGGGTGCGGCCGTCGCGCTGCGCGAAGGCGCGACGGCGACACCGGAGGACATCATCGCGTTCACCAAGGAGCGGATCGCGGCCTACAAGTACCCCCGGAAGATCTGGGTGGTCGAGGCCCTGCCCAAGGGTCCGACGGGCAAGATCCTGCGCCGCGAGGTGCACGCCCCGGCAGAGTGAGCGAGCACCGTCGGAGCGAGACCGAACACGTCAGGGACCACCAGACGGCTGAGCGCTGGCGGGCCGTCGGCCTGGGGCTGAACTGCGTATGGGTCGTCGTCCTCCTCCTCGTCGTCGCCTTCTGGGCCAACGTCACCTGGGCCGACCGACCGGCATACTCCGGGCCCGGCTATCTCCCGGCGCTGCTCGCGCCGGCGGCCCTGCTCGCCGCCGTCATGGCCGGCTGGGCCGTCGTCTCTGCCGTGCGGATCCTGCGCCGGAGCGGGGACGGGTGGGATGCCCCGATCGTGCTCGGGGCGATCGGGATCGCGGTGGCCGGCTTCTCCCTCGTGCCCTCCGACACGATCGTCAAGCCCCTGATCTGGGTCGGCGTGCTGGGCCTGGTCTCCCTCGTGGCGGGCGTCCTCGGCGAGCGGTCGTGGCGGCGTGCGGGCCGGTCCGCGCCAACGGTCAGCGAGGCGTGATCGACTGCTCTCGCTGACGCACTGCGACCGCCTCGGGTGAGCGCGGCTTGCGGTTGATGACGTAGGCCGCGGACAGCACGATCGCGAAGCCGGCCAACTGAGAGGTGCCGATCCGCTCGCCGAGCACCAGCACCCCCAGGAGCACCGACACCAGGGGGATCAGGTAGGTGATGGTGGAGCCGATGACCGGGCCGGCCCCGCGCACCACGTCGAACTGGAGCATGTAGGCGAGGCCTGTTCCCACGAGCCCGAGCACGAGCACGCAGAGCAGTGGCAGCCAGTGCCAGGTCCCGGCATCCGGGCTGGCGTAGGCCCAGACCGAGGCGAGCCCGTCGGGCTGCATCAGCGCCCAGCCCAGGACGACCGGCACCATCAGGGCCATGCCGGTGGACAGGGTCGCCGTCGGCTGGGACAACCCGCCGAGGTCGACGCCGCTGAGGAAGCGGCGGTTGTAGGTCCACCCGAAGCCATAGCTCGCCCCACCGGCCAGCGCCATCGAGAACCCGACGAGGTCGGGGCGGTCGGTGGCGGTCCACGGCTGCATGATCGTCACCACCCCGAGGAACCCGACGCCGACCGCGACGAGCCGCCGTCCGGTCGCTCGCTCCCCGGGGAGGATCGCGAGGGTGGCGAGCACCGTCGCGATCGGGGTCGCAGCGTTGCCGATCCCCGCGAGCGCGGACGTGATCCGCGTCTCGGAGAGGGCGAAGAGCGTGAACGGCAAGGTGGCGAGGAAGAACCCGCACACGAAGAGGTGCCCCCACACCCGTGAGCCGGTGGGGAGCCTGCCGCCCCCCGCGAGCAGCAGGGTGGCGAGCACGACAACCCCGCACACGATCCGCAGCGCAGAGATCTGCACCGCCGACATCGACTCCAGCCCGACCTTCATGAGGAGGAAGCTGGAGCCCCAGATGAGCACCAGAGCGAGGTACTTCGCCTGCCACGGGACCCTCGGCTGCACGCTCATCACGCCACCTCTTCGCTGAGACGGCGGGCTGTGTCGCCCACCGCACGGAGAACGGCACGGGCCCCCGCGGGTGTGAGCCCCGCCAGGCCACAAGCCGGAGTGACGACGACGCCGCGAAGACGCTCGCTGCCCAGTCCCGCCCTCTCGAAGCCCTCGACGACCAGGATCCGCGCGGCGACGTCGGTGCCGGACCCGTCGGTGGGCAGGCACCCGGCATACAGCCCCGTGCCACCCTCGATCGTGGCCGCCACCGACTCCCAGCGCGCCGGAGTGGCATCGGTGAGGTCGAGTGCGAGCGCCCCGGCACCGGTGGCGCGCAACAGCGGCAGGGGCGCGGACGGGTGGCAGCAGTGCACCACGGTCGGGCCGTCGTGCGCGGCAAGCACCTGCTCGAGCCCCCGCATCACGACGAGGGGGTCGACCGCGCGCACCCGGCCGTAGCCGGAGGAGGTGGGCAGCGACCCCTCGAGCACGGCAGGCAGTGAGGGCTCGTCGACCTGGAGGACGACGTCGGCACCGGGCACCAGGCGCCGCACGTCTGCGACCCGGGCCGCCATGCCGTCCGCCAGCGAGGCGACGAGGTCGGCCACCGCACCGGGGTCGACCAGCGCCCGCTCACCGCGGTTCAGCTGCAGCGATGCACAGAGCGTCCACGGCCCGGCCACCTGCACCTTCAGCGGTCCCTCGTATCCGTCGTAGGCCTCGGCGAGCTCGTCGAGGTCCTGCCGGTGCAGGGATGCCGTGCGGCCCGCGTCGCGACCCGGCCGGTCGACCAGGCGCCACCCGCTGGGCTGGAGGTCCACGTGCAGGTCGGTCAGGAGACCCGCGGCGCGGCCGATGATGTCGGCTCCGGGGCCGCGACCCGGGGTCTCGGGCAGGAAGGGCAGGCCGAAGCCGTCGGCCTCGACGAGCAGGTCCCGCACGGTGCGCACCGCCTCTCGCACGGAGGTCCCCGGCCAGGAGCCGATGCCGCTGGCGCGAACGGGCGCTGCCATCAGGCGCGTGCCGCGGCGAATGCGGTGACCGACGCGGGAACGGGAAGCCCGAGGTCTCGGGTCCACTCCGCCGGCTCGACCTCGCCGGCCACCGTCCGGAGCGGGACGACCCCGCACCACGCGCCGGTGTGCTCCTCCGGTGGCGAGGGGGGGCCCGACCGCACCTTGAGGAGCCAGCGGCCGTCGACCAGCGGCAGTTCCATCGCGAGGGTGGCCGCCTCCTCGCGCCGCGTCATGGGGCGAACCTCCGCGGTGCGGCCCGGGATGAGCCGTTCGGAGATCCGGTCGAGGGCGCGCGAGCGATCCTCCGCGGTGAGCGTGGTGAGCTCACCGCAGATGACCGCCGAGCGGTAGTTGGCCGAGGAGTCGAAGGTGGAGTGCGCGACGACGAGCCCGTCGACCGACACCACGCACAAGGCGGCCGGCGCCCCCGCTGCCACCTGGCGCAGCGCGCCAGCCCCCGTGGACCCGTGCAGCAGCACCCGGTCCCCGTCGCGGGCGAAGAGCATCGGCACCACCCAGGGGCGTCCGTCGACGACGGTCGACAGGGTGCCGGCAAGCACGTCGTCGAGGAGCTCATCGAGGGCCTCGCGATCCCGGACGGCCCGCTCGGCCAGCCGACCCAGCGCCGCCGCGGGAGCCACGCCACCGGCATACCCTCGTCCCGGGCACGGTGCACCGTCGAGCACCCGGGCGCTCGACGCCGGGTGCCGGGCGAGGGTCTCGCCAGCTCGCGTCGCCCTCGGCATCAGGGTGCCGCTGCAGTTCGGGCAGGTGCGCTCCAGGTGCTCGGAGCATCCTGCGCAGTAGGTGCACTCCAGCGAGCAGACCACTGCGCCAACCTCGTCCGCGGGTAGGTCGACGTCGCAACAGCCACACCCAGGTCGCATCTCCAGCCCGCTCACGTCCGTGATCCTTCCACCACGAGCGCAACCCACCAACCACGGACCACCAGCGCGGCGAGGAAGGAGTGCGAACAGCCAGCGCGGTGGCTGGCTGGCGCCCTACGCTGAGGCATGGCGGCCACCGTGCAGGACCGGCTCACGACCCTCTCCAGCGGTTGGGCACGGAGCGGGGACCGGCGTGCGATCTTCGCGCAGTGCTACCTCATCATGACCGGGCGGGTGAGGGAGGCGATCGACGCAGGGGAGTTCGTCGACGGCGTGTGGGTCACCCACCTGCTCGACCGGTTCGCGGACTACTACTTCGATGCGCTCGACGCGCACGCGAGCCCCGACCCACCCCTGCCGTGCCCCGCGGTCTGGGTCCGCGCCTTCGACGCCTGCACGGACTCTCGCTGCCATCCTCTGCGGGCACTCCTCCTCGGGATCAACGCCCACATCAACCACGACCTGGCCCTCGCGATCGTCGATGTCCTCGAGGACTGGGCGGATCTGGACGAGGCAACCCGAGAGACGCGCCGGAGGGACCACGAGCACGTGAACAGCATCATCGAGACCACCACGGATGAGGTGCAGCGAGACGTCGTCGCCCGGTGGGCGCCGGGGACCGCGATCCTCGACGTGGTGCTGGGCCCGCTGGACGAGTGGGTGTTCAGCATCGTGGTGAACTCCTTCCGCGGAAACGTGTGGGTCGACGCGATGACCGTCATGGCCCTCCCGACTGACGGCCGGGGTGCGACCCTGATCGCCATCGGACGACGGGCCGACGAGGTGGCCGACCTGTTGACCTTCGGCCGCGGCCGCTCCTGATCGCCGCGCACGGCTCGTGGAGCAGGGCGAAGGCCCGGCTCGGCGACGACCCCCGGACCGGTTGGGTCCCGTGGTCGTCGACGACCCGTCAGAGCACGTCGTGGCCGGGGTGCGGTTCCGTGGGGATCGTGCCCAGGCGTCCCGCCTGGAAGTCCTCGAAGGCCCGCACCAGCTCGGCGCGGGTGTTCATGACGAACGGCCCGTATGCCGCGACGGGCTCGCGGATCGGTCGACCACCCATGATGTAGAGGTCCATGCTCGGGCTGCGGCTCTCCTGCGAGTCGTCTGCGGTGAACTCGATGACGTCTCCGCCGCCGAGGACCGCGAGCTGTCCCATCGAGATCGGGCGCCGCTCGCTACCCACGCTTCCGCGCCCGTTGAGGGCGTAGACCAGGGCGTTGAACTCGGGGTTCCACGGCAGCTGCACCCGCGCACCCGGGGCGACCGTGGCGTGCACGATCGAGATCGGGGTGTGGGTGACTCCGGGGCCCTGGAACCCATCGACCTCTCCGGCGATGACGCGCAGCAGCGCTCCACCGTCGGGGCTGGAGAGCAGCGCCACCTCTCCCCCGCGGATGTCCTGGTAGCGAGGGTCGGACATCTTCATCGAGGCCGGCAGGTTGACCCAGAGCTGCAGGCCGTGGAAGAGGCCTCCGCTGAGCACGAGCTCCTCGGGTGGGACCTCGATGTGGAGCAACCCGGACCCCGCGGTCATCCACTGGGTGTCACCGTTGGTGATCACGCCGCCGCCACCGTTGGAGTCCTGGTGCACGAAGGTGCCGTCGATGATGTAGGTCACCGTCTCGAACCCGCGGTGCGGGTGCCAGGCCGTGCCCTTGGGCTCGCCCGGGGCGTAGTCGACCTGCCCCATCTGGTCCATGTGGATGAAGGGGTCCAGGGCGGTCAGGTCCACGCCGGCGAACGCGCGACGCACGGGGAAGCCCTCGCCCTCGAAGCCCGAGGGTGCAGTCGTCACGGAGCGCACGGGGCGCGATACGGCCTGCGGCTCGGTTTCGGAGACCCGCGGGAGGGTCAGGATGTTGTCTGTCGTCACGGCTGGCAATGGGATCACTCCTCGTGGTGCTGCCTCCGGTGCGGAGGTGAAGGGTACAACGCTAGTTTATCATTCAACTATTCCGCGCGCCGGACCACGTGACGACGAGGTGGACGGAGCCGGATGCCGTGACGTCGTGTCGATCGTCGCGGAGCCGATGACCCGCGTGCCGTCGTAGACCACCACCGACTGGCCGGGCGCGACGCCCCTGATGCGTTCGGACAGGATGACCCTGAGACGATCCTCCGCCTGGTCGGGCGATCTCTGCGAGCGTGTCGCGGAGGACCCGCCGGTCCCCGGACCGCGCGATGCTCCACCCGAGGATGACAACACCTCGGCAGTCGCGGGCACCTCGGCACCGTGCGCACGGACCTGGGCGCCCACCCCCACCGTGCCCGAGGGAGGGGTCCCGCACCACCGCAGGTGGCGACCCTCGATGACGTCGACCCCCAGCAGGTCTGCCGTGCCGATCACGACGCGGTTGCGCGGCGCGTCGACCTCCACGACGAAGCGAGGCGCCCCGTCGAGGGAGGAGCGCTCGAGACCCAGACCGCGACGCTGTCCCACCGTGAAGCCGTGCGTGCCGCCATGCCTGCCGACGACGGCTCCGCTCGTGGCGTCGACGAGCTCCCCCTCGCGCTCCCCCAGCCGGCGGTCGAGCCAGCCCCGGGTGTCGCCATCGGGGATGAAGCAGATGTCGTGGCTGTCGGGCTTGGCCGCGACGGAGAACCCGCGCGCCTTCGCCTCCTCCCGCACCTCGGGCTTGGTGGAGTCGCCCAGGGGGAAGAAGGACCGGGCGAGCTGGGCCTCGTCGAGCACCCCCAGCACGTAGGACTGGTCCTTGGCGTCGTCGACCGCCCGGTGCAGCTCGCGCCCGTCCGCCCCCTCGACGATGCGCGCGTAGTGTCCGGTCGCGACTGCGTCGAAGCCGAGGGCGACGGCCTTGTCGAGCAGCCCGGCGAACTTGATGCGCTCGTTGCACCGCAGGCACGGGTTGGGCGTGCGCCCGGCGGCGTACTCGGCGACGAAGTCCTCGACCACGTCGCGCTCGAAGCGACCGGCGAGGTCCCACACGTAGAACGGGATGCCCAGCCGGTCAGCCACCCGGCGCGCATCCCCGGCATCCTCGATCGTGCAGCACCCCCTCGCCGACTCCCGCAGCGTGGCGGCGGAGCGCGAGAGGGCCAGGTGCACCCCGACGACCTCGTGGCCGGCCTCGATCATCCGGGAGGCCGCCACAGCGGAGTCGACGCCACCGGACATCGCTGCGACGACGCGCATCACGCCACCCGGCTGGCTCGCCGGGCCCGCTCGACGACAGTGGGCAGCGCTGCAAGGAACGCGTCGACATCAGCGTCGGTCGAGGTGTGTCCGAGCGAGAGCCGCAGGGCCCCACGGGCCTCGCTCTCGGAGTAGCCCATTGCCAACAGCACGTGGCTGGGCTGGGGCACCCCGGCCTGGCACGCGGAGCCGGTGCTGCACTCGACCCCCGCTGCGTCGAGCAGGTAGAGGAGGGAGTCGCCCTCGCACCCGGGCACCAGCAGGTGGGCATTTCCGGGCAGTCGCCCGGTGCCGTCCCCCGCCGTCCAGCACCCGCTCACCGTGATGCCGAGCCCCAGGGAGAGCGCCCCCTCGACGAGGCGGTCGCGCAGGGCGAGCACGCGCTTGGCCTCGACGTCGCGGTGGGCGACCGTTTCCTCCAGGGCGACGGCGAAGGATCGGATGCCGGGCGCGTCCAGGGTGCCGCTGCGCACCTGCCGCTCCTGACCGCCACCGTGGGAGAGCGGCACGAGCGTGGCATCGCGCCGGGCGAGCAGCGCCCCGACGCCGAGCGGGCCGCCGACCTTGTGCGCGCTCACCGTCATCAGGTCGGCGCCCGATTCGTCGAAGCGCACCGGCAGGTGACCCACGGCCTGCACGGCATCGGTGTGGAACGGCACGCCGGCAGCCCGGGAAGCCTCCGCGAGGCCCGTGACCGGTTGCACCGTGCCGACCTCGTTGTTGGCCCACATCACGCTCACCAGGGACACCTCGTCGCGATGGCGTTCCAGCACCGAGCGGAGCTGGTCGACCTCGACGCGCCCGCACCGGTCAGGCTCGAGCCAGGTCACCTGTGCGCCCCGCCCCGCGAGGAACTCCACCGGATCCAGCACGGCGTGGTGCTCGGTGCCACCGACCACGAGGCGGGTTCGCGCGGGATGAGCAGCCAGCCGCGCGGCATACGTGCCCTTGACGGCGAGGTTGTCGGCCTCGGTGCCACCGGAGGTGAAGACCACCTCCGAGGGCCGCGCGCCCAGTGCAGCCGCGATGCGTTCGCGGGACTCCTCGACGACCGCGCGGGCGGCACGACCGGAGGTGTGCAGCGACGACGCGTTGCCGACGATCCCAGCCTGCTCGGTGAGCACCTCGAGCGCAGCCGGCAACATCGGGGTCGTCGCAGCGTGGTCGAGGTAGTGGGTCACGATCACCCAGTCTACGGTCGTGCCCGTCTACCCGAGACGTGTGTGAACACGCCGGGGATCCCCGGCGTGTTCACACACGTGTGCGTCGGGAGCTCAGCCCTTGCGCCTCGTGACGGCCTCGGTGGCCTGGGGCAGCACCGCGAACAGGTCGCCGACGACGCCGAAGTCGACGAGCTCGAAGATCGGCGCCTCCTCGTCCTTGTTGACCGCGATGATCGTCTTCGAGGTCTGCATGCCCGCGCGGTGCTGGATGGCACCGGAGATCCCTGCGGCGACGTAGAGCTGGGGTGAGACCTGCTTGCCGGTCTGCCCGACCTGGTTGCTGTGCGGGTACCAGCCGGCATCCACCGCTGCGCGGCTCGCGCCGACGGCCGCCCCGAGGGAGTCGGCGAAGGCCTCGACGGGGGTGAAGTCGCCCGCGGTGCCACGCCCGCCGGAGACGACGATGGCCGCCTCGGTGAGCTCCGGGCGCCCGGTGGCCTTCTTGGGCTGGGAGTCGGTGATCCGCGCCGCCTTGGCCGAGTCGCTGAGCGCGATCTCGACCTTCTCGACCGTGCCCGCAGCGGGTGCCGCCTCGATCGTCGCGGAGTTGGGCTTGACCGCGATGATCGGCGTGCCGTGGGTGACGGTCGCGACGACGCTGAACTCTCCGGCGAAGACGGACTGCGTGGTCTGGATGCTGCCGTCGACCGACTGCACATCGACCGCGTCGGTGATCAGACCCGAGTCGGTCTTGATCGCCAAACGAGCGGCGATCTCCTTGCCCGATGCGTTGCTGGGAATGAGGACAGCTGCAGGAGAGAGCTTCTCCACGAGTGCCGCAAGAATCTCGGCCTGCGGGGCGACGAGGTATGCGTCGGCGTCGGCGTCGTCGACGACGTAGACCTTCTCCGCACCGTACTTCGCCAGGGTCACCTGGGCCTTGTCTGCTCCGGGGCCGATGTGCACCGCCGAGGGCTCGCCGAGGCGGCGAGCGATCGTGAGGAGCTCTGCGGTGGCCTTGCGGAGGCGGCCACCTGCGTGGTCGACGAGGACGAGTACTTCAGCCATGGTGTCGCTTCCTACGGTCGTGGTCTTTGGGCTTGCTCAGATGAACTTCTGCGAAACGAGGAACTCGGCGAGCTTGGTGCCACCGTCTCCCTCGTCGGTGACGAGCTGACCCTGCTGGCGTGCGGGCCGCTGGGCGAAGGACACGACCGAGGTCCAGGCTGCGGCCAGCCCGACCAGGGACGGGTCGACCCCGAGGTCGGCGAGGCTCCACGTCTCGACGGGCTTCTTCTTCGCGGCCATGATGCCCTTGAAGGAGGGGTAGCGCGGCTCGTTGATCTGGTCGGTGACCGAGACGAGCGCGGGAAGGGATGCCTGGATCGTCTCCGAGGCGGTGTCACCGTCGCGACGGATCGTCACGGACCCGTCGGTGAGGGTGAGCTCGGAGGCATAGGTGACCTGCGGCAGGCCGAGCCGCTCCGCGAGCATCGCGGGCACCACGCCCATGACCCCGTCGGTCGACGCCATTCCCGTGAGCACGAGCTCCGGGGCCCCGTCGGTCGCCCTCTTCACGGCCTCGGCGAGGACCAACGAGGTCGCCGCGGCATCCGAGCCGTGGATCGCGTCGTCCAGGACGTGGACGCCGCCGTGCGCACCCATCTGGAGCGCCTTCTTGATGGCATTGGCGGCAGCAGCGGGGCCGACGGTCAGCACGATGACCTCGCCCTCACCCGCGGCCTCGACGATCTTCAGGGCCTCCTCGACGGCATATTCGTCCAGCTCGGAGAGCAGCCCGTCGACGCCGGCACGGTCGACCGTGCTGTCGGACTCCTGGAACGTGCGCTCGGACTGGGCATCCGGGACGTGCTTGACGCAGACCACGATCTTCATGCGTGCCTCGTCCTCTTCCTTGGTGTGTGGGTCGGTGCGCCCTTCTCGGGCCGCCA
>JBDSNZ010000118.1:0-9633 GCA_039915055.1 Ornithinibacter sp.
CGAGCTGCTGGACCGTGGTGATGATCGGCTTGTCCATCGCGGTGGTGGCCGCGCGGATGGCATAGCCGTCGGCGCGGGCCGAGGCGCTCGGACCGCTGGGGCTGTTGACCACCATGTCGATCTCACCAGCGTTGATCCAGTCGACGATCGAGCGCCCGTCCGCGCCGCGCTCGGCGTGCTTGAGGACAACGTCGGCTTCGATGCCGTTGCGCCGCAGCACGTCTGCTGTGCCGGAGGTCGACACCACCCGAAAGCCCAGGTCGACGAGCCGCTTCACCGGAAAGATAATCGCGCGCTTGTCGCGGTTCGCGACCGACACGAACACCGTTCCGCTCGTGGGTAGCCCGCCGATCGCGCCGAGCTGGGACTTGGCGAACGCCCGGCCGAAGTCGACGTCGATGCCCATGACCTCGCCGGTGGAGCGCATCTCGGGCCCGAGAAGGCTGTCGACGACGAGGCCCTCGGCCGTGCGGAACCGCTTGAACGGCAGCACGGCCTCCTTGACCGACATGGGGGCGTGCACCGGCATCCGGCCGCCGTCGGTGTGAGCCGGGAGCATGCCCTCGGCTCGCAGCTCGGCGATCGAGGCCCCGAGCATGATCCGGGCGGCGGCCTTGGCCAGGGCGACCCCCGTCGCCTTGGCGACGAAGGGCACCGTGCGCGATGCCCTGGGGTTCGCCTCGAGCACGTAGAGGATGCCCTGGGCGAGGGCGAACTGCACGTTCATCAGCCCGCGCACCCCGATGCCCTGGGCGAGCGCGAGGGTCGACGCGCGCACCCGCTCGAGCTCACCCGTCCCGAGCGTGACCGGCGGGAGGGTGCAGGAGGAGTCGCCGGAGTGGATGCCGGCCTCCTCGATGTGCTCCATGATGCCGCCGAGATACATCTCCTCGCCGTCGTAGAGCGCATCGACGTCGATCTCGATCGCGTCGTCGAGGAAGCGGTCGACGAGCACGGGGTGGTCGGGGCTCGCGACCGTGGCGCGCTCGACGTAGCCGGAGAGGGTGACGTCGTCGTAGACGATCTCCATGCCGCGCCCACCGAGGACGTAGGAGGGCCGCACGAGCACCGGGTAGCCGATCTCGCGGGCGATCCCGACAGCCTCCGGTGCGCTGTATGCCGTGCCGTGCTTGGGTGCCGGCAGCTGCGCCTCGGCCAGCACGCGGCCGAAGGCACCACGGTCCTCTGCGAGGTCGATCGCGGCGGGGCTGGTGCCCACCATCGGCACGCCCTCGGCCTCCAGCGCCTTGGCGAGCCCCAGCGGGGTCTGGCCGCCGAGCTGCACGATGACCCCTGCCACCGGGCCTGCCTTGGTCTCGGCGTGGACGACCTCGAGGACGTCCTCCAGGGTGAGCGGCTCGAAGTAGAGCCGGCTGCTCGTGTCGTAGTCGGTCGAGACGGTCTCGGGGTTGCAGTTGACCATCACGGTGTCGTAGCCGGCGTCTCGCAGGGCAAAGCTGGCGTGCACGCAGGAGTAGTCGAACTCCACTCCCTGGCCGATGCGGTTGGGGCCGGAGCCGAGGATGATGACGGCAGGTCGCTCGCGCGGCGACACCTCGTCCTCCTCGTCGTAGGAGCTGTAGTGATATGGCGTGCTCGCCGCAAACTCGGCCGCGCAGGTGTCGACCGTCTTGTAGACCGGGCGCACCCCGAGGGCGTGCCGCACCCCGCGGACCACCGCCTCCGGCATCCCCCGCAGGGTGGCGATCTGCGCGTCACTGAAGCCGTGGCGCTTGGCCAGCCGCAGCACGTCGAGGGTCAGCTCCGTCGAGGCGGACACGGCGTCAGCGATGTCCTCGATGAGCGACATCTGGTCCAGGAACCAGGGGTCGATGCCGGTCGCCTCGTGCACCTCCTCGACGGACAACCCTCCGCGCAGGGCCTGCTGGACGAGCACGATGCGACCGTCGGTCGGCCGGCGCGCCTCGTCGAGCACCCCGCGCGCCTCCTCGGCAGTGGGCCGGGGGCCGTCCCAGTGGAAGCTGCTGCCCTTCTTCTCCAGCGACCGCAGCGCCTTCTGGAGCGCCTCGGTGAAGTTGCGACCGATCGACATCGCCTCCCCGACGGACTTCATCGTCGTGGTGAGGGTGTCATCGGCGGCGGGGAACTTCTCGAACGCGAAGCGGGGCACCTTCACCACGACGTAGTCGAGCGACGGCTCGAAGCTGGCGGGCGTCTTCCGGGTGATGTCGTTGGGCACCTCGTCGAGGGTGTAGCCGATCGCCATCTTCGCGGCGATCTTCGCGATCGGGAAGCCGGTCGCCTTCGACGCGAGAGCGGAGGAGCGGGAGACCCGGGGGTTCATCTCGATGACGATGATGCGGCCGTCGGCCGGGTTGACCGCGAACTGGATGTTGCAGCCGCCGGTCTCGACGCCCACCTCGCGGATCACGGCGATGCCGATGTCGCGCAACCGCTGGTACTCGCGGTCGGTGAGCGTGAGCGCCGGGGCGACGGTGATGGAGTCGCCGGTGTGCACGCCCATCGGGTCGAGGTTCTCGATCGAGCAGACGACGACGACGTTGTCGGCGTGGTCGCGCATCACCTCGAGCTCGTACTCCTTCCACCCCATGATCGACTCCTCGAGGAGCACCTCGGTGACCGGGGAGTACTGCAGGCCGGCCCCGCCGATGCGCACCAGCTCGTCCTCGTCGTGGGCGAAACCGCTGCCCAGTCCGCCCATCGTGAAGGACGGGCGCACGACGACGGGATAACCGAGCTCATCAGCGGCAGCGAGCAGCTCACCCATCGTGTGGCAGATCGTCGAGCGCGCCGACTCGGCGCCGCACCGCTCGACGACCCCCTTGAACTTCTGGCGGTCCTCCCCCAGCTGGATCGCCTCGACGCTGGCGCCGATCAGCGGGCAGTCGTACTTCTCGAGCACGCCGCGGTCGTGCAGCTCGATCGCGCAGTTGAGCGCCGTCTGGCCACCCAAGGTCGCCAGCACGGCATCCGGCCGCTCCTTCGCGATGATCAGCTCGACGATCTCGGGGGTGATCGGCTCGACATAGGTCGCGTCCGCGAACTCCGGGTCGGTCATGATCGTCGCCGGGTTGGAGTTGACGAGGATGACGCGGATGCCCTCCTCGCGCAGCACCCGGCACGCCTGGGTTCCCGAGTAGTCGAACTCGCACGCCTGGCCGATGACGATGGGCCCGGAGCCGATGACGAGCACGCTCCGGATGTCGTCCCGCTTGGGCATCAGGCACCGGCCTTTGCTGTGGTCGTGGCGTTCATCAGGTCGACGAAACGGTCGAAGAGGTAGGCGGCGTCGTGTGGACCGGCCGCGGCCTCGGGGTGGTACTGCACCGAGAAGGCCGGAACGTCGAGGCAGTGCAAGCCCTCGACGACGTCGTCGTTGAGGCACACGTGGCTCACCCGCACCCGCCCGAAGGGGGTGTCGGAGTCGCGGTCGAGCGGCGCGTCCACGGCGAACCCGTGGTTGTGCGCCGTGACCTCCACCTTGCCCGTCGTGCGGTCCATGACCGGCTGGTTGATGCCTCGGTGCCCGTATTTCAGCTTGTAGGTGCCGAAACCCAGTGCGCGACCGAGGATCTGGTTGCCGAAGCAGATGCCGAAGTAGGGGATCCGCTCGCGCAGCACGGCCCGCACGAGCTCCGCCTGGTGCTCGGCGGTGCTCGGGTCGCCGGGCCCGTTGGAGAGGAAGACACCGTCAGCGCCCACCGCGCGCACGTCCTCCAGGGTCGCGGTCGCGGGGAGCACGTGCACCTCGATACCGCGCTCGGCCATCATCACCGGTGTCATCGCCTTGATCCCGAGGTCGACCGCAGCCACGGTGAACCGCTTCTCCCCCACCGCCGGGACGACGTATGCCGTGTCGGTGGCCACCTGCTCGGCGAGCGAGGCGCCAGCCATCTCCGGGGCCTCGCGCACCACGGCCAGGAGCTCCTCGACCGACCGGGCTGCAGCGTCTCCTGAGAAGATGCCCACCCGCATCGCGCCGCGCTCGCGCAGGTGCCGCGTCAGGGCCCGGGTGTCGACGTCACAGATGCCGACGACACCCTGGGTGTCGAGCTCGTCCTCCAGGCTGCGCCGGGATCGCCAGCTCGAGGGTCGCAGCGCCGCATCGCGCACCACGTAGCCGGCCACCCAGATCCGTGCGGACTCGTCGTCCTCGTCGTTCCAGCCGGTGTTCCCCACGTGTGGCGCGGTCATGACGACCACCTGCCTGTGGTAGCTCGGGTCGGTCAGGGTCTCCTGGTAGCCGGTCATCCCGGTCGAGAAGACGGCCTCGCCGACCGTGCTCCCCCGCCTGCCGTAGGCGGATCCGGTGAAGGTGCGCCCGTCCTCGAGGACGAGCCGGGCGGTCTCACGGATGGTCAGCATGTTGTCGGCTCCCCTCCCCGGGCGGTCACGGTGCCGCCCAGGATCGTCGTGTGCACGGTGCCGCGCAGGCTTCTTCCGTGCCACGGGGTGTTGCGGGACAGGGACTGGGACGCATCTCGGTCGATGGTCACGGTGGCGGTCGGGTCGACCAGGACCAGGTTCGCCCGGATGCCGGGGGCCAGCAGGTTGCCGTGGTCAGCGAGGCCGGCGATCCGTGCCGGAGCCGTGGACATGACCCGCGCGAGGTCGTGCCACCCGAGGCGCCCGTTCGCGACGAGGAGGTCGTGCACCACCGCGAAGGCGGTCTCGAGCCCCAGCATCCCGAAGGCTGCGTCGACGAAGGCGTGCTCCTTGTCGTGCCGGGCGTGCGGGGCGTGGTCGGTGGCCACCGCGTCGATCGTGCCGTCGACCAACCCGGTGCGCAGGGCCTCCTGGTCCTCACTCGGTCGCAGCGGTGGGTTGACCTTGAAGACCGGGTCGTAACCGGTGAGGAGCTCGGTGCCGAGGGCCAGGTGGTGCGGGGTGACCTCCGCCGTGACCGACACGCCCCGGGCCTTGGCCCACCGCAGCACGTCAAGCCCCTCGGCAGTGGTCACGTGGGCGACGTGCACCCGCGAGCCGGTGTGCTCGGCGAGCATGACGTCGCGGGCGATGATGCTCGCCTCGGCGACGGGCGGCCAACCCGGCAGGCCGAGCCGGCCGGAGAGCTCCCCCTCGTGGCAGCAGGCGCTCGGGCCGGCGAGTGCAGGGTCCTGGCTGTGCTGGGAGACCACCCCACCGAATGCTCGGACGTATTCGAGGGCTCGTCGCATCACCCGCCCGTCGGCCACGCAGTGACCGTCGTCGGAGAACACCGAGACCCGGGCGCGGGACCGGTGCATCAGGCCCAGCTCGGCGAGCTCGGCGCCCTGGAGCCCCTTGGTGACGGCCCCGATCGGCACGACGTCGACCAGGCCCGCGGCCCGCCCGAGGTCCAGGACGCGCTCGGCGGCCTCGGCCGTGTCGGTGACGGGGCTGGTGTTGGCCATCGCCAGGACGGCCGTGAACCCGCCGACCGCTGCGGCGCGGGAGCCGGAGGCGATCGTCTCTGCGTCCTCTCGGCCGGGCTCGCGCAGGTGCGTGTGGAGGTCGACGAAACCCGGGAGGAGCACCAGCCCGTCCGCGTCGAGGACCGTGACCTCACCCGGGGCCTCGACGTCGGCGCCGGCGGCGGCCACGACGCCGTCGCGCAGGAGCACGTCGCCACGCTGGGAGGTGCCGTTCGCGGCATACCAGGTCGGTCCGCTCAGGAGCAGGTCACTCATGCTGCGGCCCCCTCTCCCGCGAGAAGGTGGTAGAGCACGGCCATCCGCACCGCCACTCCCGCCGAGACCTGGTCCAGGACGAGGCTGCGTGCCGCGTCGGCTGCGTCGGCGCTGATCTCCAGGCCCCGGTTCATCGGCCCGGGGTGACAGATCACGGCCTCGGGGTTGGCGTCCCCGAGGGCCCGCAGCCGTTCCCGGGTCAATCCGAACCCCACGGTGTACTCGCGGGCGGTCGGGAAGAACCCGCCGCCCATCCGCTCGCGCTGGACCCGCAACATCATCACGGCGTCCGGCCCGCTCGACAACACCTCGTCCAGGTCCCCGGAGCACACGAGACCGTCTGCGGCAGACCAGGGCCCGATGCCGCTGGGCATCAGGGTGGGCGGCGCCACGAGGGTGACGCGAGCGCCCAGCGTGCGCAGGGTGATCACGTTGGAGCGGAAGACCCTGCTGTGGGTGAGGTCGCCGACGAGCACGACGTGGCGCCCCTCGAGGTCACCGATGCGCTGCTCCATCGTGTAGGCGTCCAGCAGGGCCTGCGTGGGGTGCTCGTGGGTGCCGTCGCCGGCGTTGATGACGCTCGCGTCGACCCACTGCGCGACCTGGTGGCAGGCTCCGCTCGCACCGTGTCGCATGACGAGGGCGTCGACCGCCATCGCGTCGATCGTGCGCACCGTGTCACGCAGCGACTCCCCCTTGCTCGCGGAGCTGCCCTTGCCGGTGATGTTGATCGTGTCGGCTGACATCCACTTCCCGGCGATCTCGAAGCTGCTGCGGGTGCGGGTGGAGTCCTCGAAGAAGAGGTTGACCACCGTGCGGCCGCGCAGCGTCGGCAGCTTTTTGACGTCGCGGTGCTGCACCTCGTGCATCTCCGCCGCGGTCGCGAGGAGCTCGCGGATGTCCTCGCGGGTGAGGTCCGCGCTGGAGAGCAGGTGGCGCCTCATCGGCTTCCCCCCGCGATGCGCACGACGTCCTCGCCGCCGTCGAACTCCGCCAGGCGCACCTGCACCTTCTCCTCGTGCGAGGTGGGCAGGTTCTTCCCGACGTGATCGGCCCGGATCGGCAGCTCCCGGTGCCCGCGGTCGACGAGCACCGCCAGGCGCACCGCTCGGGGCCGGCCGAGGTCGGAGAGCGCGTCGAGGGCCGCGCGAATGGTGCGACCGGAGTAGAGCACGTCGTCGACGAGGACGACGACCTTGTCATCGACGCCGTCCACCGGGATCTGGGTGTGCATCGGCGCCCGGGTGGGCTGGTGGCGCAGGTCGTCGCGGTGCATCGTCACATCGAGGGAGCCGACGGGCACCGGGGTGCCCTCGACCTCCAGGATGAGGTCGGCCAGCCGCTGTGCGAGCTCGACCCCACGGCTGGGGATGCCCAGCAGCACGAGGTCTTCGGCGCCCTTGTTGTGCTCGAGGATCTCGTGGGCGACGCGGCGCAGCGCACGCGAGACGTCGGCGGGGCTGAGGACGGTGCGACCCGAGGGGTCGATGGGGTGACCGGGTGGCACGGTCGAGTCGGCGCGAGTCACGGCGCAGACCTCCTTCCCTGCCTCACTGGACAGGTCGTTAAAGGATGTCGAACGGGGCACACTCTACGGTGTCAGCAAGAGCGACGCGCCACCCGGCCCGCCCACCGGACGCCGGGCTCACGACGCGGGTCAGGGCCCGGGGTCAGCCTCAAGGACGACGCTCGCAGACCCTGCGGCCCGAAAGCCCGAGCACAGGATGCGCAGGTAGGTGATCCGGTGCCCGTCGCTGCGGTAGTAGGCCTGCTGTTCCGTGGTGTGCTCGCCGTCGGGGTTCCTCAGCGCCAACCGGTAGGACACGTGGTGGGTGTCCTCCACCGGCTCGCCCACCCCGACCCCGATCAGGCCGGTGACCTCGTTGGACTCCTCGAACCAGTTCCCGAAGAGCACCGCGTCGACGCCCTCGGCGGTGGAGGCCTCCCAGCAGCGACCGGGAGTCAGGCCCCGGAAGTCCACGTCGGGCGCCAGCAGCTCCAGCAGTGCCTCGTGGTTCTTCAGCGCAACGGCCCGCGCGAAGGCGCTCCCCAGCTCACTCATCAGACCTCCAGGTGCTCGGGCCCGGTCGGGCACGACCAGTGGACCATCTGGTTCCCCTGCTGTCGAGGGGCCGCAACCGCTGCCGCGGCGCGGTGGCCGCCCTCCCTGCTGCTGTCCGGATCGCGAGAATTCATAACCTCTGCCTATGCAATGGGTAATACCACGTGATGCACTGGTGCTTCCACCGGCGCGAAGGAGGCCCCCAATGCAGATCACGACCACGACCCCCTCCAGTGCGCCGATGTGCCCGCCCGCGTCCACCGAGCCGGCCCGCCACCAGGGCATCTTCCCGCCTCGCGACGCGGATGCGGCCACCTACCGCCGGTGGATCGCCACCTCACCCTGGCCCGAGGTCGTCTTCGCCTCCGCCGGCGCACGCTGACTCCCCCGACGGTCCAGCCTCGCCCGCATCGCGACCCGTTCCCCGTGCCGGGACATGCCCAGTGCCTCCTCTGCCACTCCGGAGGACCGCAGGTGAGGGGGCAGCGGAGGGTGCAGCACGGCATACCCGTGGCGAGCGTAGAACGGCGCGTTCCACGGCACGTCCGCGTACGTCGTGAGGGTGACCTCGGTGCCCTCACGGGCCAGCACCTCGGCGTGCACCGCCTCCAGCAGGGCCGAGCCGATGCCACGACGACCGTGCTCCGGGAGCACTGCGACCTGGTCGAGGTGCCAGTGACCATCGAGGTCTAGGACGTGCGCGAACCCCAGCACCGGGTCTCCCGCGACGAGAATGAACCCCGGCTCGGCCGCCCGGTCCTCACCGGTGTCCGACGGCGGCCACCCGGTCGGGCCGAACCGTTCCTCGAAGAGGCCGTCAGCGGCATCCTCCACCGCTGCGAGCTGCGCGAGGTCGAGTGCCGTGGCCGATCTGATGAGGCTCATCCTGTGAGGATGCCGCGGCGGAGGCGCCCGGACAAGCGGGTTTCGGGTCCGGCGAGCGGGCTCAGGCCAGGGTGGGTTTGACCTCGAGGAGCCTGCCGAGGAGGCCGTTGACGAACTTCGGGCTGTCGTCGGTGGAGATCTCCGTCGCCATCGAGACCCACTCGCTGATCGCGACCGGCCCGGGGACGTCGGTCGAGTAGAGCACCTCGAACGCACCGAGCCGCAGGATCGCCCGGTCGACCGCCGGCATCCGCTGGATCGACCAGCCCTGCGAGTAGGTGGTGAGCAGCTCCTCGATCTGGGTCCAGTGCTCCACGACCCCGGAGACGAGGTCCGCGGTGAACTCCGAGAGCGGTGCCTCGGTCACGGGTGCGACGAGGCGCTCGCGGAGCAGGTCTGCGGCGTTGAGCCCGCGCTGCTCGGCCTCGAAGAGCAGGTCGAGCGCGCGCTTGCGGGCCTTGGTGCGTGCGGCCACGAGTCAGCTGACCCGGCCGAGGTAGGAGCCGTCGCGGGTGTCGACCTTGATCTTCGTGCCCGTCTCGAGGAAGAGCGGGACGGCGATCTCGGCGCCGGTCTCGACCGTCGCGGGCTTGGTGCCGCCGGTGGATCGGTCGCCCTGCAGGCCGGGCTCGGTGTAGGTGATCTCCAGCACGACGGACGCGGGGAGCTCGATGAAGAGCACCTCTCCCTCGTGGCGCGCGACGATGGCGTCCTGGTTCTCCAGCAGGTACTTCGCGGCGTCGCCGACCTTCTCGGGGGTCACCGAGACCTGGTCGTAGGTGTCGCCGTCCATGAAGATGAAGTCGGTGCCGTCGTTGTAGAGGTACTGCATGGTGCGCTTGTCGACGTTGGCCGTCTCGACCTTGACGCCCGCGTTGAAGGTCCTGTCGACCACCTTGCCGCTCAGCACGTTCTTCAGCTTGGTGCGCACGAACGCCGGGCCCTTGCCGGGCTTGACGTGCTGGAACTCGATGACGGTCCAGAGCTGGCGATCGATGTTGAGGACGAGGCCGTTCTTGAGGTCGTTGGTCGATG
>JBDSNZ010000192.1:0-17529 GCA_039915055.1 Ornithinibacter sp.
CCCGCAGACACAGATCCGTCCCGCACCCCGTCCCAGACGATCCCGGTCGGCGACTCCGGGTCCGGACCGGCACCGGTGGGGTTCCACGTCCGCCCGCCCTTGGTGACCGCGGTGGCGACCTTCGCGACCTGCGCCGCCCCACCCTGACGCAACGACGGCGCATGGTCCCGCACCCAGGTGTGCACGTTCACCCCAGCACTCTCGACCTCACCACGGGTGATCGCCTCCACCGTGACCTGCGCCCGAGCCGCCCCCGCACCAGCGGACACCTCATCAGCAAGGGTCATCAGCTCCGCGAGCTCCCCGCCAGAGGCCTGGTGGACCACCTGCCCGAACCCGGCGAGCGCCTCCCGGGCCGCGAGCATCGCCGAGCGGGTCTCCGCGAGGCTCATCAGGGGCTGGTCCATACCCCGAATTCTATCGGACACCCGTTCGAGAGACAAGGGTCTGAGTCGACGAGTTCGCCTACAGCAGAATTAGATTCGTCCCATTGAGGCAACCTAGTCACACTGGCCACACCAGTTGCATCACACCACGGAACGCGGGGCCAAGGGCTCCTCCGGAGGTCGAGCTCTGCGCTGCACATAGCCCAAACGGGCCATGGACACCCGCCCGCACAGCCCACCATGATGACTCTGGCCGACGTGACCTGTGTCCGACCTGAAGGGGTGCCCGCATGGGGGTTCAAGCCGAGCGCACGGGCGCGCCCGTCGGCGTGCTGCGCGCTGCGATCAACGAGACCTGGACCTCCCTGCGCTCGGTCTTCGTCAACCCGGCGCTGCGCCGCATCGAGCTCGCCCTGGCGGGGTCGATGATCGGCGACTGGGCCTACTCCACAGCCGTCATCGTGTGGGCCTACGGGGTGGGCGGCGCGAGTCTGATCGGCGGTTGGATGGCAGTGCGGCTCCTCATCATGGCCGTGGTCTCGCCATTCGGCGCCAGCCTGGCCGATCGGTTCGACCGCAAGAGGGTGCTCGTCACGTCGGACATCCTGCGCGCGGTTCTGGTCATCCTCGCGACTCTGAGCATCATCATCGACGCTCCGGTCATCCTCACCCTCGTCCTGGCCACGGTGGTGGCGGTCATCGGCAGTGTGTTCCGCCCGGCCCAGATGGCTTGGATGCCGTCGCTCACCACCAAGCCCGAAGAGCTCACCGCGGCCAACGGCGCCTCGAGCACCTTGGAGAGCCTCGCGTTCTTCATCGGTCCTGCGCTGGGCGCACTGCTCGTCACCGTGACCAACGTCGAGACCGTGTTCGTCCTCAACGCCCTCACCTTCGTCCTCTCCGCCGTCCTCGTGCTCGGCATCCGACCTGTCGCCAAGGACACCGCTGGGTCGACCGACGAGGAGGAGCTTGCGCAGGAGAAGGAGGGCATGCTCTCCGAGATGGCAGGCGGATTCGTGCACATCGCCAAGGACCGCAACCTGGTGATGATCGCCATCCTCACGACTGCGCAGACCGTGGTGGCTGGGGCCTCGGTCGTGTTCAGCGTCCTCTTCGCAGTCGAGATCCTGGGCACGGGCCCGGAGGGCGTGGGGTTCGTCGACTCGATGTTCGGGGTCGGTGCCATCGCCGGCGGCTTCTTCGCGATCGCTCGATCGGCGCGAAACAAGCTGGCCGGCGACCTCGCCGTCGGCACGGTGCTCTGGTCCCTGCCCCTCGTCCTGGTCGCCGTCTGGCCCTCGCCGGTCGCGGTGTTCGCTGCCGTGATCCTCCTGGGCTTCGGCAACCCGCTGGTCGACGTCAACTTCGTGACGATCGTCCAGCGACTCACCCCGGATGCCGTGCTCGGTCGCGTCTTCGGGGCCTATGAGGGTGCTCTCATCGGCGGGATGGCCCTGGGCGCGTTCCTCATGCCGTTCGCGGTCGACCACTTCGGCATCCGCTGGGCTCTGACCGCACTGGCCCTTCTCGTTGGCGTCCCCAGCCTGCTTTTCCTCCCCCGCTGCCTGCGCCTGGACGCCACGCTCCGCCCGCCCGAGGGTGCCACCTTGTTGCGCAGCATCCCGATCTTTGCGCCGATGGGCCAGGCCGCGGTCGAGTCGCTGGCTCGCGGCCTGGGTCGGCGCACCGTCGGCGCCGGCGCTCCGGTGCTGAGCGAGGGCGAGGACTCGGACCTGTTCTTCATCATCGAGAGCGGCCGCGTCGAGGTCACCCATGCTGGTGAGGTGCTCCGGCACGAGGGCCCGGGGGACTTCTTCGGCGAGATCGGCCTGCTGCGAGACGTGCCCCGCACCGCCACCGTCACCGCGACGGAAGAGACAAAGCTCCTCACCCTCTCGCGCGAAGACTTCCTCGATGCCGTCACGGGCACCGAGGAATCCCTGACCACCGCCAACGACGTCGTGACGCGCCGCCTCGGCTGACGCGAGCAGCTCGTGGCGGTTGCCTCATTCCCGAGAGCCAGCAACCCGCAGGGTACTCAGGGCGCGCGACGCTAGGCGACGCGCTTCTGCGGTGTCGTCTCGGCGGTCTTGCCCGGGTCCTTCTCCACGATGTCGCCAAGCACCTCGTCGATCTTCTTCATGAGCTCGGGCTCGAGCTTCACTCCGGCGGCCTTGACGTTCTCCCCCACCTGCTCGGGACGAGACGCTCCGACCAGGGCCGCAGCGACGTTCGGGTTCTGCAGCACCCAGGCCACCGCGAGCTGCGCCATCGACAGACCAGCGTCGTCGGCGATGGGCTGCAGGCCCTGCACGCGGGTCAGCACGTCGTCGTTCATGAAGCGCTTGATCATGTCGGCACCGCCCTTCTCGTCGGCGGCGCGCGAGCCTTCCGGAGGTGCCTGCCCGGGCTTGTACTTCCCGGTGAGCACCCCTTGCGCGATGGGGCTCCACACGATCTGGCTCACACCGAGCGCGTCGCACGTGGGCACGACCTCGCCCTCGATGACGCGCCAGAGCATGGAGTACTGCGGCTGGCTCGAGATCAGCTGCACGCCGAGCTCCTTCGCCATCGCGTGACCCGCGCGGATCTGCTCGGCGGTCCACTCGCTGACCCCGATGTAGAGCGCCTTGCCCTGGCGCACGACGTCCGCGAATGCCTGCATCGTCTCCTCGAGCGGCGTCTCGGTGTCGTAGCGGTGCGCCTGGTAGAGGTCGACGTAGTCGGTCTGGAGTCGCGTCAGCGACCCGTTGATCGACTCCATGATGTGCTTTCGTGACAGGCCGGTGTCGTTCTTGCCGCCGGGGCCGGTCGGCCAGTAGGCCTTCGTGAAGATCTCCAGGCTCTCGCGCCGCTCACCCTTGAGCGCATCGCCGAGCACTGACTCCGCCTTGGTGTTGGCGTAGACATCGGCGGTGTCGAAGGTGCTGATGCCGTGCTCGAGCGCCGCGCGCACGCACTGGGTGGCGACGTCGTTCTCGACCTGCGAGCCGTGGGTGAGCCAGTTGCCGTAGGTGATTTCAGAGATCTTGAGGCCGCTGTTGCCGAGGTATCGAAATTCCATTCCTTCACCGTATGCCGGTTCGTCGCCGCTGGCTGCATCAGCCCCCTGCAGGCTTCGCAGCAATACCCCCTCGGGTATGCTTGTCAAAGCCTCTGGAAAGGACGGACCACCGTGAGCAGCTCCTCGACCACCATCGTCGCCATCGAGACCCCCAGCCTGGGCGACCGCTCCTACCTCATCCACGACGGCGCGCTCGCCGCCGTGGTCGACCCGCAGCGCGACATCGACCGCGCGCTCGATCTCGCTGCTGAGCACGGCGTGCGGATCACCCACGTGTTCGAGACACACATCCACAACGACTACGTCACAGGCGGGTTCGCTCTCGCCACAGCGACGGGTGCGGCATACCTCGTCAATGCCGATGACGAAGTCTCCTTCGAGCGCACGCCGATTCGCGACGGCGACGTCGTCGAGGTCTCCCCCACACTGCGACTGCGGGCGATCGCCACCCCGGGCCACACCTTCACCCACCTGTCGTATGCCGTGGAGTCGGTCGACGACGCCGGCACCGTCAGCGCCGTGGCAGCCTGCACCGGCGGGTCGCTGCTGTTCGGGTCCACCGGTCGGCCCGACCTCCTGGGCCACGAGCACACCGATGCCCTCGTCCACCACCAGTTCGCCTCGGCCCGGCGTCTTGCTGAGGACCTCCCCGACACCGCCGACGTCCTGCCCACCCATGGCTTCGGGAGCTTCTGCTCGGCAGGCTCGACCGGCACGGTCACGGCATCCACCATCGGCCAGGAGAAGCAGTCCAACGCGGCACTGAACCTGCACGAGGACCGTTGGGCCGCAGAGACACTCGCCGGCCTCGACGTCTTTCCCGCCTACTACGCCCACATGGGCGAGGCGAACAGTGCGGGCCCGAGCGCGCCCCACCTCGACGCCCCGGAGATCGCCGACAAGAGCGTGCTCGCCGCGCGCATCGCCAGCGGGGAGTGGGTCATCGACCTGCGCAACCGCACCGCCTTCGCCGCGGGGCACGCCGCGGGCACCGTCAACATGGGAGTCGACGGCGCCTTCTCCACCTACGTCGGGTGGCTGCTCCCGTGGGGCACGGCACTCACCCTGCTCGGCGAGACTGCGGACCAGGTGGCGGAGGCTCAGCGCGAGCTGGTGCGGATCGGCATCGACGAGCTCTCGGGGGCGGCCACCGGTGACCCGCACGACTGGACCGACGCGCCCTTGGCGTCATTCGAGCGAGCGCTCTTCGCCGATCTGGCCCAGGTGCGCAGCCACCGACACGTGAGCGTGCTCGACGTGCGGCGAGCCTCGGAGTTCGAGGACGAGCACATCGCCGGCGCCGTGAACATCCCCATCCACGAGGTGCTCGACCGTCTCGACGAGGTACCGCCCGGTGAGGTGTGGGTGCACTGCGCCGGCGGCTACCGTGCCTCGGTCGTCGCCTCGATCCTCTCGGCGCGCGGGCACCACGTGGTCGCGGTGGACGACGACTTCGGCGAGCACGCGGCATCCGCCGGCCTACCGCTGGCCCGCGCCGCCTGACCGGCGACGGTGTGGCCCACGACGGCTCGCCATGACTGGCTTGGATACTGCACCCGCTCCGGCGACACCCTCCGCCACGTGATCGACAGGACCTCGAACCGACCCCCTCTGGTCGAGACCGAGGGCACAGATTTCGTCATGGTCAAGCTCGCTGACGGCGCGCCCTACACGACGCAGCGCCCCACCGGAGTCACCTTCACCAGCGACCTGAGCCCCCGACGTCAGGCCGCGGGGTAGTCGGTGTAGCCCTCCGCGCCGCCGCCGTAGAAGGTGTCGGGGTTGGGCTCGTTGAGCGGCAGGCCCTCGCGCCAGCGGCGCTCGAGGTCGGGGTTGGCGAGGTAGGGGCGGCCCACGGCCACGAGGTCTGCCAGGTCGTGACCGATGAGGTCCTCGACACCACCGAGCGTGGTCACGTCGGAGAACCCGGAGTTGACGACGAACGGGCCGTCGAAACGGGCGCGAAGGTCCTGGGTCAGCTCGGCCCGGGGGTCGGCGAGCACGTGGAGGTAGGCCAGGCCGAGGTCACTGACCGAGTCGACGAGGTGCCCGTAGGTCGCGGCGACGTCGACCGAGTCCGGCTCGAGGACACCCTGGATGCCGTGCGCGGGTGAGAGGCGCAGGCCCACCCGGTCGGCGCCGATCTCGGCTGCCACGGCGCGTACGACCTCGATCGCGAAGCGGGCGCGGTTCTCGGGCGAACCGCCGTACTCGTCGGTGCGCGTGTTGCTGCTCGGGGCGAGGAACTGGTGGATGAGGTAGCCGTTGGCACCGTGCACCTCCACACCGTCTGCACCGGCGCGGATCGCGTTGCGGGCCGCCACGACGTGCTCCTGCACCACGCCGGCGATCTCGTCGAGCTCCAGGGCGCGCGGGGTGACGTGCTGCTTCTCGCCCTGCGCCGTCACCATCATCCCGGGGGCTGCGATCGCCGAGGGGGACACCGTCTCGAGTCCGTGCTTGTTGTCGGGGTGGGCGATTCGGCCGACGTGCATGAGCTGGATGAACAGCCGCCCGTCACGGGCGTGCACGGCATCCGCGACCTTGGCCCAGCCTGCGACCTGTTCGTCGTTGTGGATGCCGGGGGTGCCGAGGTAGCCCTGACCCACGGCGCTCGGCTGGGTGCCCTCGCTGATGATGAGGCCGGCGCCGGCACGCTGGCCGTAGTAGGTCGCGTTGAGCTCCTTGGGCACGCCGTCGTCGCCGGAGCGGTTGCGGGTGAGCGGGGCCATCACGAAGCGCTGGGGCAGCGTGTGGCGACCGATGGTGATGCTCTCGAACGCGTGGGACATGGGGGTCTGGCTCCTGTCGTTGACGGTTGAAATCTCAACAGGTTGCTCCAACCGGCTGGCGACCGCGTCCATTCCCCACCTTCGACAGCCGCGCCGTCGCACCGAGGGGCACGTCTCAGCCGAGGATGCCTCGTCGCGCGTTCCAGCGCTGCGCCCCGGAGTGGGCGTCAACCATCGACCAGGGCGAGCCCCGGGCTCTTGGGTACGACGTGGGAGACAGCGACGTAACCCGCTGGTGTGTAGGCAAGTTGGGGCTGGGTCAGCGCTGCACTGGGCGGCAGGAATGGCCGCACGACGGCCTGCCCGTGACCCGGGGGCACCTGCACGGAGCGCACCTGGTCACTCCACAGCACGCCGGTCCAGAATCGTTGGGTGCCGTCCGGCTGGGCATACCAACCCGCTGGAGCCATTCGGTCGTCCATCTCGGCTCCCTTCTGAGGTCGGTGCCAGCGTAGGGCCGATCAGGGTGCCGCACCCCCGGCTTGGCGGTGCGGCACCCTGCTTCGCTACTTCTTCCTGCCGCCGCTCAGCTGCACCGTCTGCTCGGCGTAGCCCAACGAGCACTCGAAGGCACCGCAGACGAAGGCGAACGCCACCGTGGCGCCCTTCCCGCCGCGGAACAGCCCGTTGTCGCTGGAGACGATGCCCTCCCAGGTCTGGGTCGTGCCGTCACACGCGAGCGGGTTGACGAAGAAGAAGCCGTTGATCTTGACCCTCCCGACCGTCTGGGTCAGGGTGCCCTCGATGTCGCTCCCGAACTCGTCGGCGTCGGTGCACGAGTAGGTGCCGGTGAGCCTGGCACTGCCGTCCTTGTATGCCGTCCCGCGCGGGTCGACGGTGATGCTCGCCTCGGGTGCGGGCGGGGCGACGTCGAAGGTCACCTCGAGGTCACCCCCGTTGACGGCGGTGTCCGAGAACGCTGCGATGTAGTAGGTCGTTCCGGCCTGGGTGGCGAAGCCGACCGTCGTCGGACCGCACGCGACCAGGGCTCCGTCGTTGGGGTCCCCTTCTGTGACGAGGAAGCCGCCCACGTAGGACGAGGCCGACATGTCGGCCAGCACACCGCCGGCCCCGGCCGCGGTGTAGGAGAACCAGACACTGGCGTTCGTGAACGGCGCACCGCACAGCGCGTTGAGCGAGGCATCCAGCGCGTCAGTGGTTGCCTCCGAGGTGTCCTGGCTGATGGTGCTCGGGAGGTCGGTGATGACGGTGGCCGAGTCCGCCGTGTCGTTGGGCGCGGGTGCGGCCGAGGCCGCCACCGCCGTGAGCGGCACCAACAGTGCCACCGTGGAGGCGAGGACGAGAGAGCGGAACAACTTCATGGGTGAAACCCCCTGATCTCGATCGGCGACCGCCATGGTCGCCGGGGGCAGCATGGCGCACTCGCCGACACCTCGCCACAGGAACGGATCGGCCCGGTTTCATGCTGCTCGCCGGGTCCGTCCGGAGGTCAGGAAAGGCGCAGCACCCGACGCACCGCTTCGCTGGTCAAGGCCCGTCCGGTCGCGAAGGCGCGAGAGAGCCAGTGGTCCTGACCACCGGCCCAGGAGGGGTCCCCTGGAAGGGGGCCGAGCGGGTCGCGCTCGGAGTCGTGCACCCACTCCCCCGGCTCCGCGAGGGCCCGACGGAAGGACTCCTCCACCCCGACCAGGCGGTGCTCGCTGGGCAGGAGGTCGATCGCGAACTCCATGTCGTGGCAGACCATGTCGTGGTGCAGGCTCTCCACCAGCGAGGCGACCATCTGGCTGGGCACGTCGGTGACCGCCCCCGCGAGCGCACCCACGAGATCGGTCGGAAGGCCGGGCACCAGGGCTTGTGGTCGGATGAGCCCGGCGACGGCGGCGAAGACGTCGAGAAGGCCGGTGTACGGCATCCGCTCCGGGCCCCCGACGTCGTAGGAGCGTGACGCGGAGTCGACCGTGCGCGCCCCGGCGAGCGCCTCGACCACGTCGACGACCGCGATGGGCTGCACCTGGCTGTCCATCCACCCCGGCACCGGCTGCACCGGCAGCCGCTCGCTGATCTGCCGCACGATCTCGAAGCTCGTCGACCCCGAGCCGGTGACGATGGCGGCGCGCAGCGCGAGGGTGGGGATGCCGGATGCCGTGAGGATCCGTTCGACCTCCAGGCGGGAGGTGATGTGCTCGGAGAGCTCTCGCTCGGGAACCTGGGGCACCAGGCCGCTGAGGTAGACGATGCGCGTGACCCCGGCGGCGACGCAGGCCTTGGCCATGGTCTGCGCCGAGGTGCGGTCGGTGGCGGCGAAGTCCCGGCCGCCGAGCCCGTGGATGAGGTAGTAGACCGTGTCGACGCCGGCCACGGCAGCCGCGACGGCCGCTGGGTCGCGGACATCCATCTCGACGACCTCCACCTGGGGGGCCCACCACCGCTCGCGGAGCTTGGCCCGGTCCGTCACGCTGGCACGCACCTCGACACCCTCGCGCAGCAGGCGTGGGACGAGGCGGCTGCCGATGTAGCCGGCGGAACCGGTCACGAGCACCCGCTGGGGCGGCGCGGGGCTGTCGGTCACGACCTCAACCTAGAGGTCGCCGTCGACAGCGAACTCCCTGGGGTCGGTACGCGACGTCCTCGCCACGGGCACACTGGGCCGGTGCACCTCCCCCGCCCCACCCTCCCGATCGGGTTGCGCCTGCTGCGTGACTACTCGGGTCGACACCTGCCGGCCGACGCGCTGGCCGGCGTGCTCGTCGCCGCGCTCGCCGTGCCGCAGTCGCTGGGATACGCCGCCGTGGCCGGGGTGCCGGTGCAGGTGGGGCTCTACACCTTGGCGCCGGCGCTGCTCGCCTACGCCCTCTTCGGCGCCTCGCGCCTGTTGTTCGTGGGCCCGATCTCGACGGTCTCGGTGCTCTCGGGCTCGATCGTGCGGGTGCTCTCCGGGGGGGACCCCACCCTCGCGGTGCAGCTGACCTCTGCACTGGCGCTGGTCGCGGGGGTGGTGCTGCTCGCCGTCGGTCTGCTGCGCCTGGGGTGGGTGGCGCAGTTCCTCAGCGAGCCGATCATCACCGGGTTCGTCGCCGGACTGGTCGTGCTCATCGTCATCGGTGAGATTCCCGGGCTGGCCGGGCTCGCGACTCCCTCCGGCAACCTCCTGGAGCGCATCGTCGCTCTCGTCGGCGGCCTGGGCGACGTGCAGGGGGAGACGCTGGCGGTCGGGGCCGCCGCACTCCTGGTGCTCTTCGGGGGCCACCGGCTCGCCCACCGGGTGCCGTGGTCCCTGGTCGTGCTCGTCGCAGGCGTGCTGCTCTCCTCCCGGCTCGACCTCGCCGGGCGAGGGGTGCCGGTCGTCGGTGCCGTGCCGACGGGACTCCCGCTGCCGGCCCTGCCCATCGTTGACATCTCCTTGTGGAGCGGACTGGCCACGGGTGGCCTGGCGATCGCCGCGGTCGGCATCGCCGAGGGCCTGGCCGCCGTGCGCACCTTCACCTCGAGCGGACCGGTCGACGCAGACCGGGACAACCGGGAGTTCGTCGCGCACGGCGCCGCAGACCTCGCCTCGGGCCTGTTCGGCGGGATGGGCGTGGGTGGGTCTCTCTCCAAGACCGCTGCCAACCGCGAGGCCGGTGCCTACACTCAGGTCAGCAACGTCACCGCGGCCGTGGTGGTGCTCGGGTTCATCCTCCTTGCTGCCGGCACGCTCGCGGACCTACCCAAGTCGGTGCTCTCGGCGATCGTCATCCATGCCGTGTCGGGACTGGTGCGCGTCAACGACTTCCGCCGGTATGCCGCGGTGCGGCGCAACGACTTCCTTGCCGCCGTGGTGGCTCTGGTCGGTGTGCTCGCGCTCGGCCCGGTCAACGGTCTGCTCGCCGCCGTCGGACAGTCGCTGCTCGGGCTGATCTACCGGTCGCTCCAGGTCGGCGTCGACGAGATGGGGCGGGTCAGCGGCGAGAAGGCCGCGTGGGGGTCGATCGGCAAGCATCCGCACCGGAAGACGTATGCCGGTGTGCTGGTGGTGCGCCCGGACGGCCCCCTCTTCTGGGCCAACGCCACCCACGTGATCGTCCGCATCCAGAAGCTCGCCGCCGAGCGCGCACCCATCGACGCCGTCGTCCTCGACCTCGAGGCCACCAACCAGATGGACACGACGACCGCGGACCGGCTCTCCGGGCTGCTCGCACACCTCCGCTCACAGGGCGTGGACCTCTACCTGGTGCGATCCTTCGAGAACGTGCGCGACGTGCTCGCCAGGTCGGGCTTCATCGACGACCTCGGCCCAGACCACGTGTGGCACTCGATCGCCGCCGGGGTGAAGCAGTCGCGGCTCGCCTCGAAGCGCCGCAACCGGGAGAGCAGGAAGGACGCCGACGAACACACCGCGCCGTGAAAACGACCTCCCGATCGGTGAGGACGGGCGTCAGAGCGCGCCGCGGGCGAGACCGATGAGCCGGTCGAGGATGCGGCCGCCATCCGTGCGCAGCCCGCTGTGGTGGAACTCGTCGGTCACCCAGCGTCGCATCCCGGGAAGCAGGTCGGCGCTCTCCTGCGAGAAGCCGAGGTCGACGAAGGCGTCGTTGACGTAGATCGCAGCCGCGCAGGGCACGTCCACCGAGGCGAGCACGTCGGCGTCCCAGAGTCGTGGCCACTCGTGCTGCGCCAGCACCCCGGCCACCCCGGCATACGGGACGAGCTCGGGGTTGTCCTCGAAGTGCCACGGGAAGAGGTGCTCCCCGGTGAGCAGCGTCGAGTCGCCGGCGAAGTCCTCGGGCAGCACCCGTTGGGCCGACCAGTTCGTCACTCCCCCATCGGCATAGCTCGACTCGTGAAGCACGGCATACAACGGGTTGCGTCCGTTGAACGGGGCGAGCGCGGCGAGGTCGTGGGCGAATGCCGATGAGCGCGGGTCACGCTCGAGGAGGTAGTGCACCTGCTCGGCGCCACCGTCCATGCCGAGGTGGTTGCCGATGCTGCGCAGCATCCGCCGCGTCACCGGAGCGCCGCCGGGCAGCGTGACGGCGCCGTCGTCGCACATCGCGAGCGCGCTCTCGAGGCGAGCGAGGTCACCCGGGAACCGTCGGTGGTATTCACGATTCAGCCTACGGATGATCGTGAACGTCGCGGCGTAGACCTCGTCGACCGGGCGCCCGACCGGGGGCACGCCTCCGGTGAAGAACGCCTCTCGCACGCTGTCGGGGCTGGCCGTGAGGTAGTGCAGGGTGCAGAAGCCGCCGAAGGACTGCCCGAGCAGGCTCCACCGCTCGACCCCGAGGTGCTCCCGGAAGCACTCCGCGTCACGGACGATCGCGTCGGCACGGAAGTGCGTGAGGTATGCCGCGTCGGCCCCTGGGTCCGCTCCTGCCGAGCCGTAGGGCGTGGACCTGCCGGTGCCGCGCTGGTCGAGCATGAGGACGCGGAAGTCCCTGAGCGCTCGGGCGAGCCATGCCGGCGCGAGCGGCCGGCCGGTGGGGCGCGGCGCCTCCTGACCGGGGCCACCCTGGAGGAAGACGAGGAAGGGCCGGTCCAGGCCGTCGGGCGCTGCGACCTCGCGGGCGAACACCCCGATGGTGGCGCCGTGCGGGTCGTCGTGGTCCAGCGGCACGTCCAGCACGTGGTCGGTGAGCACGAGTCCCGGCACGTGCAGTCGCTGCGTCATCCCCGCAGGCTAGTGGTCACGGCCGTAAGTCTGTCGGGGGTCATGCGGCGTGGGTGCCGAGCCGCTGGATGAAGGCGTTGAGGTCCTCTCTGGTGTAGGTCCAGTCGAACGGGGTCGCGGCGGCGTTGTACCGGTCTTGGAAGGCCATGACCCGTTCGGCGAGGTGGTTGAGGTCACGGAAGTCGTTGGGGCTGATGGCTTTACGTTGCAGGATGGAGAAGTAGATCTCGACCTGGTTGAGCCAGGACGCGTGCACGGGCAGGTGGACCAGGGTCGCGCAGGGCCAGGCTGAGGTCATCCGGTCGATGGAGCGTTGCCCGTTGTGGGAGGAGCCGTTGTCCACGACCCAGAACACCCGCCGGGCCGAGGCGTACGGCTCGGTGCCCATGACTTCGGCGACGAGTTCTTCGAATGGTGCGATGCCGGTCTTGGGCGCGATCCGGCCCATCACGTGGGCCCGGTGCACGTCGTAGGCGGCGAAGTAGGCCAGTGTGCCGCCGCGGGTGTACTCGAACTCCACCCGGCGGGTCCGCCCGGGTCCGGGCGGCTGGCCGTGGTGGCGGCGCCGCAATGCCTGGAGCTGGGACTTCTCGTCGGCGCTGATCACGTATTCGTCCTCTCCGAGTTCGCGGCCCTGCCAGTGCCGGTCGTACAGGTCAAGCACGCGGGCGGCCTTGTCCTCGAAGCACGGGTCGCGGGGGAAGATCCAGGACCGGTGCTGCCACGGCTTGATCGCGTCGGCGGCCAGCCAGCGCCGTACCGTCGCCGGTGAGATCGCCTCGACCAGCCCCCGAGTCGTGGCCTCGGCCGCCAGCTCTGAGCTGGACCATCGCGACAAAGGCACCTCGACCTCGGCTGGCGGGGTGCAGGCCAGCGCCTTGACCTGCGCGACCTGCACCGGGGTGAACCGGCGCGGCCGCCCGGACCTGGGCAGGTCCTCCAACCCCAGTAGGCGTTGGGTCGCGAACCGTTTGCGCCACTTGCGGACGGTGTCCACCACGATGCCCAGCTCGGCGGCAACCACCGCGTTGGCGCGACCTTGGGCGGCCGCCAGCACGATCCGAGCCCGGATCACGTCGCGGTGCTCGCCGCAGGCGGCTCGAGCACGCGCCGTGAGCACGGTTTCCTCGACGGTGGTCAACACGATGACGAACGGACTCGACATGCTCATCACACCGTTGTCCGCCCTCCCCGCGCCCCACGCCACGCGACACGCCGAACCAGCGACCGACCCATCCACACGTCCGTCAGGATGGATGCCGTGCCCAGCATCCCCGATTCGACGAAGTCCTCACTGCACCAGCGACTGAGCATCCACGCGCGCGAACGATGGCCGGCTCTGGCCACCATCGCCATCCGATACCGCGCCAGCTTCGCCTACGTCGACGGCGTCCTGCCCGACGCAGAAGTGCTCCCCCTCTGCCGGCTGCGCTACGCAGGCTCCGCCACGATGTGGGGCTTCGCGATCTACCGGGCCAGCCACGAGGACTACGAAGACTCTTACCTACCCACTGGATCCATGGGCGGCACCGCCGAAGACGCCCTCGACACCGCCTGCGGACTCTACCTCGGCGACCCCACCGCCTGGACTTGAACCCCCAACGAACTTACGGCCGTGACCACTAGCGCCAGCTCCGCAGGACCGGTGTGTCGTACGAGACACCTGATCCATCCTTGTACTACTACAAGTAGTAGTACTGTGATCTCGTCAAGGAAAACCACAGGACGGCTCTCCAACCCGGGGCCTCCGGAAGGAACGAGAACACCATGCGCAGCTCATTCGACAAGCTCATCTCCTGGACCGGCATCGTCGTCGCCGCAGTCCTCCTCGTGGCCGGCGGCCTGCTCGTGTGGGCCTCCTCGTTCGCCACCACCAACGTCCACGACCAGCTCGCCTCCCAGCAGATCACGATGCCCGTCGCCGCTGCCCTCACCACCCCGGAGATGATGGCCAACCTCACGCAGTACGACGGCCAGGAGCTCACCACCGGCGCCCAGGCCAAGGCCTACGCCGACTACTACATCCAGGCCCACATGGACGAGCAGTCCAACGGCCGCACCTACTCCCAGGTGTCCGGCGAGTTCATGGCCGCGAGCAAGGCCGACCCCACCGCCCAGGCCACTGCCGACCTCGGCCAGCTGCGTCAGTCCCTCTTCATGGGCACCACGCTGCGCGGCATGCTCCTCAACGCCTACGCCTTCGCCACCCTGGGCACCATCGCGATGTGGGCTGCCATCGCCGCCTTCATCGGCTCCGTGGTGATGTTCGTGCTCGGCGGGCTGGGCCTGCGCCACGCACACAGCGTGCAGGGCATCGACGCTCCCGCGATCGAGAAGATCCACGCAACTGCCTGACACCGCGCACCTGCCCTGTGCAGTGTCAGGGCACCGAGGCCCCGGTCGGCACCACCGACCGGGGTCTTCGCTGTGCCCGTGTCCGAGAGACGGAGCAGCGCGAGTCATGATTCGATGGGCACGTGGCGAACAAGGGCGGGCGACGACGCAAGCAGGCACCCAACCGGTCGGCGACGAGGGGTGGCGCCGCGCGCCCGCTCCAGCCCGTGCCGCCCTCGCAGGAGGACGCCGGCCTCATCGCCGCGCTGCGCGGCGTGCTCCGCTCCAGTGACCAGACTGCAGCGACGACCCTCATCTCCTCGATGATCGCCCTGACCGATGCCTTCCATCCCGAGGGCGGCCCCTTCGAGGAGCCCCTCCCCCTCGCCGAGATCATCGAGTCGCTCGCGGCCGTCCCCTACGCAGAGACGACCGCGGCCCTCCACGTGATCGCCGCCCTGATCCCCGACGAGCTGGATGCCGCGCGCGTGCGGCGAGCGCTCAGCACCCGACGCCACCCCGTGCCCGATGCGGTGCTGGGAGTGCGCGACATCGTCGTCGAGCAGGCCGCGAAGATGGGTGACGAGCTCGCCGACGGAGACAACATCATCCTCGGCCTGTCCTGGCCCGGCATCGGACCGGTCACCGTCGTGGTCTACGTCGACGAGGCGTTCGGCACCCGCGTCAAGGACGTGTTCCTCATCCCCCAGCACTTCGACGAGGTGTGCGAGCGCTATCGCGAACTGCTCGTCGGCGAGGGTCGGCGCCCCTCCGACCTCGCACCGATCGGCCCTGCCGACGCCCGGGCCGGCATCCGGCTGGCCATCGACCTCGGGGATGCCGACGACGCACCGCTGACGCCGGAATCCTGGTCCGACCCCGACGAGGACCCGCTCGGGTGGCCCGGAGCCAGGCCGTTCGTGGAGATGCTGCTGCGCCGGATGCCGGGCGGTGGGGTTCCCGTGCTGACCTCGGCGAGCCTTCCCGAGATGTCGGTGAGCACCGCCGCCGCCGGCTTCCTCACGTCCACGCACTCGGCGGGCTTGTCGGACCGGGAGATGGCCCTGGACTGCGCGGTCCTCCTCGCCAACGACGCCGCGCAGCACGCCGGGCACCCGCTGCGGTGGTCACCGGTGCAGGTCGAGCTGGCCCTGAGCCAACGGCTGCCGTGGGCGGTCGACGCGACGGAGGAGGACCTCGCCGCCGTCTCGCAGGTGCTACCCCTGTTCATCCGCTACTCCCACGAGCGGCTCGGCGTGCCCGATGACGCGACCGCCGAGACCTTGGCCGCCGTCGACACGTGGCTGCCGGCGTTCGACGGGTTGCGCGTCGCGCCTGGCGTGGTCCAGTGGCGCGAGGTGAGCCCGCTGATCGAGGCGTTCGAGGCGGGCGACCACGGCCCGTTGCTGATGCACCGTCTCGCGGAGGAGGTGGGGGGGCAACAGGCCCTGAACACCCTCGATGCCGAGCCCCTCCCAGCCGAGCCGCTCGACCTCGACCGCGTGGCGGGCGACGTGCGCGACGCCGTGGCCGAGGTCTGCGCCCTCGTCGACGGGTGGCTCGACTCCTCACCCCGAGTCACCCACCTCGGCCCAGCGGTCGAGGAGTGGCGCACCGCTGCCCGGCGACTGCTCGTCGGAGCGACCGTCAAGGACCCGGGGTGGATTCGTCGGCGGGCCGCGGCGAACGGGCGCGCGTGCGGGCTGCTCTGGGCGAGCGGTGTCGCCAACGGGCTCGTCGGGCCGAGGGGTGCGGTGCTCAACAAGGACCTCGCCAGCGACTTCGGCGTCAAGGGGTCGCCGTCCACCCGCGCCGAGAGCCTGATGCGCGCGTGGAACGGCAACCGCTGGGCCACCAACGAGACGCTCGGCGACGCTGCGCTGCTCATCGCGAGCCGGCGCGCCGAGATCATCGAGATGCGCGACGTCGATCGTCGGTGATCGCGGACGCGTGGATGGGAAGGCGCCCCATCACCCGCCCGCCCCCTGAGGTCGGCCCGGCCTCGAGGCGACCACCCAGCTCGAGGGCGCGCTCACGCATCCCCGCCACACCGACACCGGCGGCCCACCTCCGCTCGGGCCCGCCACCCCCGTCGACGACCTCGGCGCACAAGAACCCCTCGGATGCCGTGATCCGCACGGTCGCGCGGTCGCTGCCGCTGTGCCGGGCGGCGTTCGTCAGCGCCTCCACGACGATCCGGTAGGCCGCGACCTCCACTGCCGCTGACAGCCCACCGAGGTCGTCCGGGGCCACCACCTCCACCACGAGCGGTGTCCCCGACGGGGTGTGGAGCACCAAGGCCTGCTGACGGAGCGCCTTGACCAGGCCGAGCTCGTCCAGCGACGGCGGTCGCATCGCGTAGGCCAGGCCCCGGATCTCCCGGATCGCGGTGGTCGTCTCCGCGCGGAGCTGCGCGAGGAGCGCCTCGGCCGTCGCGGGGTCGCGACGCACGCTGTTGAGCGCGGCGTCCGCGGTGAAGCCGATGCCCGACAGCCGGGGTCCCAGCCCGTCGTGCAGGTCGCGCTGCAGCCGCCGGCGCTCCTCCTCGATGGCGGTCACCGACAGCTCCCTCGCAGCCTGGAGGTCCGCCGCCAGGGCAGAAGACCGCGCGGTGAGGGCGAGGAGCGGAGCCACCAGACCGAGCACGTGCTCGTCGGCCTGCGACAGCGTCGTCTCGCCGATCCGCAGCCCGACCTCGAGCTCCCCGACCCGGTCCGGTCCCAGTCGCAGTGGCACGGTGAGGGTCGTGGTGCCCGGCTGACCCGAGGAGGCGAGCACGGCGCCGTCGACCCGCAGCACGGCATACGGCAGGGTGAGCGCCTCACGCACCGCCCGCAGGGCCAGGAGCGGGTCGCCGTCGGACTGGTCGGCGACGTGGGTCGCGGCCGTGATCGGGTCAGGGCGCACCCCGAAGAGCAGCTCGTCCACCACGCCGTGCAGCGCCGTGCGCAGGAGCGGCACCCCGAGAGCCACCACGCCCCCGACCACTGCAAGAGTGCCGACGCTGGGCGTGCGCCCGAGCAGCACCTCGAGCAGCGAGGCGAGGCCGACGAACGCGGCGAGGTAGGAGATGAGCGCCACCGCGACCACCACCAGCTGCACGACGACGACCCGCACGTCGAGGAGCTCCGGCCGCGCGGCACCCACGACCATGGCGGGCCCGATCAGCGAGAACACCAGCACGAGCACCAGGGCCCCGCCGACGTTCGGCGTCACGAAGGTGACCAGGATCCCGACCAGGACGGCCGCCGACCCCACGACCGCCACCCACGTCAGGGCCCGGCGGCCGACCGCGTCGAGGCGCTCGATCTTCCACCAGGTGTGCAGCACCAGCACCGAGGC
>JBDSNZ010000248.1:0-9394 GCA_039915055.1 Ornithinibacter sp.
CGGGCTCGGTCATCGACTGGGACCAGAACATCCAGGGATGTCACGACTGATGCGCATCGGACTCATCGGCCTCGGCCGGATCGGCGCCTTCCACGCCGACACCCTCGCTGCCCTCGACCACGTCGACCAGCTCATCGTCACCGACCCGGTCGATGCCGCCGTCGACGCGGTCACGACTCGGATCGGCAAGGCCACCCGCGCCGACTCCCCCGAGGCGCTCCTCACGGCGGGCGTCGACGGCGTCGTGATCGCTGCGGCCACCGCCGCCCACGCCGAGCTGTTGCTCGCCTCGGTCGACCGCGGCATCCCGACCTTCTGCGAGAAGCCGATCGCCGGGTCAGCGGCAGAGGCCGTGGCCGTGCGTGACCGGCTCGTAGGCTCCGACGTGCCGGTCCAGATCGGTTACCCCCGCCGGTTCGACCCGGCCTTCGTGGCGGCGCGCGATGCCGTGCGCTCGGGTCAGCTGGGGCGTGTCCACACGGTGCGCTCCACGACCCTGGACCCCGCCCCACCGCCCGCGGCCTACCTGGCCGGCTCGGGCGGGATCTTCCGCGACTGCTCGGTCCACGACTTCGACGCCGTCCGCTGGGTCACCGGGCGCGAGGCGGTCGAGGTCTACGCCGTCGGCTCGGTCGACCCCGACGCACCCGCAGAGCTCTACGCCGACAACGGCGACTGGTCGAGCGTGTCGGTGCTCATCACCCTCGATGACGGCACGATCGGGGTCGTGTCGAACAGCCGCACCAACGCCCGTGGCTACGACGTGCGCCTCGAGGTGCACGGGGTGCTCGATGCCGTCGCGGCCGGCCTCGACGAGGGCCTGCCGCTGCGATCGACCCAGCCCGGAATCACCTGGCCGACCGGGCCCCCGCACACCTTCTTCATGGACCGGCTGGCCGAGGCCTTCCGCCACGAGCTCGCGACCTTCTGTGAGGTCGCCGCGGGCGGGACGCCGTCGCCGTGCACCATCGAGGACGCGATGGGAACGGCCTGGATCGCCGAGGCCGCCACCCTGTCCGCCCGCGAGGGGCGCCCGGTGCGCATCGACGAGGTCGCCCGCTAGGGTCTGCTCGCCCGAGCCACCTCGTCGAGAGGAGAGGACCCGCCGCGAGTGCCCACCGGCACACGGCGAGTCCTCTCCTCTCGACCGGCCGGAGACGGCGGTGCAGCCCCGGTCGTTCGGCGGGCGACGAGTGAGGGGGCGAGACGGGTGCGCGCGGAACCGGAGGCCTCCCCGTCGAGCTGGCCGCACAGGTGTGCCGCCGCCCGGGTGCCCAGCTCCTGCAGGGGCTGGGCCACCGTGGTCAGGCCGATCGGCCGGATGCCGGCGAGCCGGGTGCCGTCGTAGCCGACCACGGAGACGTCCTCCGGCACGGACAGCCCACCATCGACCACCGCAGCCATCGCCCCCATCGCCGCGAGGTCGTTGACGACGAACAGGGCCGTCGGTCGCTCAGCGAGCTCGAGTGCCTCTCGCGCCCCGCGGTAGCCGCCGTCCTCGGTGAAGGACCCCGCGAGGACGACCGATGCCTGGCCCAGGCCGTGCCGGTGCATCGCCTCGCGGTAGCCACGACGGCGGTCCCGCGCGACGGTGCTCGGCCCGCCCGCGACGAACGCGATGCGTTCGTGGCCCAGTGAGACCAGGTGGTCGACCGCGAGCCCGGCGCCCGCGACGTCATCGTTGCTCATCGACGCGAGGTGGGGGATGCCGTGGTGCTCGCTGCCGATGATCACGGCCGGGCAGTCGGCGGTGATCGCCTGGTCGGCGCCGTCGGGGAGGCGGTGCCCGACGGCGATGATCCCCTCGACCCGGAACTCCAGGAGCTTCTCCAGCTCGGCCCGCTCGGCCGCCGCGTCCTCGCCACCGACGACGAGGATGGTGCGGTAGTCACGGCGCCGAGCCTCGGCCTGGACCGCGTCGACGACGTCGGCGGTGATCGGGTTGTGCAGGTCCAGGACGAACACGCCGATCGTGCGCGTGCGGTGCGCCCCCAGTGCGTGGGCAGCGGCGTTGCGCCGGTAGCCCAGTTCCTCGGCGGCTGCGAGGATCGCCTCACGCGTCTCGGGCGCGACGCGTGGGGCGTTCTGCAGGGCCAGGGAGACCAAGGACTTGGAGACACCGGCCCGTGCGGCGACGTCACGGATGGTGGGTCGTGCCACCTGCCCGGCGCGCCCGGGCTCCGCCGCCCCCCCGGCCGGCATCACACGCCGCGACGTTGGTCGACCCGACCCGCCTCGGACGCCATCCGGGCCTCGCGCACGCTGTCGAGGTCGCTGACCTCTGGCACGCCGACCTCCCAGAAGAGGCCGCTCTCGGTCCAGTCGGACTCGCGCACATCGACGACGATGACGCTGGTGCGGTCGTGCTCTCGCGCCGCGTCGACGGCTGCCTCCAGCTCTGCTATCGAGCCCGCCCTGCTCGCGTGGGCGCCGAGCGAGGCGGCGTGCGCGACGAAGTCGACGCGCACGTCGGACCCGGGGCCGGTGGAGTCGCGGAGCATGTTGTTGTAGGAGTTGCCCCCCTGGTTCCTCTGGAGGCGCTCGATCACCGCGTACCCGCCGTTGTCGCAGACGATGACGACCATCTTCTTGCCCGAGAGCACCGAGGAGTAGATCTCGCTGTTGAGCATGAGGTAGGAGCCGTCACCCACGAGCGCGAAGACCTCGCCGCCGCTCTCCTCGCGGGCGAAGGCCGCCCCCCAGGCACCGGCGACCTCGTAACCCATGCAGGAGAAGCCGTATTCGCAGTCGAAGCTCGCCACCGACCGGCTCAGCCAGTGCACGTTGACCTCTCCAGGAAGACCTCCAGCGGCTGCCACGACGTAGTCCTCGGCCCGCGCCCGACGGTGCACCGCCCCGACGACCTGGGCGTAGCTCAGCGGCTGGGCGCCGTCGTCGGCGACCTTCGAGGCGACGAACTCCAGCAGCTGCTCCTGCAGCGCGGCGCCGCGGTCGGTCCACTCCTGCGGCGCGGACCACTCCCCGAGCAGGGCGGACAGCTCCACCAGGCTCTCGCGCGCGTCGCCGACCACGGGCGTGGAGCGGTGCTTGGTGGCGTCGAAGCGCGCCGTGTTGAGGGCCACGATGCGGGCGTCGTGCTCGAACAGGGTCCAGGACCCGGTGACGAAGTCGTTCAGCCGGGTGCCGACGGCCAGCACGACGTCGGCATCGGCACACGCCTCGTTGGGTTCGGCGGCGCCCGTGACACCGATCGGCCCGGCATACCTCGGGTGGTCGGCGAGCAGGGAGGACTTGCCGGCGACCGTCTCCACCACAGGGATGCCGTGCCGCTGCGCGAAGTCCGCCAGCTCGGCCTCTGCGAGGGAGTAGTGCACGCCGCCACCCGCGATCAGCACGGGGCGCTCGGCGGCGCGCAGGGCTGCAGCCGCCGCCAGGAGCTCCTCCCGGTCGGCGCGAGGGCGGGGCACCCGGTGCACGACCGGCTCGAAGAAGCTCTCCGGGAAGTCGTGGGCGGTCGCCGCGACGTCTTGGGGCAGCCCGAGGAAGACGGGTCCGCAGTCGGCCGGGTCGAGCAGGGTACGGGTCACCTGCGGCAGCGACGTGAGGAGCTGCGCGGGGTGGGTGATCCTGTCCCAGTAGCGGACCACGGGCCGGAAGGCGTCGTTGACGGTGGTGCTCGGATCGCCGAAGTGCTCGACCTGCTGGAGCACCGGGTCGGGAAGGCGGGAGGTGAACGCGTCACCGGCGATGAACAGCGCCGGGAGCCGGTTGGCCATGGCCACGCCGGCAGCGGTCACCATGTTGGTCGCGCCGGGGCCGATCGAGCTTGTCGCGACCATGACCTGACGCCGCCGGGTCGCCTTGCCGAAGGCGACCGCCGCCAGGCCCATGCCCTCCTCGGTCTGACCACGCCAGACGGGGATCTCGTCGCGGTGCTGCTCCAGGGAATGCCCCAGGCTCGTCACGTTGCCGTGGCCGAAGATCGCGAACACCCCCGGGTAGAGCGGGACCTCGCGGCCATCGACGTCGGTGCGCTGCGCGATGAGGTATCGCACGAGCGCCTCTGCGGTGGTGATGTGCACGGTGCTCATCGGGTGCTCTCCTTCAGGTCGTTGACGCTCTGCCAGCCGCGGGACTCCCACGAGTCGATGAGGGCCTGCTGGACGCTCACGACGTCCACCGCCTCGGAGAAGCCGGGGCTGAACGGCCTTCCGCTGGCCAGCGCCTCGAGGAAGGCGTGGTCCTGGATCGTGACGAGGTCCTCGAAGCCGATGCTGTTGGCCTGCCCGGGAACGAAGGCGCCGTGGAAGGGGAAGCGCTCGCCGCCGAAGATCGTGGTGTAGCCGGAGTTCGGGGAGTCGGTGACCTCGTAGTACTGCAGCTCGTTGATCCGCTCGTGGTTCCAGGCCAGCGAGCCCTTGGTGCCGTAGACCTCGAAGGCGTTCTGGCTCTCCGGCCCCACGACGGTGCGACTGGCCTCGAAGGTTCCGGTCGCGCCACTCTCGAAGCGGCACAGCATGGAGGCGAAGTCCTCGTTCTCGACGGCGCCCGTCGGGTCCTGCGGGCTGCCGACCCCGTAGTGGCTGGCGGCCCCGGTGGGGATCGGCCGGCGCGGGATCGTCGTGTTGGCCATGCCCACCACCTCGGTGATCCCGCCGACGAGGAACTGGGCCATGGCGACGGAGTGGCTCAGGATGTCGCTGGTGACGCCGTAGCCGGCCTGGTCCAGGAAGAAGCGCCAGGTGAGCAGGCCCATCGGGTCGCTGCCGTACATCGAGAGGAAGCGGCCGCGGTAGTGGGTGATCTCGCCGAGGGCTCCGCTGGCAATGAGGTCCCGGGCGTGCAGCACGAGGGGTGACCACAGGTAGCAGTAGCCCACTCCGGTGGCCACGCCGCCCGCGCCTGCGTGCCGCAGGGCCGCCACGGCGTGCTCGGGCTTGCCCCCGATCGGCTTCTCGCTGAAGACGGCCTTCCCGGCCGCGGCTGCCGCCTCGATCATCGGCAGGTGCATCATGTTGGGCGCGGTGACCCACACCGCATCGACATCCGGGGCGGCGACGGCCTCGCACCAGTCCTCCACGGCGCGCTCGAACCCGAAGTCCGAGGTGGCCTGGCGGCGACGGTCCTCGACGGGGTCGGCGCACACGACGAGGCGCGGGTCGTAGGAGCGGTCCGGGAAGTGCCCCGGGATGCGACGCGCGGAGCGGGAGTGGGCCTGCCCCATCCAGCCCAACCCGAGGACGGCGATCCGGATCTGCGGCTTCATCGGGCCACGCGACCGGCGGCGGAGGTCATCGGCAGCCGGGGGTCCTGGCCCTGCTCCTCCCACGTCTCGCGGATCCAGTGGTGGTCGGGGTCGTCGCAGAACGCCATGGTGCGCTCGGCACCGGGCCCTGCCAGCACGTTGAGGAAGTACATCGGGTACTCGGGCTGGGCCGTCGAGGGCCCGTGGTAGCCAGCGGCGACGATGTGCACGTCACCGTCGAGGACCGTCACCGTCTCGTCGGAGGAGCCGTCGACGGTGTAGACCCGGAAGAGTCCTTGGCCGTGGGGGTGGCCGTGGGAAGCATCGAGGCGGCCCATCCGGAAGTAGTAGATCTCCTCGTTGGTGGGCTCGCAGTCCCCGATGCCGTCGTGCCGGTGGGGCGGCCACGAGGACACGTTGCCTCCCGGGGTCAGCACCTCGCAGACGTTGATCCGGTCGGCACCGGCGAAGGAGCCGGGGGTGGCGATGTTGGTGACCTGGCGGGAGGCGCGGCCACCGCCGCGAACCTCCACCGGCACCTCCTCGGCCGACGTCACGCGGAGCGGGAAGCGCTCGGTGGCCCGGGCGGTGCACAGGGCGACCTCACCGGCATCCGCGCTGATGCTGATCTCCGACCCGAGCGGGAGGTAGATCCAGTCGGACACGGCCTCGAAGACGCCGGTGCGACCCGCGAGCACGTGGGCGTCACCGTCGACCGAGACGGTGACCTCGGTGGCCGAGAGCGGCACCAGGACACCCTCGATGCCGTCCAGGACCCGGCCGACCGGGCCGCCTGCGAGGTCGAACACCTCGAGCCCGCTGTAGCTCCAGCCGGCGCCTTCCGGGGTGACGGTCACCAGGGTGTCGGACGTCGACAGGGCTCCGGCGCGGTAGTGGTTGCTCACGATGAGTGCTCCTAGAGAATCGGTGCAGCAGAAGGGTGGACGAGAGTGGCAGCGCGGTCGACGGCCTCGCGCACGCTGAGGACCTCGGGGTAGAGCAGGGCTCGCCCCGGCACCAGGCCGCGGATGTTGTGCACCTGCAGGGCGCGCTCCCAGCCGGCGAAGACCCGGTCGTGCTCACGGCCGGCGTCGCCGCCCAGGAGCAGGATGGGACAGGTCGTGGTGGCGGCGACGCGGGCCGGGTCCGCGGTGGCAGGAACCTTCAGCCAGGTGTGCGCGGAAGACGAGCCGAGCCCGCCAGCAATGGCGACGGTGCGGATCAACGCGTCCTCGGAGGGGTCGAGCTCGACACCGCCGTCAGGCCTCCTGCGGTAGGGCAGCGGCTCGATCAGGGCCATCGTCCCGGCGTCCGCCAGGGCGCTCGTGATCCGGGCGACGGTCTCCAGGGTGCGCGGCACACCGGGATCGGTCGCCTCGATGCGCAGCAGGGTCTTGCCGCCGTCGAGGCCGAGGGACACGACGTGCTCGACGTCGTAGGCGGTGACCCGGTCGTCGAGCTCCCAGAGGGCTCCGGCGATGCCGCCACGGTTCATCGTGCCGATGGCGAGGCGGCCGTCAAGCGCGCCGAGGAGGGCGAGCTCCTCCAGCACGTCGGCACTCCCCAGCACGCCGTCGACCCTCGGGTCGGCGAGACCGGTCAGCAGTCGCTCGAGGAGGGAGCGGCGGTCCGAGGCAGCCATCGGGTCGGACCCGATCGCGAGCTTGCCCCTCGCCGTGTGGTCGGCGGCGAGCAGCAGCATCCGGCCGTCGTCGCCGACCAGTGGCCGCCGCCGCCGGCCGGTCAGCGCCTGACGGAAACGCGAGGGCTCGCGCACCCGGGCGTCGGTCAGTGCGTGGAAGTCCCTGTCACTCAGTGCCCTCGGATGCTCAGCCACGGTCGAGCACCCGCGGCTCGGGTGCGGTCGCCTCGAAGGCCTCCAGCTCGGCAAGGGTCGGCATGGCATCGGCGCAGGTGAGCCGGGAGGTCACCAGGGCGCCAGCGGCGTTCGCGACCGCACCGATCCTCGCCAGTGACCAGCCCCGCACCAGACCGGTCGCGAGCGCCCCTCCGAAAGCATCACCGGCGCCGGACCCACAGCGCACCTCGACACGGATCGGGTCGACCACCACGCGCTCGTCGGCCGAGGCGAGCAGCACCCCGTCGGCGCCCATCTTGACGACCGCGATCGAGACCCCTCGAGCCAGCAGCGCATCCGCGGCCCGGTGTGGCTCGCCGGTGCCCAGCGCCATCTCGCACTCGCTCCTGTTGCCGACGACGACGCTCGAGAGCCCGATCGCACGGGCCGCGGTATCGGTCGCCATCGCCGGGTCGGCCCACAGCGTGGGCCGCAGGTCGAGGTCGAGCACGGTGTGCTCGCGTCGGGCGCGCCGCTCCATCCACCGCATCGCTGTGCGCGCCGTGGCGCCGACCGCGAGGGTGCTCCCACTCATCCACAGCACGCGGCACCCGTCGAGGACCGCCTCGTCGACGGCATCCACCTCGATCCTGGTGTCGGGTGCGTCAGGGGCCCGGAGGAAGGTGATGGTCGGCTCGGCGGGGTCCTCCAGGGCCACGAGCACCACCGGAGTGCTGCCACCCGTGCACCGGGTGACGTAGCGCGTCTGCACCCCGAGGGCGGCCAGCCTGGAGAGCGCGTAGTCACCCATCGGGTCCGCGCCCACCGCGGTCACCACGGCGGTGCGGAGCCCGAGGCGGGCCGCCGCGACGGCGACATTGGTGGGGCTCCCCCCGATCGACTTGACGAACGTCTGCGGGTCGAGGAAGGAGGCGTAGGGCTCCTGGGCGTAGAGGTCGACGCTCACCCGCCCGAGGGCCAGCAGGTCGAGCGTCTCCTGCGTCATGCGTCCTGCTCCAGCATCGGCGCCACGACGTCGTGCAGATAGCGCATCGAGGTCTCGACGCCGGTGACGGGCCCTTCGCCGAGCGTCGGCATCGCACCGGTGATTGCGGTGTCCTGCTCGATGACGTACCACCCCTGGTAGCCGGCCCGCTCCAGCGTGAGCACGACATCGGCGAGGGCGAGGTCACCCTGGCCCAGCGGCGGGAACAGCCCGGCCTGGACCCCCTCCATGATCGAGGCCGAGCGGTCGAGCATCCGCGGCACGAGGTCCATCCGCACGTCCTTGAGGTGCACGTGCCCGACCCGGTCTGCCGCTTCACGCGCGAACGCGACCGGATCGGTGCCGCCGATGGCCAGGTGTCCGGTGTCCAGGCACCACCTGACGTCGCAGTCCTGAAGGACTCGATCCACGTCATTCGAGGTCTCCACCACGGTCTGCAGGTGCGGGTGCAACACCTGGAGCAGCCCGTGGTCCGCACAGATGGTGTCGACCTCGGCGAGCATCCGCACGAGGTGGCCGTGCTCCTCACGGTCCAGCGGGCGGGGCACCGACCAGTCGTCGTCCATGACCGGGCAGGAGACGAAGGTCGAGGCACCGGCACGGCTGAAGAGCTCCGCCACCTCGCGGACCCGGGCGAGCTCACCCTGACGGCGCGCCGGGTCGTGCAGCACGAGCGGGGTGAACCCCCCGATGAGGGACATCCCGTGCCCACCCAGCACGTCCCTGATCGCGGCAGGCTCGGCGGGGAGGAAACCGGGAGCCCCGTACTCGGTAGCCGAGATGCCCAGGTCGGTCATCTCCGTGAGGACCCGTTCCGTGGGGAGCATCTTCCCCCACCCCGGCACCTCGCAGATGCCCCAGGAGATAGGGGCGGAGGCGATGCGGTCGACGAATGACATGTGGGTCTCCGGGGGTGAGGGGTTGGGTGGTTCAGCGAATGCACGACAGCGCTGCTGGAACGGTCCAGCAAGTGTGGCACAGGGGCGCTCGGATCGGCAAGGGGCGGACGTCTGCGAGCTGGTCGCCCCACCGAGGGTGCCCTGTGCGTGGGTGACATCGCTCTCCGATCTCCGGAGCCCGGACCCTTTCCCAGGGCGTACTGGATAGGTTACTCTAAATGTAAGGACATTCGCACACGATGGAGGAGACCGCAGATGACCGGTGCAGCCGAGGCGGTGGCCGCGACCCAGTCGCCGCTGCTCACGATGACGCAGACGACCCCGACAGCCCTGTGGAACGACAGCGCGGATCCGCAGGAGCTGACCGCCGCGATCGGCTGGGGCGCCGTCGGGGCGACCTGCAACCCGGTCATCGCCCTCGCCGCGATCCGCTCGGACCAGCCCCGTTGGGAGGGCCGGATCCACGAGCTCGCCCGCGACCTGCC
>JBDSNZ010000264.1:0-7588 GCA_039915055.1 Ornithinibacter sp.
CCTTCGTCGGAATGCTGGCGGCGCGCCATCGCCACGCGCAAACTAGCGGCTTACGCCCCCCGCCGGAGCGGAAGCGGGAAAGTTCACTGACACGCCCCCGCGAGTCCGGAAGCTCCCACAGTTGGGAGCTGTCACAGCGCTCATCAACACCTGAGCGGGCTTCACCGTTGGCGGCTGCCGTGCCGGCACGAGATGGGTGGCGTGCCCGGGGAGTCACCACTCGCTGAGAAGCCATCGAATAGCAGCGTCTAGGCACTCGCTCAATTCAATGAGCGTGACGGCGGGCTCCGGGCGGTAGCCCCGTCTGGGCGCTGTGACGCTGCGCGATGGTGGGTGGAGTGGTGTCCCGCCGTGAGTAGAACGGCGCCAGATCACTGCAGGATGCGTGGAGCGGATCGGTGCCTCCTGGTGCCTACCACTCTGTGTGCCGATCGGCCCTTGTGCCCCGCTGGAGACGGTCGGCAAGTATGGGCTCGCGGTGGGCCGTTGTCGGACCCAAAGGGATGTCGCAGTGTACCGCAGATGCGTACCCCAGAAAAGTACTGCAGTACGTCCCGAAACTGGCGTGATCGGGTACCCCACAAGGCCCCGCCTCGTGCTCAATCACCCTCTCGCGGAGCTCCTTCGGGGATTTTGCAAGCAGGGGGTCAAGTGCGCTCGTCTGCGTGCTGTCCGCGCTGTCCGCGCTGTCCGCGCTGCTGGTGTTCCGTCCTGACCCGGCGGCCGGCGCAGTCCCCGAGCTCGACCGCTGTCGCACCTGTCACCAGCGAACGAGCTTCCAGATCCCTGGGCTCGGGTCTGCGCCGGCTCCGACGTCGCCGATCTCCACGAAGATCTCGACCGAGCGCTTGAGATGAAACATTGACTCGTCCGACCGACCGCAGGCGTGGAGCAGGTCGGCGAGGTTGTTGTGGAGGGCAGCCTCATGGTGCCGATCCGCACTGGTGGTGGTGCACAGCTCGAGAGCGGCAGCGGTGAGCTCGAGCGCCTCCGAGACCCCGCCGTTCGCCCGGTGTGCCAGGGCCAGGTTGTTGAGGGCGGCCACCTGGAGGTCGGGAGCACCGAGCTGGTCCGCCAGCTCTCGACTGCGCCTCAGCAGGGCGAACGAGTCTGCGAGGTCCCCTTCCAGCGTGGCCAGCATCCCGAGGAGGTTGTAGCTCTGGCACAGGGCACGCAGGTCGGTCCCGTCCTCCGCCAGGGCATGTGCCTCTGTCGCCAGGGCGCGTGCAAGCTCACCTCCTCCAGCAGCCTGCGCCGCGAGACTCAGGTCGGCGGTGATCCGTGCTCGGTCGGCCGGGCGACCCGGCGGTGTCCCCTCGAGCGCCCTCTCGAGGTGCGCCCTCGCCAGGGCGTAGTCGCCGCGGCGGTGGTGGAGCCGGCCGAGGCGATGCTCCACCTGGGGCAGCTGGTCGGGGCTGCTGTCGGCCGCCGCCGCCTCAAGGCTGGCCTGCGCGCCCGAGTAGTCGCCCGACAGGGTCAGCAGGTCCCCGATCTGCAGCTGGAGGCCGGCGACGTCTGGGTGCCCCAAGGCCAACGCGGCCCGGAAGTGGGACAGCGCGTCGGTGTTCGCGAACACTGCTTGCGCGTCCTCGCCCGCCACGCGGAAGGCGTCCGCGGCATCCCGTTCCCGCCCGGCCAGCAGGAGGTGCCGAGCCGTGATGGCGGCCGGTGCCGCCGCAAGACCAGCCGCCCGCGCATGGAGCCGCCGTCGCCGGGCCAGCGCGGTGTCCTCGTAGACCAGGGTCCGGACCAGGCCGTGACCGAAGTCGTAGTCGAGGCTGCCCTCGCGCAGCAGGCCGTGCTCGACGAGCTCCTCCAGCGACGTGACGGTCTCGTCCTCCGTGCGACCACTCACGAGCCGCACGGCATCGGAGTCGAAGGATCGCCCGATGACGGCCGCGGCGGAGAGCGTCTGCCTCGCCGTCTCGGAGACCGGCCCCAGCCGGGCCCTCACCAGCTCTCGAGCGCCCGCCGGAACCGGCCACTCGCCAGAGTGGTCGAGCGTGCGGAGGTACTCGAGCACGAAGAGCGGGACCCCTTCGCTCCGCTCCCACAGCTGGAGGACCACGGCCGGCGGCACGTCCTCGCCCCGGGTGGCTCGCAGCAGCTCACCCACGTCCGCCTCGGAAAGCCGGCCCACGGTCACGATGGAGCCACGACCCTTCGCCACCGCTGCCACGCCGGCCCTGCGAAGGGCGTGCTCGTAGGGCGTGCGCCCCGCCAGCACCATCACCAGCCGACGGTCGGTGAGGCGGCGCAGCCCGAACGCCAGCAGGGCGATGGTCGCATCGTCCGCCCACTGGGCGTCGTCGAGGAACAGGATGCCGGGTCGCGGCCCCTCAGCGGCGGACACGAGGGTGTCCCACACCGCCGAGAGGAACCGGGTCTCGGCGCCGGGACCCCCTGGGAGCGCATCGGGCGGACGGCGTCCCTCGAGCAGCTCGGGCAGGAGCCGTGCCGCCTCGCCGAGGGTTCGGTCATCGACGCCCGACACCCACCCATGGCCAGAGTGGAGCCGGGCCCGCAGGGCGTCGCAGACCGGGCCGTAGGCGAGCCCGGACTCCTCCTGGAAGGCTCGCGCCTCGAGCACCTGCACCCCGTCCATCCGCAGGGTGGCCAGGAAGTCCTCGACGAGCCGGGTCTTCCCGATGCCGGCCTCGCCCTCCACGAGCACCACGCCACCGCCGCTGCCGAAGGCTTCGTATGCCGCGCGCAGTGCCGCCATCTCCGGCATCCGACCGACGAGCGACCGCTCCGGGGCCAGCCCCTGGGACGAAGCCGACGGCACCGACACCACAGACGGTGTCGCCGGCCGAACCTGTGGTGAAGGACTCGACGCAACGTAGGTGCCACGGTTGACCGCCTCGTACAGCTGCGTGGTCTCGGTCAGCGGCGGCACCCCGAGCTCGCGCGAAAGGGTCCGCACGCACTCGCGGTACTGCGTCAGCGCCGCGGCACGGTCTCCGGCCTGGGCGTACAACCTGATCAGCGCCTGGTGAGCCGGCTCGTGCAACGGGTCGGCCGTGAGCCATCGACGAGCCGCCTCCAGGGCCCCCAACAGGTCGCCGCCGCTCTCGCGTCGCTGCGTGAGGGTCGACAGCGCCGCGACGAGCTCCTGGCGCAGCCCCTCGGCCTCGCCCCGCGCCCAGTCGTCAAAGGTGGGGGAGTCGCGCAGGGCGAAGCCCTCCATGAAGTCGCCGCGGAAGAGGTCGACGGCGCGCTGCGGCGACGACTCGCGGAGTGACCGGAACACGTCGACGTCGACGACCAGCCCCGGCCCCCGCACGAGTCTCACGTGGTCACGGGTCGCCTCCACGAGTTCCGCCCCGACGGCGGTGCGCACGGATGAGAGGGTGCGGCGCAGCGCCCCGCGGGCGCGGGCGATGTCACCGCCCGACCAGAGCAGGTCGGCGAGCGCGTCGCGCGGGCGGGGCCGTGCGGTGACCGACAGATGGGCGAGGAGCGCGACGGCCTTGCGGGTGTCGAACGCCACGAGCACGCCGTCGCGCAGCACCCGGGGCGGACCCAGCAGCTCGACCTCGATCACACGCGGCATCCGTTCGGTGTCATCCCGAGAACGACTCGATGTCGTGGATCGTAACGATAGATGGGCGAAGTGGGGGCACGGTGGGCATTCCCACGGGCACCGAGCGCGTGCTCCACTGGCGGGAGCCATGGCTCTCGCCCCGACGACCCAGGAGCAGGACAGCCGACATGACGCAGACCGACCGGATGCCGCCCACGTCCCGGCACGGCATCCGCCCGTCCGTGAGGGGGACGGGATGAGGCCGTTGTCGGACCGTTCGCTGCGGGTGCTGGCGTGGGCCGTCTGGTGGCTGATGGTGGCGGTGAACGTCTCTGCCCTGCCGCTCCTGCTTGCCGACCGACCGTCAGGCCCCGACTCCTGGGGCGGGAACTTCGTGGCGGGCTACTTCCTGTTCAGGATCATGATCCTGACCTTCCCGCTCGTGGGCCTGCTCATCCTGCGACGGCAGCCGCGCAACACGATCGGGTGGTTGCTTCAGGCGATCGGGTTGGTCTGGGCGCTGAACGGCCTGGCCGAGAACTACGCCTTGTACGGCATGGTGATCGCGCCCGGCTCGCTGCCCGGACCCGAGTTCGTCGCGGCCTTCAACGAGGCCGGCTGGGTTCCCGCGATCGGCCTGATGGGCACCTTCCTCTTCCTCCTCTATCCGAACGGACACCTCCCTTCGCGACGGTGGCGCCCAGTGGCGTGGGCCTGCGCGTTCACGATCGTCGTCGGGACGTTGGCCATCATGCTGCAGCCGGGCACCATGGAGGAGAGTCCGCTTCCGGACACCCAGAACCCCTTGGCGTGGGAGGCAGGTGCCCCCCTGTTGACCGTCGCCCTGGTGGTGGTGCTGCCGCTCCTCCCGGTGGGGATCGTCGCGTGCGCCGCAGCGCTGGTCACCCGGTTCCGCCGGTCCCGCGGCGTCGAGCGGCTCCAGCTCAAGTGGCTCGCGCTCGCGGGTGCTGTCGTCGCCGTGCTGTGGGCCATCACCCTGCTGGTCACTGGCGTGTCCGAGCTCGTCGACCTCTCGGACTCCGGCATCGCCGCCGCCAAGGCGCTGCAGCTGATCTCCCTGCTGTCCTTCGCGCTGGTGCCCGTGTCGATCGGCATCGCGATCCTGCGTCACGGCCTCTACGAGGTCGACGTGGTCATCAACCGGGCGCTGGTCTACGGCGCCCTGACCGCAACGCTCGCTGTGGTGTATCTCGGCTCGGTGCTGCTCCTGCAGCTGGTGCTCTCACCCGTGACGAGCCAGTCGGACCTCGCGGTAGCGGGCTCGACGCTCGCCGTCGCGGCACTGTTCCGACCCGCGCGACGCCGCATCCAGCGGGTGGTCGACCGCCGGTTCTACCGCAACCGCTACGACGCCGCCCGCACCCTCGACGAGTTCACGGACCGGCTGCGCCACCAGGTCGACCTCGACGCCGTGGCGTTCGACCTGCGCAGCGTCGTCGACACGAGCGTTCAGCCCTCGCACGTGTCCTTGTGGGTGCGGCCATGAGAAGCGTCTCGGACCGCACGCTGCGGCGCCTGGCCTGGGCCGCCTTCTGGGTGCTGCCGGTGGCCTGGCTCCTCGGCATCCCGATGCGGTACGCCGACCCGCGCACGCAGGGGGCCTGGAGCGGTGCGGACGTCTTCGACCTCGCCCTCTTCGGCCTGATCGTCGCCTTCCCGCTCGTGGGCCTGCTGGTCCTGCGGCAGCAACCACGCAACGTCATCGGCTGGCTGCTGGTGGGAGTCGGCCTGGTGTGGGGGGTGGCCGGGCTGGTCGACGTGTACGCGGTCTACGGCCTGGTCCTCGCACCCGGGGCGCTCCCCGGCGCGAAGTATGGTGCCGGGCTGAACGAGGCCGCGTGGGCGCCGAGCTTCGGGTTGATCGGCACCTTCTTGATCCTGCTGTACCCGGATGGTCACCTGCCATCACCGCGCTGGGCTCCGGTGGCCTGGATGGCCGGCGTCAGCCTGGCGGTCGTGACGGTGGTCATCGACCTCACGCCGGGCACGCTCGAGGAGGGGCCGGTTCCCGGGATGCCGAACCCGCTCGGCTGGCAGGCGGGTGAGGGTGTGCTCCAGGTCGCGCTCGTGATCTTCCTTCCGCTGGTTCCGCTCTCGATCCTGGCCTGCGCCGCAGGGCTGGTCACCCGGTTCCGACGGTCGAGAGGGGTCGAGCGCCAGCAGCTGAAGTGGCTGGCCTCCGCGGGCGGGGTCGTGGCATCCATGTACCTCATGTCGACCCTGTCCGTGCTGCTCGTCACCATCGGGCTGCTGCCGCAGACGCGCGCCCTCGACATCTTCCAGCACGTGTGCCTGCTCTCCTTCGTGCTGATCCCCGTCGCCATCGGGATGGCGGTGCTCCGGCACGGTCTGTACGAGATCGACGTCGTCATCAACCGTGCCTTGGTCTACGCCTCGCTCACCGCCATGCTCCTCGTCGTGTACCTGGGCTCGGTGCTGCTGCTGCAGCTCGTGCTCACGCCGCTGACGAACGAGTCCGACCTGGCCGTGGCCGGCTCGACGCTGGGGGTCGCCGCGCTCTTCGGCCCCGCTCGGCGGCGGATCCAACGCACCGTCGACCGCCGGTTCTACCGCAGCAAATACGACGCCGAGGTCACCGTCGACGCGTTCGCGACCCGACTTCGCCACGAGGTCGACCTCGATGCCGTCGGATCGGACCTGCTCACCGCCGTCGACTCGACCATGCAGCCCGCCCACGCCTCGCTGTGGATGCGGTCATGACGGACACGACCGAGCTGACTGGGGCAAGCGCCAGCGCAGGGATGCAGTTGTCGGACCGCGCGCTGCGGCGGTGGTCCCGAGTCGTCCCGGTGGCTCTGATGCTGACGGCGGCCATCTCGGTCGCCCTGCCGGGGGGTGGCCAGCAGTCGGACTCCGAGGGCGTGGGCAAGCTCGGGTTCGTCGTGATCATCCTCATCTTCCCGCTCACGGGTGCAGCCATCCTGCGCAGCCAGCCGCGCAACCGGGTCGGGTGGTTGCTCGAGGGCATCGGACTGGTGTGGCTCGTGGGGGCCGCCACCGACAGCTACGCGACCCTGGACGTCCTGCTCGGCTCCGGGTCGCTGCCGGGCGCCGGGGTCGCGGCCGCGGTCAACGGGGGTATCTGGGCGCCGGGACTCGGGCTGACCGGCACCTTCCTCTTCCTCGTCTACCCCGACGGACGCCTGCCCTCCCGGCGGTGGCGGCCGGTGGCCTGGCTCTCGGCGACGGCGGTCACGCTGCTCACCCTCACCCTGCTGCTCACCCCGGGCCCGATGACGACTAGCCCCGACCCCACCCGCCAGAACCCTCTCGGGTGGGAGTCCGCGGAGGGGGCGCTCGGGGCGGCCCTGGGAGTCCTGCTCGTGGTGCTCCCCGTCTGCATGCTGCTCTGCGCATCGGCCCTCGTGGTGCGGTTCCGCCGGTCGCACGGCATAGAGCGGCTGCAGCTCAAGTGGCTCGCGGCCGCCGGGGCCGTCGTGGCGGTCACCTTCCTCGGCGCCATCTTCGTCCCCCTGCTCGTCGGCATGCTGCGGCCGTCAGACCCTTCGCCGGCGTGGCTCGGGGTCTTCGACACCCTCTCGCTGCTGTCGTTCCTGCTGCTGCCCGTCGCCATCGCGGTCGCCATCCTGAAGCACCGCCTCTACGAGATCGACGTCGTCATCAAGCGCACGCTGGTCTACACGCTCCTCACCGCGACTCTGGTGGGCGCCTACCTCGGGGGCGTGCTGCTCCTCCAGCTCGTCCTCAGCCCCCTCGCCAGCGACTCCGACCTCGCGGTCGCCGGGTCGACGCTGGTGGTGGCAGGCCTGTTCGGCCCGGCCCGGCGGCGGATCCAGCGCGTCGTCGACCGCCGCTTCAACCGCCGCCGCTACGACCCCACGGCGACCCTCGACGCTTTCGCGACGGGTCTGCGCCACGAGCTCGACGTCGACGCCGTGGGCTCACAGCTCGTGGCTGCCGCGACCCAGACTCTTGAACCGAGCGGCGTCAGCCTGTGGCTCCGGCCGTAACGGTATGTGGACGTTGCCCCACTAGAAAGGTCGCACCATGACGACACTG
>JBDSNZ010000283.1:0-5863 GCA_039915055.1 Ornithinibacter sp.
CGGTCGTAGTCGGGCCAGAGCCGGTCCTGGAAGACCATCTCGGCGTAGGCGCTCTGCCAGAGCAGGAAGTTGCTGGTGCGCTGCTCCCCCGAGGAGCGCACGAAGAGGTCCACGTCGGGCATGTCGGGCTCGGGGAGGTATCGCGCGACGGTGCGCTCGTCGACCGACCTGGCCTTGAGCCGTCCCGCGGCGACGTCGCTCGCGATGCGCTGCACGGCATCCCCGATCTCGGCTCGGCCGCCATAGTTGACGCAGAAGTACAGCGTCAGCCCGGTGTTGTGCCGGGTGAGCTCCTGGGCGACCTCGAGTTCCTTGATGACCGACCCCCAGAGCCGCGGACGTCGGCCGACCCAGCGCATCCGCACACCCCACTCGTGCAGCTGGTCGCGGCGGCGCCTGATGACGTCACGGTTGAAGCCCATCAGGAAGCGCACCTCCTCGGGGCTGCGCTTCCAGTTCTCGGTGGAGAACGCGTAGGCCGACAGGTGGGTCACCCCCACCTCGATCGCCCCTGCGACGACGTCGAGCAGGGCAGCCTCACCGGCTTCGTGACCCTGCGTGCGCGGGAGCCCTCGCTGGTTGGCCCACCGTCCGTTGCCGTCCATCACGACGGCGACGTGCCGCGGCATCCGATCGAGCGGGATCACGGGTGGCCGGGCGCCGCTCGGGTGCGGGAACGGCGGCGGGTAGCGGCCCTGGACGTTCACCGCTCCACCATACGGAGGCTGCGGATGCCGCGTTCGATGTGCCATTGGAGGAACGCCGCGGTGAGCCCGCTGCCCTCGGAGCGGTGGCGTGGGTCGGAGGCGTCGGCGAGCGCCCAGTCCCCCGCGAGGAGCGCTGCCAGCAGCAGGAGCGTCTCGGGGGCAGGAGCGGCGGACCCGGGTGGGCGACATGAGGGACAGACCACCCCACCGGACACGACGTGGAAGGCCCGGTGCGGACCGGGTGCGCCGCACTTCGCGCAGTCGTGGAAGGTCGGGGCCCATCCCGCGACGGACAGCGCCCGGAGGAGGTAGGCGTCCAGCACCAGGCCCGGCTCGTGCTCACGACCGGCGAGGGAGCGCAGCGCGCCGAGGGCCAAGAGGTATTGCTGCAGCGCGGGTTCGCGTTCCTCGGTGAGCCGGTCGCACGTCTCGAGCACGGCGGTCGCGGCAGTCCACGACGGGTAGTCGCGGGCGATGACCTCACCCCAGGGGTCCAGGGTCTCCACCTGCGTCACCGTGTCGAGGTTGCGCCCCTCGTAGCACTGGATGTCGATGTGCATGCCGGGCTCGAGCCGCGCCCCGAAGCGGGACTTCGTGCGGCGCACGCCCTTGCCCACGGTGCGCACCTTGCCCAGTCGGCGCGTGAGCAGGGTGACGATGCGGTCGGACTCGCCCAGCTTGTGGGTGCGGAGCACGATCGCCTCGTCGCGGTAGAGGGGCACCCCACCATTGTCGGGGCTCGGCGGGAAATTGCCGGTATGCCGGGCCCCCGCTCAGCGTGCCGGGAGCAGGGCGTGGTCGGTCCACAGGTGGAGCACCGCCAGGGATCGATGGGGTCGCCACGCCTGCGCGACGTGCTCCGCCTCGCGAGCGGTGACCCCGCCGAGCGCCTTGCGGAGCACCAGGTCACCCGGCAGGAACACGTCGGGGTCGCGCAGGCAGCGCAGCGCGATGAGGTCCGCGGTCCACGGCCCGATGCCGGGAAGCGCCAGCAGCATGACCCGCGTTCTCGCGGAGTCAGGGGGATGAGCGAGGGACAGCGCGCCGCTCGCGACCGCGTTCGCCAGGGCCACGATCGTGCGCGCCCGCGCCCCCGTGACGCCCACCACCTCCTTGACGGCGGCCGGGTCGGCGACGGCGAGCACGTCCGCCGAAGGAAATCCTCCGTGCGCCGCAACGAGGCGACCGGCGAAGGCCCTCCCGGCAGCCAGGGACACGTGCTGGCCGAGGACGACGAAGACCGCAGCCTCGAACGGGTCTGCCGCACCTGGCACTCGCAGCCACGGGCGAACGCGCACGAGCGGCCCGATCACCGGGTCGCCCTGCAGTGCGTCGACCGCAGGTCGAGGGTCGCAGTCCAGCCCGAGCCAGCGGCGGGCCGCGCCGCTCGCCTCCGCCACGGCATCCGGTGCACCCTGCACGCGGATGCCGGGAAGGCCCAGACCCGTTCCCGCCAGGGTGACCTCCGCCCTGACCTCGCGCTCTCCCACCCGGATGGTCCGCCGGTGGGCGGTGCTCCCGTCCTCGAGGGTCACGACCTCGTCGACGCCAGGGATCGCGTGGGCGATGAGGTAGGCCCGCAGCGCCGGCAGGTCACAGGTGTCCTCGACGTCCGGCGAGGTGGTCACCACGCCATTCAACGTCAGTCACTCCGGCCGGGGCGCCAGCCTGCGTCAGGCGAAGTCGGTCGAGGCCAGCTCACGCCGGCCCGACTCGATCGCGTCGAGGATGCGCTGCGCCACGACGTCGGGCTCCAGCCCTTGCGGGAGCCTGGGGGCCGCTCCCGCCAGCGCTCGGTCGACCAATCCTGTCTCCGTGTGCGGGGGTCGCACGTCGATGACGTCGACCCCCGATCGCCGCAGCTCCTTGACCAACGCCTGGTCGACAGCAGTCAGGGCCGCCTTGCTCGCGGAGTATGCCGCCATGCCGGCCATCGGCTGCTCCGCCACGACGGCACTGACCTGGGCCAGAAAGCCCTTGCCCTCTGCGAGCGCAGGCAGCACGCGGCGCAGCACGAACAGCGGACCGATGACGTTGGTGAGGAACAGCTCCTCCAGCACGGCGTCCTCGGTGTCGACGAGCGAGCCGAACGCCACCGCTCCAGCGGCGTTCACCACTCCGTCCAGCCGGCCGTGGTGCTCACGGGCCGTTGCCACGATCCGGTCCCCCAGCGTCGCGTCGGCGAGGTCGCCGACCACCGTCGGCGCGCCCTCCACGACTCCGGCCAGGCGCGACTCGTCGCGGCCGACGAGCACCACCTTGGCCCCCCGCTCGGAGGCTCCCCGCGCGATCCGGGAGCCCAGGGCGCCCGATGCCCCGAGGACGGCGACGACGGCATCGGACAGCGGGTGCTCACTCATGACAGCACCCCATCACGGATCGCGCAGAACGGTCCTGGCAGGAGCACAACATTCGACACCTTCCCCGCAAGAGTGGACATGCGTTCGATTGACGGCCTACACTCCATCGCGTGACTGGTGTGCAGGGGTCCCTGCTCGACCTCTCCGAGGAGGTCGAGGTCCGAGCGCTCGGTGCCACGGTGCAGCGCACGCACCTCGGTGACGGCGCCTGGATCGACCGTCGCTCGAGCTGGGTCGGGGGCGCTGACGAGCTCTATGCCGCTCTTCGCCGCGACGTGGGGTGGCAGGCTGAACGGCGCCAGATGTACGACTCCGTCGTCGATGTTCCGCGCCTGCTCCGCTTCTACGGTGAGGGAGACGCGCTCCCTCACCCGGCCCTGGACGAGGGCCGCGAGGCGCTCTCGCGGCACTATGTCAGCGAGCTCGGTGAGCCGTTCCGCACCGCCGGGCTGTGCCTCTACCGCGACGGGCAGGACTCGGTGGCGTGGCACGGCGACCGGATCGGTCGCTCTCGTGACGCGGACACCATGGTCGCGATCCTCTCGGTGGGTGCCCCGCGGGATCTCGTGCTGCGACCGCGCGGTGGAGGCACCTCGCTCCGGGTGCCATCAGGGCACGGCGACCTCCTCGTCATGGGCGGGTCGTGCCAGCGCACGTGGGACCACTGCGTCCCCAAGACTGCCAAGCCCGTGGGGCCCCGGATCTCCATCCAGTTCAGGGTCCGCGGCGTGCGGTAGGTCGCAGATGCAGCCAACCTACGCTCGCGTAAGTTACTCTCGAGTCAATCAATGATCCGAGGAGCACGATGAGCGCACTGTCCCACGTCGAGACCACCATGTTGCATGGTCATGAGATCTCCTACATCGACTCCGGCGAAGGTCCCGCGGTGTTGTTCATCCACGGTCTCCTGGGCTCGCAGCGGCAGTGGAGCCACCTCCTGGACCGGATCGACGAGGACCACCGCGTCATCATGCCCGACCTCTTCGGCCACGGCGCGTCCGACAAGCCTGCGGTCGGCGACTACTCCCTCGGCGCCCATGCGGCGACGCTGCGCGACCTGCTCGACCGGCTGGGCATCGACAAGGTCACCCTGGTCGGGCACTCCCTCGGGGGCGGCATCGCGATGGTCTTCCGCTACCTCTTCCCCGAGCGCGTCGAGCGGATCGTGCTCGTCGCCAGCGGCGGGCTGGGCCGCGACGTCAACGCGATCCTGCGCTCCGCCACCCTCCCCGGCGCCGAGCTCGTCCTCCCCGTGATCGCCTCGCAATGGGTGCGAGACCGGATGGAGTGGACCGGGCGGGCGCTCGGGGCCCTGGGGGTGCGACCCAACGCGGACATCAACGAGATCTGGCAGGGCTTCGGCTCCCTCGGCGATGCCGAGAGCCGCCGAGCGTTCCTCGCCACCACCCGGTCGGTCATCGAGCCGGGGGGGCAACGCGTCAGCGCCCACGAGTTCCTCCCCGAGGTCGAGCCCCTGCCCACGCTCATCGTGTGGGGCAGCAAGGACCGGATGATCCCGGCGTGGCACGCGGCTGCTGCCCAGAAGTCCATCGCCGACTGCCAGGTCGAGATCTTCGAGGGCGCAGGCCACTTCCCGCACCTGGACGACCCCGACCGTTTCGCCGAGGTGCTGCGCGTCTTCATCGCCGGCTGACCGGCATCCGAGCCGTTCTCAGCCGGCGAGGGACCCGTCACGTTCCGCACGGTTGACCGCCGAGAGGATCGCCCGCAGCGACGCCTTGACGATCGACTCGTGCAGGCCCACGCCCCAGAGCACCCGCTCACCGACGGCGCACTCGACGTAGGCCGCGGCGCGGGCGTCGCCACCGGCGGAGAGCGCGTGCTCGGCGTAGTCGAGCACCCGGACGTCCACCCCGAGGGGGACCAGAGCGGTGATGAATGCCGCGATCGGCCCGTTGCCGTCGCCGAACACCTCGACCTCCTTGCCCCCGTCGGTGACGACGGCCTCGATCCGGTCCTGACCGTCGTCGGAGCCGACCAGGGTCGAGCGCACCGGGCCGAAACGTCCCCAGCGCTGAGCGCCGTCCTCGGCGTGGAGGTACTCATCGGCGAACATCTGCCAGATCTCGCCAGCCGAGAGCTCCCCGCCCTGGGCGTCGGTGCGGCGCTGCACGACGTGGCTGAACTCGACCTGCAGGCGGCGCGGCAGGTCCAGGCCGTGCTCGGCCTTGAGCAGGTAGGACACCCCGCCCTTGCCCGACTGGCTGTTCACGCGCACCACGGCCTCGTAGGAGCGGCCGATGTCGTGCGGGTCGATGGGCAGGTAGGGCACGCCCCAGTCGATGTCGTCGATGTCGACACCGGCCGCCTTGCTGCGCCGGTCCATGTCCTCCAGGCCCTTCTTGATCGCGTCCTGGTGCGACCCGGAGAAGGCGGTGTAGACGAGGTCTCCGCCCCAGGGATGGCGCTCGTGCACGGGCAGCTGGGTGCAGTGCTCCACGGTGCGCCGGATGTCGGCCATGTCGGAGAAGTCGATCTGCGGGTCGATGCCCTGGCTGAACAGGTTCATGCCCAGGGTCACCAGGCACACGTTGCCGGTGCGCTCCCCGTTGCCGAAGAGGCAGCCCTCGATGCGGTCAGCGCCGGCCAGGTAGCCCAGCTCGGCAGCCGCAACCCCTTCGCCGCGGTCGTTGTGCGGGTGCAGGCTGACCACGACGGACTCGCGACGGTCGAGGTGGCGGACCATCCACTCGATGGAGTCGGCGTAGACGTTGGGTGTGGCCATCTCGACCGTGGCCGGGAGGTTGATGATCATCTTGTGGTCCGGGGTCGGGT
>JBDSNZ010000317.1:0-3112 GCA_039915055.1 Ornithinibacter sp.
ACGACAGCGGTTCGAATGGCAGTGGGCCCAGTGGCAGCTCTCCGAACATGACGACGCGGCAGCCTGCGCCGACGCCGACCTCCACGACCAGATCTGGACCCCGCACCTCATCGACGAGCTCGACCACCTCACCCTCGTGGGCCGCGCCGGCTGAGGCCGGTTGTCGAGGCTTGGACCGCCGCTCCGTGGACCCGGTGTGACGAAAGGGCCCGTCATGGTGCACAATCGCGGCGCACGGCTACAGGGCGGGCACAAACGAGGCACCTCGTGCGTTGTGACGGCCGGGATATCCGACGAAGGGTGGACATCAGCATGGCGACCGACTATGACGCTCCGCGCAAGACCGATGACGAGATGTCCGAGGACTCCATCGAGGAGTTGAAGAACCGACGCGTGGACAAGCGCGCATCGAGCGTGGACGTCGACGAGACCGAGCAGGCCGAGGGATTCGAGCTCCCCGGCGCTGACCTGTCCGGCGAGGAGCTCTCGGTGCGGGTCCTCCCGCGCCAGGACGATGAGTTCACCTGCTCTCGCTGCTTCCTCGTGCACCACCGCAGCCAGCTCGCGTCGGAGAAGTCCGGCGTCCTGGTCTGCCGGGAGTGCGCCGCCTGACCGGGCGGTCCACGAGAGCGTGAACGACGCAGCGCGACGCGTCCCCGTCACCGTCACCAGGGTGCACCCGCGAGCCGAGCTCCCGGCATACAGCACCGACGGTGACGCGGGCGCCGACCTCGTCAGCGTGGTCGAGGCGACACTGGCCCCGGGGGAGCGCGCGCTGTTGCCCACCGGGCTGGCGATCGCGCTCCCACCCGGCACCGTCGGGCTCGTGCACCCCCGTTCGGGCCTGGCGCACCGTCACGGCGTGACGGTGGCCAACGCCCCCGGAACCATCGACTCCGGCTACCGCGGTGAGGTGCTGGTCAACCTCGTCAACCTCGACCCGGTGGAGTCGTTCACCGTGTACGTCGGAGACCGGATCGCCCAGCTCGTCATCCAGTCCTACCTGCACGGCGACTTCGCCGAGGCCGATTCGCTTCCCGACAGCGCACGGGGGGACACTGGACACGGATCCACCGGTGGCTTCGGCGTGCCGGCCCCGCACTGACGACACACCGCGGTGCACCGCACCGACGACAGACCCGAGGACGAGCGCAGTGAGCATCTTCAAGAAGAAGCGGGACGACGCCGCGGGCAGCACCGACGACGCCACCGCCGACGTCGACTCCGAGACCGCTGTGCTCGAGCCGGTCGAGGACGTCGAGCCCGTGGACCATCGCGACGACGGCCCCTGGGACGTGAGCGAGGTCGACGGCCGGGACGGCCGGATCGACCTGGGCGCCCTGTGGCTGCGGGGGCACCCCGGTCTGGAGCTGCGCCTCGAGGTTGACAAGGAGAGCGAGCAGGTGACCGCCGCGACGGCCGTCCTCGGCGAGTCCGGACTCCATGTGCAGGCCTTCGCCGCACCCCGCTCCGGTGGCCTCTGGGCCGAGATCCGCGCCGAGATCGCCGAGTCGATCGAGCGCCAGGGCGGCACTGCCGAGGAGCACCAATCCCCCCTGGGCACCGTGCTCCGCACCCGGATGCCGTCCGCCGGCCCGGACAACCGCACCGTGTTCGCACCCGCCACCTTCGTCGGGGTCGACGGGCCGCGGTGGTTCCTGCGAGGGGTGCTCTCAGGTCGGGCCGCGATCGACGAGGCCGCGGCCGCCCCCCTGCTCGACGTCTTTCGTGCCACCGTGGTGGTGCGGGGAGGGGACCCGATGGCCCCGCGCGAGCTGCTGGCCCTGAGCCTGCCCCCGGACGCAGAGCCCACCGAGCTGCCCGCCGATGACGCAGCCGAGGACGATGACGTCGCCGCGACCGACCTCAATCCCTTCGAGCGCGGGCCAGAGATCACCGAGGTGCGGTGATGGGTCTGAAGGAACGGCTGCGGGACCTGTCGAAGACGTCCGTCGAGCAGGAGGCCGACGCGCTTCGTCTGCAGTCCGAGAGCGAGGGTGGCGACGACCTCACCGCCCTGGCCCAGCGGCATCCGGCCTGCGTTGCCGGCACGGTGCGCACCGTCACCCTTCCTCCCCGCCGCAGCGTGCCCGCCCTCGTGGCCGAGGTCTGGGACGGCAACGGTGCGGTGAACCTCGTGTGGATCGGCCGCCGACGCATCGGTGGGATCGAGCCGGGCACCTTCCTGCGCGCTCGCGGACGGGTGGCGCTGGTGCGCGGGGTGCCGACGATCTTCAACCCGACCTACGAGATCGTGCCCACCAGGTGACGTCACGCCCTGTGGAGATCGCTCATGACCCGGAGTCGGTCGAGGCGCTGATCCGGCAACGGCTGGGGAGCGCGCTGGGTGGCTGGCGCGGCTCGGTCGAGACCGCCCTGCCCACCGTCGTGTTCGTCGCGCTGTGGACCTGGCGCCAGGACGTGACGCTCGCGGCCGGTGCGGCGCTCGGGGTGGCGCTGGTGCTGGCGGCCCTGCGCATCGTGCAGCGATCCTCCCTCACCCATGTGGGCGGGGCCGTCTTCGCGACCGCGATCGCAGCCTTCTTCGCCGTGCGCTCGGGGCGGGCCGAGGCCGCGTTCCTGCCCGGCATCCTCACCAACGGTGCCTTCCTGATCGGTGCGCTGCTCTCGATCGCGACCCGGTGGCCCCTGGTGGGCTTCCTCGTGGGGGCTGGGGACCCACGTGCTCAGGAGGACCCGTTCGCCTGGCGACGAGACCGGGGCATGGTGCGGGTGTGTGCCCGGCTCACCTGGGTGCTCGTCGCGACGTATGCCGTGCGGCTGCTCGTCATGGTCCCGCTCTACCTCGCGGCGAAGGTCGCCTCGCTGGGCGTGGCCAAGATCGCCCTCGGGTGGCCGCTGTGGGTTGCCTCGCTCGCCGTGATGGCGTGGCTGCTCGTGTCGGGCCACACACCCCTGGAACCCGGGGCAGGGCCCGGCTCCGAGCACGGGGAGGACGACCCGGTCGACCCGGTCGATCAGCCCGGCCTGGACGCCCAGGACCGCTAGAGGTCCTCGTCGCTCTCGCGGGCGTGCCGCTCGCCCGGGCTGAGGATCGACTCGAGCTCCGCCTCGGCCTCCGGGGTGGTGATGAACAGCAGCTCGTCGAGGG
>JBDSNZ010000040.1:0-12681 GCA_039915055.1 Ornithinibacter sp.
CCGGCGGCACCGGTAATGGCATGACCGTCGCCGTCATCGACGGCCCGATCGACCCGACGGTGCCCGAGCTGAGGGGACGCATCGCCTCGACCCGGAGCATGTGCCTGGACCCGGACGAGCTGGAGAAGCCGCGGTCGAGGCCCTCCACGGCGGCCGGTGAGGAGGCCGAGCACGCCACGAGCATGGCCTCGCTCATCGCCGGCAGCGGCGCGGGCACCGGTCCGGGGGGCCGCGGCATCCGGGGCATCGCGCCGCAGGCCACGATCCGCCACTACGCCGCGATGTTCGAGGACGCCGGGACCACCACCGGCCGAACCTGCGGGATCAGGTTCCCGGACAGCAACGACGTGGAGGAGGGCATCGCGGTGGCGATCGAGGCGGCCGCCCGAGACGACGCCGACGTGATCAGCATCAGCCTCGTGAGCGGCTACTCCCAGAAGGTGGTCGACGCGCTGCTCACCGCATACCGCGAGGGCGCCGTCGTGGTGGCCGGCACCTCGAACCGCACCCGTGACACCCGCTGGCCCGGTCTGGGCAACGGCGTCGTCCTCGTCAACCCCGTGGGCGAGGACAGCAAGGTCACCGACTTCGCCGTGCCCGCGGCCTCCTCGCTGGGCCTGGCAGCCCCCGGTGAGGACGTCATGGCGGCGACCTATGACGAGACCGGCTGGCACAGTGAGGGCCTCGCGTCAGGCTCGAGCATCTCCACGGCCATCGTCAGCGGTGGCATCGCGGCGGTCTGGTCGGCCCATCCGCGGGCCACCGGGGCCCAGGTGCTCCAGGCGGTGCGGCAGAACGTCGGCCTGCGTGCCACGACCGACGGCTCCGGATACCAGACCTGGTGGCGCCGCATCGGGTCCGACCTCCCCCAGGTGCGCACCAAGAACGCTGCCTACGGGTGGGGCATCTTCGACCCTGCCGACGCGGTGCGCGTGGACCCGACCACCCTGGAGGACGTCAACCCGTTCATCCGGGAAGGTGGCGCAGCGGAACCGACAGCGGAGGAGATCGAGCTGGCCTTCACGTCGCGCACACCGCGCACTGCGAGTGCCTCTCCCGCCGTCTCTCCGTCGCCGAGCCGGTCCGCCTCCGCCGTGACCGGGGCCAGCGGGCAGGTCGGGGATGCCGGGGAGCCGGTGCTCCCGTGGGCGGTGGGAGGCTCCGCAGCACTCGTGCTGGTCCTGCTCGGCGGGTTCGCCCTGGCACGCCGGTCGCCGCACGCCTCGACGACCGAACCGCCCCCCGACCCTGCTGTGGCCGACGTGGCCACCACGACCGTTCCACCCGCCACGACTGCTGACGGCGCCCCCCGCGCCAGAGAGGTGCACTGAGATGCTGACGCGAGACGACGGACCGAGCATGCCGCCCCTTCCCGAGGACGCCGGGCCCCACGAGCGGATGCTCTACGGCATCTACGGCTTCTCCACGGGAACGACTGACTGGAGCGCGAAGGACTGGGGGACCACCGCTGACTCGGTGACCGGGATGGCCACCGAGGTGCGGGCTGTGGTGCGCGCGCTGCAGGGCGCCGACGAGCCGTGGGCCGGACCCGCGGCGGAGAGCGCGTTCTCGAGCCTGGGGGAGCTCGCCAAGGCGCTCGACGCGCGCGCCCAGGAGCTCCAGGACATCCAGAGCGGGTTGACCCGGGCAGCGGAATACGGAAGGCAGGCGCGGATCGACTACGGCACCAAGGTCCGCAGTGTGTCGACGACCGTGGAACGGGCCTCCTATGAGAGCACCCCGCCGAGGACGTCGGGTTCCCAGCCCGTCCCCGACGGAAAGGTCTTCGACCAGGCAGGTTACGACCAGGCCGTCGGCGCGGCGCAGGCCGAGCGCGAGGCGGCAGCCCAGAAGGTGCTCGCCACCTTCACCGAGAACATGGCAGACGCGGCGAAGCAGCTGCCCGTCGACCCCGTCGCGGACCCGGTGCGGATCGACCCGGGCTCCGGCGGCGCGGGTGGTGGTGGGGGGTATCCCGGCGGATCGGGGCCCAGCGGTGGCTCCTACGCGCCACCCACCGGCGGGAGCAGCACCGGGTCCGCCGGCCAGACCAGCACCACCGGTGACGGTCTCCAGGTCGGTGTCTGGCACGGCACCGAGGTCGGCGAACCAGTGCAACCGGTGCAACCGGTGCAACCGGTGCAGCCGGTGCAACCCGTCCACCCACCCACCACGCAGCCTCCGCTCCCGCCGTTGCCACCCGTCGACCCGGTGCTGACCCCGCACCCCGGTCCCGAGGTGAGCCTCGACGGCGGGACGGTGGGGTCCACGAGCCCCGACGGTGGCTTCGGACCGCTGACCGGTCACCCCGGGGGGACCGGGAGCGCGGGGTCCGGGAGCGGACCGGGGCTCGGCGGTGCGGCCGGCATGGGAGGCCTGCTCGCCGGTGGCGGCGCGGCCGCGGTCCTCGGCCGTGGGGGCATGGCGGGAGGCGCCGGTCGCCCGATGGTGCTCCCCGGAGCGACGGGATCGGCGGCATCCGCTCGCGGCGGTTCGGCCGCAGCCGGACGAGGCGGTGCCCTGGGCGCGAGAGGCGCTGGAGGCGGGGGCAAGGGCGGAGTGCTCGGGGCAGCCGGTCAGGGCGCTGCGGGTCGCAGTGGCGTGGTCGGTGCTGCCGGACAGGGCGGCGCCGGGCGCGGCGGCGGCGGATCCGCGGGGCGTGGTGGTGGCCGCGGAGCGGCGAGCACCGGCCGCTACGGCGTTCCGAAGCTCGACGGCTCCTCCGGGCGTGGATCCGGCGGCATGGTCGCGGGCGGCGGAGCGGGAGGCCGCGGTGGCAAGCGTGGAGCCGACGAGGACACCCAGGACGTGGAGCGGCTGACCACCGAGGACGAGGAGACGTGGTTCGAGGGCGAGGGCGAGGGCGACGCGACGCCACCGGTGTGGCGCTGACCGCAAGTGCTGCGCCGGCCGCGTGGACTGCCTCAGCCGGAGGTCATCCTGCGCAGTCCCTCCACGCCGCCGGCGGCCACGACCGCCAGGGGCAGCGCCAGCACGACCGAGAGGGACTCCACCCGGTCGGCAGCCCGCGACAGGCGGGTGGAGCGGTAGCCACCCCCCACGGCGACGGCTCCGGCGACGCTCGCGAGACCGATGACGACGGTGAGGGCGACCACGACCGGCACCCACGAGGGGTGTTGGGTCAGCACGGCACTCGTGCTCGACACGGTGAGCGAGGCGCAGGCGGCCAGCATCGCGAACCGCGCGGTGCGGTCGCGCACCGCCCTCGACTGGTAACCCAGGGCGATCGCGGCGACGGCGCCCAGCGCCCAGCCGGCCCACGGAGCCAGCGAGGACATCGGCGGCGTCAGGGCGATCACCCAACCAGAGCCTGCAGCCGTCAGGGCGAGGTATGCCGTGCCGACGGACACCACGGCCCGGGCCTGCTCGACCTGGTCGCGCACATCGGGCCTCAGCACCCGGCTGCGGCGCCGCGCGTGGCGCTCGCGCACGGCCCACACCGTGGTGGAGAGCCGATCGGTGTCCACGAGCTGCTCGGGTGCCACGGCCAGGCTGGCGCTGGGGAGCGCGCGCACGACGAGCGGTACGAGGCCCAGGAGCAGGGCAGCCGAGGCCTGCGAGGGCCATCCCCCGAGCACCCCCGCGGCCAGGACCAGGGCGATCGCGCCCAGGCTCGCCATGGCGGTGCGCGCGGCGCGGGTCGGACCGCGGTCCTCCACCCCGCCCAGCGCCAGGGTGGCGGCACCGAGTGCGCAGCCGAGCACTCCCGACACGGCGATGCGGTCGGGGGAGTCGGGCAACGGGACGGTGAGGCCGGCGGCGACCGCGAGGGCCGGTGCTGCGGCCAGCCGCACGACGCTGGCCTCGCGCAGGCGCGCCAGCGGCCCGATGGTCGCCATGACTGCGGCTGCGAGGAGCAGCCCGGTGGTGACCCACCGAGCGAGGGTCACGGGCACGAGCAGGAACGCGGCATCAGCTGGTGCCGGGTTGCCGAGTGCTGCGAGCGAGCCGACCAGCGAGACCGCAGCGATGCCGACCAGCAGGCCGGGCACGGTGACGGGCTGCTGTCGGGCCCTGGCCCTCGGGGCCCTGCGCCCGGGCCGACCGGCCGCCAGCATGGACCGGGTGATGGTGGCGTCAGGGTCGAGGTCCTCGCGCCGCCGGGTCGAGTCGTCGATCGCGGGTGCGGTGCCCGGGCGAGCGGTCACCGCTCGCCCACCCCCGGCGGATGCCGGCGCCCCGGCACGAGCGCCCGGTGCCGAGGACGACCGGTCGGTGCTCACGACGTCGCGGTGGAGCTGGTGGGTCGTCGTGCGCACGACGGTCAGTACGGTTCCGCTGGTGAGGTCCTCACCCAGTCGGTCCTGTGGACCGTAGACGTGGCCGCCGGGGGTGGCCACCGAGCTCGGGGTGGCGCTGGAGGAGATCCCGAGGACGGAGAGCACGTCGGTGACCCGCGCGCCGACGGGCACCACGAGGTCGTAGGAGCGTTCGTCGGCGACGAGGGTCAGCTGGTGCGTCGGCGTGGCCACGTCCCCTCCTGCTCCGGTGCGCTCGAACCCCCCACGGTGTCCTGGAAGAACAATAGCCACGGGTACGGTGGGTCCGTTCGCGACGCTGGACCCGGGGAGGCACGTTCATGACGGTGGCGGCGCGTCGCGGTGCCCGGGAACAGGCACCCCAGGTGCCGACCGGGCGGATCGTGCTGCAGCCACCGCCGGAGATCACCCCCTCCGAGGGTGCCAGCGGGCTGCTCCTCCAGGCGGTGCCGATGCTCGGCTCGCTCGGCACCATCGGCTTCGTCGCCATGTCGCAGGACGGGCCCCGCGCGTGGTTCACGGCCGGCATGTTCCTCGTGGCCTCGGTCGGCTTCGTGCTCGCCAGCGGGGTGCGTCAGCGCCAGCAGCACACCGCGGGGGTGCTCGCCGCGCGCCGTGAGTACCTCGCCTACCTGGCCGAGGTCAGGGGCACGATCCGCGAGGCCGCGACCCGCCAGCGTCGGGCCTCGCTGTGGGACTACCCTGATCCCGCGTCGCTGCCCATGATCGCGGCCGAGGGAACCAGGGTCTGGGAGCGCAGCGCCGCCGACCAGGACTTCCTCCAGGTGCGGATGGGCACCACTGCGCAACCCCTGTGCCTGACCCTGGAGCCACCGGAGACCCCGCCGCTGGCCCAGCTCGACCCGGTGGCCGCGTCGGCCCTGCACCGCCTGCTGTCCACCCACCACGTCCAGCCCGGCCTCGCGGCATCCGCAGCCCTGCGTGCGTGGGCACACGTCGAGGTGACCGGCGATGTCGGACCGGCCCGGTCGTTGGCCCGCTCGATGGTGCTCTCGGCCGCGCTCCAGCACGCCCCCGACGACCTGGTCATCGCGGCGCTGGTCTCACGCGAGGCTCGCTCGGACTGGGAGTGGCTGAAGTGGCTGCCGCACGCGCTCAGCCCGCGCGAGCACGACGCCGTCGGACCGGTGCGGCTGGTCGGGGAGTCGGTGCACGACCTGCTGCCGCTCCTGCAGCACGACTTCGTCGAGCGACCACGCTTCGGCCCCAGTGAGCAGCCCGCTCTCCCGCACCTCCTCGTCGTCGTGGATGGCGGTCACGCCCCGCCCGGCAACCCGCTGATCACGCCCGAGGGCGTGCTCGGTGTCACCGTGCTCGACCTCCCCGAGCAGTGGGGGGAGCTCGTCTCCACTTCGACGCTGCGGCTGGCGGTCGGCACCGTGCTCGATCGCGGTCCGCGTGCGGGCACCGTGCCCCTCGAGGTGATCAGCCTTGCTCGCGGCACCGCACTCGGGACCGCCGACCAGATCTCCACGGTGCGGGCCGAGGCTGCGGCACGTCGCCTCGCGCCGCGGTATGCCGGTGACGAGCCCGAGGTGCGCGACGCCCTCACCGCCTCGACCGAGCTGGTCGACCTCCTGGGCACGGGGGACCCTCGCGACTTCGACCCCGAGGCGGCGTGGCGTCCTCGCCTCCAGCGGGACCGGCTCCGGGTGCCCCTCGGCGTGGACGAGGCGGGAGCAGTGGTCGCGCTGGACATCAAGGAGTCGGCGCAGCAGGGGATGGGCCCGCACGGTCTGGTCATCGGAGCAACCGGCTCGGGGAAGTCCGAGCTGCTGCGCACCCTGGTGCTGGCCCTGTCGATGACGCACTCGCCCGAGGCCCTCAACTTCGTGCTCGTCGACTTCAAGGGTGGCGCCACGTTCGCGGGCATGGCTGACCTGCCTCACGTGTCCGCGGTCATCACCAACCTCGGCCAGGAGCTCACCCTCGTGGAGCGCATGCAGGACGCGCTCCAGGGTGAGATGACCAGGCGCCAGGAGCTGCTGCGCTCGGCCGGCAACTTCTCGAACGTCACCGACTACGAGAAGGCTCGCGCCCAGGGCGCCGCCCTGGAGCCGTTGCCCGCGCTGCTCATCGTCGCCGACGAGTTCTCCGAGCTGCTCAGCGCCAAGCCCGAGTTCGCCGACCTCTTCGTGGCGATCGGGCGACTGGGCCGGTCTCTGTCCATGCACCTTCTGCTGTCCTCGCAGCGGCTGGACGAGGGACGGCTGCGCGGCCTGGAGTCACACCTGTCCTACCGGATCGGTCTGCGCACCTTCTCGGCGGCGGAGTCCCGCACCGTCATCGGCGTCCCGGATGCCTATGAGCTTCCTCCGATTCCCGGTCTGGGCTACCTCAAGCCCGACCAGACCACCCTGACCAAGTTCAAGGCGGCGTACGTCTCGGGGCCACCTCGCACCCGCCGCCGCCGTGCCGTCTCCGGCGAGGGGTCGGGCCCCACGTCCTCCGCCGAGATCCTTCCCTACACCCTGGCGCCGGTGGTCGCCGGTCGGCGTGGGCCGCAGCAGCCTGCCGCAGGGCCCGCGGAGCCGGAGGAGACCCGGGCCGTGTTCGACATCGCGGTCGCGCGGATGAAGGGCCATGGTCGACCCGCCCACCAGGTGTGGCTCCCACCGCTCGACGTGCCGAGCTCGATGGACGAGCTGCTGGGTGACCTGGCGCCCGACCCGGAGCTCGGCCTGGTCAGTCGTCGCTGGCGGGAGAAGGGCTCCTACGTGCTGCCCGTCGGCATCGTGGACCGACCGCTGGAGCAGCGCCGCGAGCTGTACGTGCTCCGGCTCGGCGGGGCAGCGGGTCACGTGGCCGTGGTCGGTGGCCCGCGCTCCGGACGCAGCACGATGGCGCGCACGATCGTGGCGTCGATCGCGCTGACGACGACCCCGCTCGAGAGTCAGATCTACGTCCTCGACTTCGGCGGCGGCACGTTCACCCCCCTGGCGAAGCTGGCCCACGTGGCGGGGGTGGCCAACCGCAGCGAACCCGAGGTGGTGCGCCGCCTCGTCGCCGAGCTCAGGGGCATCGTCGACGCCCGGGAGACCTACTTCCGCGACAACGGGATCGACTCAATCGAGACCTACCGTCGGCGGCGCGCGACGGGGCGGGTCGACGACGGCTACGGCGACGTGTTCCTCGTGGTCGACGGATGGCCCACCATCCGAGCCGAGTTCGACGAGCTCGAGGCCCAGATCCAGGAGCTCGCCGGTCGCGGCCTGACCTTCGGGGTGCACGTGGTGGCCACGAGCTCGCGGTGGATGGACTTCCGCAACCAGATCCGCGACGTGCTCGGCACCCGGGTCGAGCTGCGACTGGGCGACCCCACCGACTCCGAGGTCGACCGCCGGATGGCGGCGAGCGTGCCGAAGTCCCGACCCGGCCGCGGGCTGACGATGGCCCGCCACCACTTCCTCGGCGGCGTGCCGCGGGTCGACGGCAGCGGCAGCGTCGACGACCTCGGCGACGGCGTGGAGGATCTCGTCGCACGCGTGGAGGCCGCGTGGACCGGCCCGCGTGGCCCCAAGCTGCGACTCCTTCCCGAGAGAGTCACCCTCGACGCGGTGCGCGAGCTCGCCGGCCCGCAGGACCGCAGGCTACTCCTGGGCCTGGACGAGGCGTCGCTCTCGCCCATCGGCCTGAACCTGCTCGAGGAGCCCCACCTCTACCTCTTCGGTGATGCCGACAGCGGAAAGTCGGCGTTCCTGCGCGCCTACGCGCACGAGGTCGCCCGGCTGCACCGACCCGACCAGGCGAAGCTCTTCGTCGTGGACTACCGGCGGGCCCTACTCGGGGAGCTGCCCGAGGAGCACCTGGGTGAGTACCTCACGACCGAGGAGCAGGCGAGCTCCGCCGTCGAGGGGATCGTGGAGTTCCTGCGCACCCGCCTACCCGGCCCCGACGTCACCGCCGAGCAGCTCCGGGCCCGGTCGTGGTGGAAGGGCGCCGAGGTGTACTTCCTCGTCGACGACTACGACCTGGTGGTCACCTCGGCCGGCAGCCCGCTCCGCCCTCTGGTGCCGCTGCTCGCCCAGGCCGGTGACGTGGGGCTGCACCTGGTCATCACCCGACGCAGCGGGGGTGCCTCCCGGGCGATGTTCGAGCCGGTGATCCAGTCCGTGCGCGACCTGGGCTCGCCCGGCATCCTGCTCAGCGGCAGCCCGGACGAAGGGGCGCTCATCGGCAGGGTTAAGGCGAGTGCCCAGCCACCGGGCCGGGCGAGGATCGTCTCCCGCGACCTGGGTGACCAGGTGCTCCAGCTCGCGTGGCACCCCCCGCGGGTGGAATGACGCACGCGGGAGCACGGGCCCGTCTGCCCTAGGCTGCACTCATGGAACCCTTCTACCGGACCGTCATCGCCGCTGCGAAAACGGTCTTCTTCCTCCAGGGGAACCGATTCACCATCACCGGTGCGGAGCACGTGCCCCGTGAGGGTGGCGCGATCGTGGCGATCAACCACACGGCATACCTGGACTTCATGTATGCCGGTCTCGCGACCTGGCCGCGCCGCCGCTACGTGCGGTTCATGGCGAAGAAGTCGATCTTCGGTCATCGGGTTGCGGGGCCGCTGATGCGCGGCATGCACCACATCCCGGTGGACCGGCACAAGGGTGGCGAGGCGTTCGCGGCGGCCATCCGGGCGTTGCGCGCCGGCGAGATCGTCGGGGTGTTCCCCGAGGCCACGATGTCGCGCTCCTTCGAGCTCAAGGAGTTCAAGCCCGGTGCCGTGAAGATGGCCCAGGTGGCAGGCGTCCCGATCCTCCCCGTGACCATCTGGGGTGGCCAGCGGGTCTGGACCAAGAACCTGCCCAAGCACCTGGGCCGGGCCAACGTGCCGATCAGCATCACGGTCGGGGAGCCGATCCACCTGGAGCGTCGGGAGGACGTCACGGCCGCGGGAGTGCGGCTGCGCATCGCGATGCAGGCCCAGCTCGATGCGCAGCAGGCGGCCTACCCGACCCTGCACGGAGATGACCTGCGCTACGTCCCGGCCAGACTGGGGGGCACCGCCCCGACCCCGGCGGAGTCCGCCGCTGCGGATGCCCATGACATGACCCGCACCCGCGACAAGTTCAGCGGCTGACCCAAAAGGAGTGACCGCCGCGGCCCGTCGTCGCTAGGGTCGGGCATGACCTCGGTGGAACCGCAGAGCTGGCACCACGGGCTGGTGGCCCAGTGGTGGGCCCTCTTTCGGCGTACTGGCCCCGAGATCGACTACTTCCGCCGGTTCGTGAGCGGTGGCCAGCCGGCTCTGGACGTCGCCTGCGGCGCCGGCAGGCTGCTCGTCCCCTATGTGGCGGACGGGCTCGACGTCGACGGGTGCGATGCCTCCGCCGACATGCTCGCCCGCTGCCGCGAGGCGAGCGAAGCCGCCGGGGCGAGCCCGACGCTGGTGTGCCAGCCAATGCATGAGCTCGACCTGTTGCGCCGCTACCGCACGATCTTCTGCTGCGGTGGGCTCGGGCTCGGTTCGACCCGCGAGCAGGACCACGAGGCTCTGCGCCGCCTGCACGACCACCTCGAGCCCGGAGGCGTGCTGGTGCTCGACAACGAGGTCCCCTACTCCGACCCCGGCCACTGGAGTCTGTGGCCCAAGGGGCTGCGCGCCGGTCTGCCGGAGCACGAGCCCGAGGAGGCGCAGCGACATCGCGCGCCTGACGGCACCGACTACTCCCTCACCTCGCGGCTCCTCGCGCTGGACCCCCTCGCCCAGCAGGAGGCGTGGGAGATCCATGCGCGGCAGTGGCGGGGCGAGGTGCTCCTCTCGCAGGAACGGCACCGGCTCACGGTGAACCTCTACGTCCGCGGCGAGCTGGTCCTGATGCTCGAGCGGGCTGGTTTCGTCTCGGTGGATGTGCTGGGGCAGTACAACGACCTGCCACCCACGCCCGAGGACGACTTCCTGGTCTACGTCGCGCGTCGCGCCTGAGGCTCGTTCGAGGGCTCAGACGGGGTGGCCCAGGTGGGCGAGGGCCTGCCGCAGCAGGACTCCGTGACCGCGGTCCATCTCGGCCTGGATGCCGGGGTCGAGCGCCTGGTCGGGCGTGAGCCAGGTGAGGTCGAGGGCGTCGTTCTGGGGTGCGCAGTCACCCGCCACCGGGACGACGAACGCGAGTGACACGGCGTGCTGGCGCGGGTCGTGGAACGGGGTGACCCCGGGCGTGGGGAAGTACTCGGCCACGGTGAACGGCTGCGGGCTCACCGGCACCCGTGGCAGCGCCATCGGCCCGAGGTCCTTCTCGATGTGGCGGAGCAGCGCATCGCGGACCCGCTCGTGGTGCAGCACCCGGCCGGAGACCAGCTCTCGCGAGACGGTGCCCTCGGTGTCCAGGCGCAGGAGCACCCCCACCGCGCGGACCTGGCCGCGCTCGTCCACCCGCACCGGCACCGCGTCGACGTAGAGGATCGGCAGGCGGGCCCGTGCGGCATCCAGCTCCTCCCGGCTCAGCCAGGCGCGGTCTCGGTCGAGGTCGAGGGAGCTCATGGGCTCGATTGTGCCAAGTCGGTGGGCCGATCCGCGTGGGGTGGGCGATCGCTGAACACGGGATCGTCGTGCGAGGGCGTGCTCGGTGAACCGTCCGCCCGCTCGAACGCCACCGGTTCCTCGAAGGCTGCGCGCCGTGCGGCCCGTCGCAACGCCCCCAGCACCGCCCGGCCGGTGACGAGGATGAGCACGACGTTGGTCAGGGCGCGCCCGATGTCCCAACCCAGGCTCGTCGAGACGCTGAAGACGAGGAATCGGTGCAGGTTCTCGCTGACGGGAGCACCCGCGACGAACGACAGCCCGCCGCCGAGCCCGGTGGCGAAGGGCCAGAAGGAGAAGTTGAGCAGCAGGCCGTAGACGAGCCCGGAGATCGCACCGTATGCGGCGAGCATGGCCACCTCCCATCGGCCTCGCAGCGGGGGCAGCAACCCGGCGCCCCAGCCCACCCAGGCGGCACCGAGCATCTGGAAGGGCAGCCAGGGCCCGACCCCGCCCGTGATCAGCGCCGAGGCGAAGAGGGTCGTTGCACCCAGCACGAAACCGAAGCCGGCCCCGAAGACCCGACCCCCGAGGACGAGCAGGAAGAAGACCGTCTCCAGCCCGGCGGTGCCGGCTCCCAGTGGCCGAAGCGCCGCGCCGACCGCCGAGAGCACGCCGAGCATCGCGACGGCCTTGACGTCCATCCCGCCCTCGCTCATCTCCGCGAGCACCACGGCGAGCAGCAACGGGAGGACGAGAGCGAAGACCAGCGGCGCGTCGGTGCCGTGCGCCAGCGCCGAGCCCGGAGTCACGAAGAGTGGCCACCCGAAGGCGATGAGCCCGGTGATGCTCACGAGGGCGACCGCCGCGGCGGACCGCGGTCGCATCCGCACCACGCGCAGCTGGCGTGGCGTGCTCACCTGCCGCGTCCCGGGGGTGGTGCTCGCTGGGGTGGGGTCGCTCATGCCATCGCCTCCGACAGCGCGTCGCGCACCTGACCGACGGTGAGCCACGGCCCGGGGGCGGTCACCTTGGCCACCTGGGGTGCGAACGCGGGTGATGACACGACGACCTCTGCGGTGGGCCCGTCGGCGACGACCTCGCCTGCGGCCAGCACCACGACGCGGTCGGAGCACTCCGCGACGAACTCGACGTCGTGCGTGGACACGGTGACCGAGCGGCCACGGGCGGCAAGATCACGCAGGATGCCGCTGAGCGTCGCCTTGGCCGACGGGTCGAGCCCGCGGGTCGGCTCGTCGAGGAGCAGCACGGGCGGGTCTGCGCTGAGCTGCACCGCGAGCACCAGGCTCAGCTTCTGTCCCTCCGAGAGATCTCTCGGGTGGCGGTCGGGGGGGATGCCGGGCACCAGCTCGGCGAGCAGGGCGGCGCACGTGCCACCCGGCATCCCGCTCTCGCGGTCGGCCTGGGCGCACTCAGCCGCGACGGTGTCGAGGTAGAGCAGGTCGCTCGCACTCTGGGGCACCAGCCCGACCCGGGCCCGACGCTCGCGTGGAGCCAAGGATGCCGGTGCGCTCCACGTGCCGTCGGCCCCGATCACCTCGACCGCACCGCTCGTCAGCGGGCCGCTGCCCTGCAGTGCCCACAGCAGGGAGGACTTGCCGGAGCCGTTGCGGCCCATCAGGGCCATCACCTCGCCGCGGCAAAGCTCGAGATCGACCCCGGCGACGGCGATGACGTCACCGGGGTGGCGCACCACGACACCCGTGCCTCGGAGCGCGACGCCCCCGCCGGTTCTCAACTGACCTATTGGTCGATCGTGCACGGGTCCGTCGGGTTGGGTGTGGGTGCTCGCGTGACCTATTGGTCGATCGTGCTCGGGTCCGTTGGGCTGGGTGTGGGTGCTCGCGTGACCTATTGGTCGATCGTGCTCGGGTCCGTTGGGCGGGGTGTCCCGGGCGAGGG
>JBDSNZ010000059.1:0-4400 GCA_039915055.1 Ornithinibacter sp.
TTCGCGACCTCGACGGCCTTCTCCATCTTCTCCTCGGCCTCGAACAAGGTCTCGTCGATCATCGCGGCGGTTCTCCTTCGGTATGCCGCGTGGGGACGCGGCGGTGTGGGTGCCAGTGTGTCAAAGCGGAGCCTCGGGTGGGGTCACCCTGCGGAGACCAGCGTGCCGATCGGCTCACCTCGCAGGGCTCGGGTGATGTTCCCGTCGCCCTCCATCCCGAACACGACCATCGGGAGCGCGTTGTCCATGCAGAGGCTGAACGCGGCCGCATCGACGACCTTGAGCCCGCTGCGCAGCGCGTCCGCGAACGTGACCGTGTCGAGCTTGCGCGCGTCGGGGTTGCTGCGGGGGTCGGAGTCGTAGACGCCGTCAACACCGTTCTTGCTCATCAGGACGGCGTCGCAGCGGCACTCCAGTGCGCGCTGGGCGCTGACGGTGTCGGTGGAGAAGAACGGCATCCCGGCCCCTGCGCCGAAGATCACGACCCGGCCCTTCTCCAGGTGCCTGATGGCGCGCCGGGGGATGTAGGGCTCGGCAACCTGGCCCATCGTGATCGCCGTCTGGACGCGGGTGTCGATGCCCTCCTTCTCCAGGAAGTCCTGCAGGGCCAGGCAGTTCATCACGGTGCCGAGCATGCCGATGTAGTCGGCCCGGCTGCGGTCCATCCCCTTCTGCTGCAGCTCGGCGCCGCGGAAGAAGTTGCCACCGCCGACGACGATCGCCACCTCGATGCCCTCGCGCACCGCTGCCGCGATCTGGCGCGCGATGCCCCGCACGATGTCGGGATCGACGCCCACGCTGCCGCCGCCGAAGACCTCACCGGAGAGCTTGAGCAGGACGCGCCGGGGGCGATCGGTCTGCTCTGGGGACGGGGAAGCCTCGGTCAGGGCGTGCGTGCTCATGGGGCCTCCTGGCAGGGTCATGGCGGTCGCCCGATCCTGTCACACGGTGGGCGGTGGGCCCACCGGAGGCCAGCCCGGATGCCGGAGCACACCCTCCCGGCCGTCGCCGCGTGCCACCGCCGGTTGAGTACAGGGCCGGATACCGCTGAGCCCGCGATCCCCCGAGGCTGAGGGTGTGCCCCCAGCCGCCAGGGAGTCAGAGATGACTGCCGTCCCCTCCCGCCGCACCCGGGTCACGCTCGCCTGGGTGGGGGCCGTCCTCGTCACCGCCCTGAACGGGGCGCTGGTCGGCTACGGCGCGATCTGGCTCCAGTTCTTCGGCGACTCCCCTGACGCTGGCGACTACCTCCTCTCCGCCGGGGGATACGGTGCGGCCGCCGCGGTGCTGGCGTTCGCCGTGGCCGCGATGCTCACCCACGACGGCCCGCGGTGGCTGGCCTGGCAGACGGTCGCACTGTCCTGCGCACTGGCCCTGATGGCCACCAGCTCCGCGATCCGAGCGGCCCAGGAGGAGCCCTCCTCGTCCACGACGGACACCGTCTGGGACGGCATCGGTGGCGTGCTGTGGGGACCATGGACCTGGGCGCTGGTCCTGCTCGGTCTGCACGGTGCCCACCGGCTCGCCGTTGGCTCCGGGAGGCACGCGGATCGACGGTGAGGAGCGCCGGCCGCGTGGGAGAGACCCCCGGGCACCCCGAGGGCGCGGCGTCGGCCTCTCTCGCGGCGTTGATGGTGCACCTCCGGTGCGCTCCGGTGCGAGGATGCGTGCGTGGACGACACTCGCGAGATTCTCACCTGGGCTGACTTCGACCGTTCCGTGTGGGACCTCGCGGAGCGGATCGCCGCCGACCGGGTGCCCGACATGATCCTGTCGATCGCGCGGGGCGGTCTGCTCATCGGCGGCGCGCTGGGCTACGCCCTGGGCGTGAAGAACACCTACACGATGAACGTCGAGTTCTACACAGGGGTCGAGGAGCGGCTGGAGGTGCCGCGCATCCTGCCTCCGGCCCCCGACTTCGTGGACCTGCACGATGCGCTGGTGCTCGTGGCCGATGACGTGGCCGACACCGGACTCACCCTGGAGTCGGTGCAGCAGTTCTGCGCGGGCAAGGTCGGGGAGGTGCGCACCGCCACGATCTACGCCAAGCCACGCTCGGTCGTGCGACCCGACTACGTCTGGCGCGAGACCGACCGGTGGGTCACCTTCCCGTGGAGCGACCGCCCACCCGTGACCGGTCGCGGCGTCCTCGACTCCTGAGCCGACCCGCTCGGCTCGGCCGATCTGGAGCAGCCGGCTCAGGCCCCCGGCTCAGGCCCCCCGGCCGCAGAGCGCGGTATGCCGCCCGCTCTGGTGAGTGGACGGCATACCGGATGCTGCGTGGTGAGGCCCTGCTGTCAGGCGCCCACGCGGTAGCGGACGAAGCCCTTGGCGTCGGCCCCGGACTCCTCGAGCACCTTGGCGACGGTCTTCTTGGGCTCCTTGGCGAACGGCTGCTCCAGCAGGACGTTCTCCTTGAAGTAGCCGTTGACCCGGCCCTCGACGATGCGAGCCAGGGCGGCCTCGGGCTTGCCCTCCTCCTTGGCGGTGGCCTCGGCCACGCGGCGCTCGTTCGCCACCGTGGTCTCGTCCACCTCCGCGCGGGTGAGGACGGTGGGGCTGAAGGCCGCGACGTGCATCGCGACGTCGCGCGCAACCTGCTCGTCGCCACCGGCGGTCGCCACGAGGACACCGATCTGCGCAGGCATGTCGGGGCTCGTCTTGTGCAGGTAGGAGACGACGTGCTCGCCCTCCAGGCGGGCCACTCGCTTGACCTCGATCTTCTCGCCGATGCTGGCGTTGGCGCCGTCGAGCAGCTCCTGAACGGTCTGACCGTCGGGAAGCGTGGTCGCGAGCAGTGCCTGGGCGTCGGCCGCCTTGGTGTCGACGGCCTGGGTGAGGACCTGGTCGGCCAGGGCGAGGAACTTCTCACCCTTGGCGACGAAGTCGGTCTCGCACAGGACCTCGACCAGGGTGCCTTCGCCACCGGAGGCCCGGGCGATGACCAAACCGTTGGAGGCCGTGCGGCCCTCGCGCTTGGTGACGCCCTTCTGGCCCTTGACCCGGAGGATCTCGGTGGCCTTGTCGCGGTCGCCGTCAGCCTCCTCGAGGGCCTTCTTGACGTCGAGCATGCCCGCGCCGGTGGACTGCCGGAGCGCCTTGATGTCAGCGGCGGTGTAGTTCGCCATGAGTCGTTATCGCTTCTTTCGGTGTGCGGTCTCGGATCGGGAGGGGGCTCAGGCCTGCTCCGCCTCGGTGGCCGGAGTGGCCTCGTCGGCAGGAGCGTCGGTGGCCACGGGGGCCTCGTCGGCAGGAGCCTCGGTGGCCACGGGGGCCTCGTCGGCAGGAGCCTCGGTCGCCGGAGCGGCCTCATCAGCAGGAGCCTCTGTGGCCGGAGCGTCGGTGGCCGGAGCGGCCTCATCGGCAGGAGCCTCGGCGGGCACGGCGGTGACCTCGGCCTCTGCTGCCTCGGGGGCGGCAGCGGCAGCGGTCTCGCCGGCCTCGGGGGCCACGGCATCCGTGGTCTGTGCGGCGTCACCGGCGAGGAGCTCACGCTCCCACTCGGCGAGCGGCTCGTCGGCGACCTGGGCCGCCTCGCCTTCGGCGCCTCGGGCACCCGCACGGGACATCAGGCCGTCCGCGACAGCGTCGGCGATGACCCGGGTGAGCAGGGTGACCGAGCGGATCGCGTCGTCGTTGCCGGGGATCTTGTAGTCGACCTCGTCGGGGTCGCAGTTGGTGTCGAGGATCGCGATGACCGGAAGCCCCAGCTTGCGGGCCTCGTCGACGGCCAGGTGCTCCTTCTTGGTGTCGACGATCCACACGGCCGAGGGGACCCTGCCCATGGTGCGGATGCCGCCCAGGGTCTTTTGGAGCTTGTCCCGCTCCCGCTTGAAGATGAGCAGCTCCTTCTTCGTGAAGCCCGAGCCGGCCACGTCGTCGAAGTCGAGCTCCTCGAGCTCGTTGAGGCGGGTGAGCCGCTTGGAGATCGTCTGGAAGTTGGTGAGCATGCCACCGAGCCAACGGTGGTTCACGTAGGGCATGCCCACGCGGGTCGCCTGCTCGGCGATGGGCTCCTGCGCCTGACGCTTGGTGCCGACGAAGAGGATCGTGCCACCGTGGGCGACGGTCTCCCGGACGAACTCGTACGCGTTGTTGATGTAGGTCACCGACTGCTGCAGGTCGATGATGTAGATGCCGTTGCGCTCGGTCATGATGAAGCGCTTCATCTTCGGGTTCCAACGGCGGGTCTGGTGCCCGAAGTGGACGCCGCTCTCGAGGAGCTGGCGCATGGTGACGACGGCCATCGTCGTTCTCCTTGCTCTGTGGTGGTCAGTTGCGTCGGGACCGCGAGGGTGCGGCCCCTGCCTGGCGCCTGCAACGCACCCTGCCCGTCACCCGTCGCCGGGTGCTGGGACTGCCGTGGTGCGCCCCGTGATCGGAGGTCCTACCTCGTCACA
>JBDSNZ010000071.1:0-14263 GCA_039915055.1 Ornithinibacter sp.
ACTTCGGGATGAACCTCGCGACCAAGGCCAACATGCGCGTGGCCTCCTCCGCGCGTGACGGCGACCGCGACAAGGGCGTCCGGATCGCGTTCCGCACCGGTGGGGCCGTCGGCATGGCGACCGTGGGGCTGGGCCTGCTCGGCGCCGCCACCGTGGTGCTCCTCTACAAGGGCAACGCCCCCAAGGTGCTCGAGGGCTTCGGCTTCGGCGCCGCCCTCCTCGCGATGTTCATGCGTGTCGGTGGTGGCATCTTCACCAAGGCCGCCGACGTCGGTGCCGACCTCGTCGGCAAGGTCGAGGCCGGTATCCCCGAGGACGACCCGCGCAACGCCGCGACGATCGCGGACAACGTCGGGGACAATGTCGGCGACTGCGCCGGTATGGCAGCTGACCTCTTCGAGTCCTATGCCGTGACCCTCGTCGCCGCCCTGATCCTCGGCTCGGTCGCGTTCGGTGAGTACGGCCTCGTCTTCCCCCTCATCATCCCCGCCATCGGCGCCGTCACCGCGTTGCTGGGTGTCTTCATCACCAAGGCCCGACCGGGCGAGAGTGCCCTCAAGGCCATCAACCGTGGCTTCTACATCGCCGCCGCGGTCTCGGCCGTGCTCTCCGCCGTCGCGGCCTACACCTACCTCCCCTCGACCTACGCCGGCCTCTTCAAGGGTCTGAGCGAGGCCCAGGTCAACCAGGAGGTTGCGGCGCTCTCCGGCGACCCGCGCCTGACGGCGCTGCTCGCGGTGATCATCGGCATCGTCCTCGCGGGGGTCATCCTCTGGCTGACCGGCCACTACACCGGCACCGACAAGCGACCCACCATGGACGTCGCCCGTACCTCGCTCACCGGCCCGGCAACGGTCGTCCTCTCGGGCATCGGCGTGGGACTGGAGTCGGCCGTGTTCACGGCCGGCATCATCGCCGGGGCGGTCTACCTCACCTTCCTCCTCGGTGGTGGCTCGACCGCGTTGGCGCTCTTCCTCGTGGCGCTCGCGGGCTGTGGCCTGCTGACCACGGTCGGTGTCATCGTGGCCATGGACACCTTCGGTCCGGTCTCCGACAACGCCCAGGGCATCGCCGAGATGTCCGGCGACATCGACGAAGAGGGTGCGCAGATCCTCACCGACCTCGACGCCGTCGGCAACACCACGAAGGCGATCACCAAGGGCATCGCGATCGCGACCGCTGTGCTTGCGGCTACTGCACTGTTCGGCTCCTACACCGACGCCTGGCAGAGCGCGGTGCGCGAGCTGGACGCGGCGGGCATCTCCGAGAAGGAGGGCAGCGACTTCCTCAACAACGCGTTCGGCCTGATCACCGCGCCCAACACCCTCGTCGGCGTCATCCTCGGTGCGGCCGTGGTCTTCCTCTTCTCCGGCCTGGCCATCAACGCGGTCACGCGTGCAGCCGGTGCGATCGTCTTCGAGGTGCGGCGCCAGTTCCGCGACATCCCCGGGATCATGGAGGGCACGACCAAGCCCGAGTACGGCAAGGTCGTCGACATCTGCACCCGCGACTCGCTGCGCGAGCTCGCGACCCCCGGCCTGTTGGCGGCCCTGATGCCGGTGGCAGTCGGGTTCGGCCTCGGTGTCGGACCGCTGGCAGGGTTCCTCGGTGGTGCGATCGGCTCGGGCGCACTGATGGCCGTGTTCCTCGCCAACGCGGGCGGTTCGTGGGACAACGCGAAGAAGATCGTCGAGGACGGTCACCACGGCGGCAAGGGCAGTGATGCCCACGAGGCCGTGATCATCGGTGACACCGTCGGTGACCCCTTCAAGGACACCGCCGGCCCGGCGATCAACCCGCTGCTCAAGGTGATGAACCTGGTCTCGGTGCTCATCGCGCCGGCCATCGTCACCCTGTCGATCGGCCCGGACGCCTCGGCGCCGATCCGCTACGGCATCGCGGCTGTCGCTCTGGTCATCGTGGCGGCCTCGGTCGCCTACTCCAAGAGCAAGGACCTTGCGATCGGCGGCGACATCGACCCCGACGACGCCCCCATCGAGAAGCAGTCACCGGTCGGGATCAGCTGACCCCACCACCCGCACGACGGGGCCGGGTTCCGTGAGGAGCCCGGCCCCGTCGGCCCTTTTCGTCAGGCCCTCACCTCGCCGGTGTGCCCGCCTCGGTGGCGAAACCGGGATGCCGGGTCGCGGACCGGGGGGCACGGCATACGCTCGTCCCTGATGAGCACCCACACGCCCCGCACCGACCCGCGCCTCCTCGGGCTGCTCCGCGCCGACCTGGTGTCCTCGCGGTTCACCGTCCAAGGGGTGACCGACCTGCTCCGACCGTTGGCCTGCGCCGCCCTGGACCGCGAGCAGTCCCTCCCCGCGCAGCGCGTGACGGGCCGGTCGGGTGAGCCCTGCGCCGTCCTGGTGCGGCTGTTCACCCTCGGCGACCCCGTCGACGCGGCCGAGGTCGCCGGCGCTCTTCCCACCCTGGGTGTCACGGGCGCCCTCGAGCTCGGGCTCATCGCTCCCGAGGGTGACGGCGTGGTCGCGCTGTGCGACCTGAGGCCGTATGCCGGTGGCGGCGCCGACTGGTGGGTCGCCTCCGATCTCGCGGAGCTCGCGACAGGGAAACCGCTGCGCGAGGACCACGTGCTGGGGATCGGCGGTGCGTCGACGACCCTCGCGTCCTGGACACCCCGCCCGCACGTCGAGCGGGCCCTGGACCTCGGCACCGGCTGCGGGGTCCAGGCGCTGCACCTCGATGCCCACGCCGACGAGGTCGTCGTCACGGACCTCTCCGAGCGGGCCCTGGGCTACGCCCGGTTCAACGCCTCCCTCGATGACGCGCAGTGGGAGATCAGAGCCGGTTCGATGCTCGACCCGGTGCGGGGTGAGCGGTTCGGCCTCGTGGTGAGCAACCCACCGTTCGTCATCACCCCCCGTTCCGGGGCGGTGCCCCGCTTCGAGTATCGCGACGGCGGGGCCGCTGGCGACGCGATCGTCCGCGACCTGGTGCGCGCGGTCGGCGACCACCTCGAACCCGGTGGCATCGCCCAGTTCCTCGGCAACTGGGAGGTTCCCGTCGGTGCCACGTGGACCGAGCGCGTCACCGCGTGGCTCGAGGGCACCGGGCTGGATGCCTGGGTGGTCCAGCGTGAGGTGCAGGACCCCGCGCAGTATGCCGAGACCTGGGCCCGTGACGGCGGGCACCACCCCGGCACGGCGGACTTCAACACGATGTATGCCGCGTGGCTCGACGACTTCGAGGCGCGCGACGTGGCCTCCATCGGCTTCGGGGTCATCACCTTGCAACGGCCGCGCACCGATCGCGATCCGTTCCTCGACCTCATGGACGTGCCGTGGCCGGTGGAGTCGCCCATGGGGGCAACGGTGCTCGCCGGACTGGACGCCCGCACCTGGCTCACCGAGGCCGATGACGACGCCGTCCTGGAGGTCGCGTGGACCTGCGCCGCAGACGTCCACGAGGAGCGACACATGACCCCCGGCAGCGCTGACCCGAGGGCCATCGTCCTCCGGCAGGGCGGCGGGCTGCGACGCCACCTCACGCTGACGACCGTCACCGCCGCGTTCTCCTCGGTCTGCGACGGCGACCTGTCGGCGGGTGCGGCCGCAGCCGCGATCTCGGGGCTGCTCGACCTCGACGGCAGCGCGGTGCGCGCGGAGGTGGCGGCCTTCGTGCGCGACGCCGCCAAGGACGGCCTGATCACCCGCTGACCACAGCTGGTTGTGAGTGAGTGCTCACTCACTTACGCTGTCCGGATGACCCCCCGCGCCCCTGCCCTGAGCCCTGACGAGCGCCGCGCCTCGCTCGTCGAGGTGACGATCCCGCTCCTACGCGACTACGGAGCCGCACTGACCACTCGGCAGGTCGCCGAGGCCGCGGGGATCGCGGAGGGCACCGTGTTCCGCGCCTTCGGAAGCAAGGACGAGCTCGTGCACGCCTGTGCCGCCTCGGTCTTCGACACCACCGATGCCGTGAGTCGGCTCCGGTCGATCCGCCTCGACCAGCCCCTGGAGCACCGGCTGGTCGAGGCCGTCACCGTGATGCAGGCCCACGTGGCTCGAGTCATCGACCTGATGTCCTCGGTCCGCGCCGCCGGGGTGTCCCCCAGCCACGGTGACCGCCCACACCGCGCCCGCGGAGCGGACCCCGAGGTCGCCGCCGCGTTCGCCGACCTCATCGGCGAGGACCGGGAAAGCCTCCGGATGCCGGTCGAGGACGTCGTGGAGGTCCTCGCCCACCTCACGCTCTCCAGCGTGCACCCGTTCTTCCCCGGTCAAGGGCTGACCCCCGACCGGATCGTCTCCGTCGTCCTCGACGGCACGCGGAAGGTGCCCTGATGCTGTATCGCCTCGTCCGAACCCACCTGCGTCCGTATGCCGGTCTGCTGGCAGTGCTGCTCGCCCTCCAGCTCGCGGGGACCCTGGCCTCGCTCTACCTCCCGAGCCTCAACGGCCGGATCATCGACGAGGGGGTTGCGGTCGGTGACACCGGCTTCATCGTCAGGGCCGGCGCCGCGATGCTCGCCGTGTCGCTCGTGCAGATCGTCGCCACCATCTCCGCGACCCGGATCGGCGCGCTGTCGGCGGCGTCGATGGGCCGTGACGTGCGCGCCGCCGTGTTCCACCGGGTCGGCGAGTTCTCCGCCCAGGAACTGTCCCGCTTCGGGGCTCCGACCCTGATCTCGCGCAGCACCAACGACGTCACCCAGGTGCAGCAGGTGGTCTACATGTTCCTCGCGATCATGGTCTCGGCCCCGATCATGATGGTCGGCGGGATCTTCATGGCGTTGCGCGAGGACATCGGCCTGTCCTGGCTGGTCGCGATCGCCGTCCCCGCGCTCGCCATCGCGGTGGGTCTCGTGATCGCCCGGATGATCCCGCACTTCCAGGCCATGCAGAAGGCTGTCGACTCGGTCAACCGCATTCTGCGGGAGCAGATCACCGGCATCCGGGTGGTGCGGGCCTTCGTTCGTGAGGACGTCGAGCGGGAGCGCTTCGCGCAGGCCAACCGCACCTACACGGGAACGGCGCTGGCGGTCGGCCGGTTGATGGCCCTGGCCTTTCCCATCGTCATGGTGATCTTCAACGCGTCCACCGTGGCCGTGCTCTGGTTCGGTGCCCACCGCGTCGAGGGCGGCCAGATGCAGATCGGGTCGCTCACGGCGTTCATGGCCTACCTCATCCAGATCCTCATGTCGGTGATGATGGCGACCTTCATGTCGATGATGATCCCGCGGGCGTCGGTCTCCGCGGGGCGCATCCAGGAGGTGCTCGACACCGACTCCTCCGTCCTGCCTCCGACCGCGCCCGTGGCCATCCCGAGCGGCCGCACGTCCATCGAGCTGCGCGGGGTGACCTTCGCCTACCCCGGTGCCGAGGTGCCGGTGCTGCGGGAGGTGTCGATGCTCGCCGAGCCGGGCACGACGACCGCCATCGTCGGGTCCACCGGCGCCGGCAAGACCACCCTGGTGGGGCTCATCCCCAGGTTGCACGACGTCACCTCGGGCCAGGTGCTGCTCGGCGGGGTCGACATCCGCGACGCCGCGCTCCAGGACCTGTGGTCACGCTTCGGCCTGGTGCCCCAGAAGCCGTACCTGTTCACCGGCACCATCGCCTCCAACCTGCGCTTCGGTGACGAGGATGCCACCGACGAGCAGCTCTGGGAGGCGCTGCGGGTCGCGCAGGCCGAGGACTTCGTCCGCGCGATGCCCGGCGGTCTCCAGGCCCCGATCGCCCAGGGTGGCACCAACGTCTCGGGCGGCCAGCGCCAGCGGCTCGCGATCGCCCGGGCCCTCGTGCGCCGCGCCGACGTCTACCTCTTCGACGACGCGTTCTCGGCGCTCGACGTCGCCACAGATGCCCGACTCCGTGCGGCGCTGCGGCCGGTGACCCGCGATGCCGTGGTGATCGTCGTGGCCCAGCGCATCTCCAGCATCATCGGTGCCGACCGCATCGTCGTCCTCGACGACGGCGCGGTCGTGGGCACGGGCACCCACGAGGAGCTCCTCGGGAGCTGTCCCACCTACCGCGAGATCGTCCAGAGCCAGCAGGCGATCGAGGAGGCGGCGTGAGCGAGCAGCTGAAGACGGCCGAGGAGAAGGCCGCAGAGAGCCGCCGCGGCCCCGGTGCCGTGCGACGTGGCGGACCGCCGCACGCCCAGATCGGGATGCCGGCCGAGAAGTCGCAGAACTTCGGACCGTCCGCCCGCCGCGTGCTGGGCCTCCTCCGACCCGAGCGCCTCCTCGTGTGGGGCGTCCTCGCCCTTGGTGTGGGCAGCGTCCTGCTCAACGCCGTCGGACCCAAGATCCTCGGGGGCGCGACCGACCTGATCTTCGCCGGGGTCTTCGGCCAGAGGATCCCCGCCGGCGCCACCCAGGAGCAGGCCGTGGCCGGGCTGCGCGCGCAGGGGGAGAACCGCATCGCCGACATGCTCTCGGCGATGGACCACGTGGTGCCCGGTCAGGGCATCGACTTCGCCGCACTGGGCCGGGTGCTCCTCATCGTCCTGTCGATCTACGTCCTCGCCGCGGTGCTCCAGCTCCTCCAGGGCCTGGTGCTCACCGGTGTCGTGAACCGCACGATCTTCCGACTGCGCCGCGACGTGGAGGAGAAGCTCACCCGACTGCCGCTTCCCTACTTCGACGGCCAGCCACGCGGCGAGCTGCTGAGCCGGGTCACCAACGACATCGACAACGTCGCCCAGAGCCTCCAGCAGACCCTGAGCCAGCTGCTCACCTCGTTGCTGACGGTCGTCGCGATGGTGGCGATGATGATCTACATCTCGCCGATGCTGGCGATCATCGCGCTCGTGACGATCCCCGTGACGATGCTTGTCACGGCGGCCATCGGGAAGCGGTCGCAGAAGCACTTCGTCCAGCAGTGGAAGAGCACCGGCGAGGTCAACGGGGTCGTGGAGGAGACCTTCACCGGGCACGAGCTCGTCAAGGTCTTCGGTCGTCAGGAGGAGAAGGACCGGGAGTTCGCCGTGCGCAACGACGCCCTCCAGCACGCGACCTTCCGGGCGCAGTTCATCAGCGGCATCATCATGCCGACGATGATGTTCATCGGGAACCTCAACTACGTCGTGATCGCGGTGATCGGCGGCATCCGCGTGGCGACCGGTTCGATGAGCCTGGGTGATGTCCAGGCGTTCATCCAGTACTCCCGGCAGTTCACCCAGCCCCTCACCCAGGTGGCGTCGATGGCAAATCTCGTGCAGAGCGGAGTCGCCTCTGCCGAGCGGGTGTTCGAGGTGCTCGATGAGCCCGAGCAGGAACCTGACACCGACCAGCCTGTGCGGATCGAGGACCCCAGGGGACAGGTGGCCTTCGAGGGGGTCTCGTTCTCCTACCGCAAGGACGTCCCGCTCATCGAGGACCTCGACCTCGTGGTCGAACCGGGGCAGACCGTCGCGATCGTCGGACCGACCGGCGCCGGAAAGACCACGCTGGTCAACCTGATCCTTCGGTTCTACGAGCTGGATGCCGGTCGGATCACCCTCGATGGTGTCGACATCACCCACCTCACCCGCCACGACCTGCGGTCGCGGATCGGGATGGTCCTGCAGGACACGTGGCTGTTCGGTGGCACGATCCGCGACAACATCGCCTACGGGCGACCCGGGGCCACCGAGAAAGAGATCCAGGCCGCGGCCGAGGCGACCTTCGTCGATCGCTTCGTCCACTCCCTGCCCGACGGCTACGACACCGTCCTGAACGCGGAGGCCGACAACATCAGCTCTGGTGAGCGCCAGCTCATCACCATCGCCCGCGCCTTCATCGCAGCCCCCTCGTTGCTGATCCTCGACGAGGCGACCTCCTCGGTCGACACCCGCACCGAGCTCCTCGTCCAGCACGCGATGTCAGCGCTCCGCTCCGACCGAACGAGCTTCGTCATCGCCCACCGGCTGTCGACGATTCGCGACGCCGACCTCATCCTCGTCATGGAGGACGGCCACATCGTCGAGCGCGGTTCGCACGCCGGGCTCCTCGAGTCGGGTGGGGCATTCGCGCGCCTGTATGCCGCCCAGTTCGCCGGCGCGGTGTCCGAGGAGGACGGCGTGCCCGGCGGCCCACGGACCGCGGTGGAAGATATCGGTCAACTCAGCGGGTGATCCCGACGGAGGTCCGCTAGCGTGCCGGGTGGGCGCCGATGCCGGTGCCCACCCCTCGACGTGGAGTGGTGGTGGTCGCAGTGGTCGGACTCGCGGAGTCGGTGGCACACGGCATCCCGGCGGGGGTGAGGGCCGAGACGCTGATCGACGCCAGCCCCGTCGACTACCTGATCCTCCTCGTCTACTTCGCCTTCGTCATGGGCATCGGTCTGCTGGCCCGCCGGCAGGTCTCGAGCTCCCTGGACTTCTTCCTCTCCGGGCGCTCGCTCCCTGCGTGGGTGACTGGTCTCGCCTTCATCTCGGCCAACCTCGGCGCCGTCGAGATCATGGGCATGTCGGCCAACGGTGCGCAGTTCGGCATCGCCACCGTGCACTACTTCTGGGTCGGGGCGATCCCCGCGATGCTCTTCCTCGGTGTCGTGATGATGCCGTTCTACTACGGCTCGAAGGTGCGCTCGGTCCCGGAGTTCATGCTGCGGCGGTTCGACAAGCGCGCCCACCTGGTCAACGCCATCTCCTTCGCGGTCGCCCAGCTGCTCATCGCCGGCGTCAACCTCTACCTGCTCGGTGCCATCGTGCACGCGCTGCTCGGCTGGCCGCTGTGGGTCGCGCTCATCGTGGCCGCTGTCATCGTGCTCTCCTACATCACCCTCGGCGGGCTCTCGGCCGCGATCTACAACGAGGTGCTGCAGTTCTTCGTCATCGTCGCCTCGCTGCTGCCGCTCGTCATCATCGGCCTGCACCGGGTCGGTGGCGTGGGCGGGTTGAAGGAGAAGATCACCGAGGCAGCGGCCGCGGCACCGGCATCCGCCGGCGTCCCGACGGCCGAGCAGCAGCTGAACTCCTGGCCCGGCACCGCGCTCACCGGGTTCGACAGCCCGTTCTGGTCGGTCGTGGGCATCGTCTTCGGCCTCGGCTTCGTGTTGTCCTTCGGCTACTGGACGACGAACTTCGTCGAGGTGCAGCGAGCCCTGGCCTCGGACTCCATCTCCTCAGCGCGCAAGACGCCCATCATCGGTGCGTTCCCCAAGATGTTCATCCCGTTCCTCACCATCGTCCCGGGCATGATTGCCGCCGTCCTGGTCCCCGAGATCATCGAGCTGAAGAACGGCGGGAGCCCACCGGGGGGCGCCTCGGGGGAGGGAGTCGCCTACAACGACTCACTGCTCTACCTCATGCGTGACGTGCTCCCCAACGGTCTCCTCGGGCTGGCCCTCACCGGCCTGCTCGCCGCCTTCATGGCCGGCATGGCCGCAAACATCTCGGCCTTCAACACGGTCTTCAGCTACGACCTGTGGGAGAACTACATCCGCAAGGACCGCACCGACGACTACTACCTGCGGATCGGCCGGCTCGCCACCGTCGGAGCGACGTTCGTCGCGATCTTCACGGCGATCATCGCGAGCTCGTTCTCGAACATCATGAACTACCTCCAGACCCTGTTCGGCTTCTTCAACGCGCCGCTGTTCGCCACGTTCATCCTCGGGATGTTCTGGAAGCGCATGACGCCCGCGGCGGGATGGAGCGGCCTGGTCGCGGGCACGCTCTCGGCGGTGGCGGTGGCGGGCCTGAGTGAGGACGCCTTCGGCTCCGCGAGCATCGGGGTCATTCCGCTCTCCGGCCAGGGTGCGGCCTTCGTCGCCGCGTCCACCGCGTTCGTCGTCGACATCCTCGTCTCGGTGGTCGTCACCTATCGCACCGATCCCAAGCCGGTCGAGGAGCTCGTCGGGCTCGTCTACTCCGAGACTCCCAAGGAGTCCCGCACCGACCCCAACGAGGCGTCCTACCCCTGGTACCGGCGCACGGTGCCGCTGGCCGGTCTGGCGCTCGGCATGGTCATCGTCCTCAACATCCTCATCTGAGCGGGAGTCGTCATGGCAGAGAAGCACACTGCGGGAGCCTTCGACATCCGCAACATCATCGGCCTGCTCCTCACGATCTACGGCGTGATCCTCACCCTCATGGGCCTGTTCGCCGACCCGGCGGAGGACAAGACCGGTGGGATCAACGCCAACCTCTATGCCGGGTTGGGACTCCTCGTCGCCGGGCTCGGCTTCATGGCGTGGGCCCGGTTGCGACCGGTCGTGGTCCCGGATGACGTGCCCCCCGTCGAGGACGACCCGACGCGTCCGGCTCCGAAGCGGAAGAAGCGCGAGAGTCACTGAGGGTCGTCGCCGGTGTCCGGCACGGACCGGGGTGGTGCAGTCCGCGGTGAGATGACGACGGTCGCCGGCATCCCGGCATACCGAGCCGTTCCGCAGGGTGAGGGCCCGTGGCCGGGGATGGTGTTGGTGCACGAGATCTTCGGGCTCGATGACACCATGAGGAGGAATGCGGACAGGGTTGCCGCGATGGGTTACCTGGTGGTGGCGCCCGACCTGTTCTCCCGAGGCCGTCGGGCCTCTTGCCTCAAGGCCACGCTCACCGCGCTCCGGCGTGGTGGTGGCGGCGCCTTCGACGACCTCGATGCCAGCCGCGCGGAGCTGCTCGCTGATCCCCGGTGCAGCGGACCAGTGGGGGTCATCGGCTTCTGCCTGGGCGGCGCCTTCGCGCTGGTCCTCGCTGGCCAAGGCGGCTGGGGCGTTGCGTCGAGCAACTACGGGATCCTCCCGAGCCACCCTTCTGCTCTCGACGGTGCCTGCCCCATCGTGGCCAGCTACGGAGGGCGCGACCGCACCCTGCCCGGCGCAGCGGCGAAGATCGAACGGGCTCTTCAGGCGAGGGGAGTCCCGCACGACGTCAAGGAGTACCCGAGGGCAGGGCACGCCTTTCTCAACGACGTGCACAACGCGCCGTGGTATCTCGCGCCCATCACCCGGTTGGTGATGCACGGCGGCCCTGAACCGGTGTCCGCCGCCGATGCCTGGGCGCGCATCGAGTCCTTCCTGGCGGAGCACCTCACCCCCTGACCCCTCCGACGAACCTCTGCTAGCAGAGCCTGGTGCTCGAACCACACGGTGCACCCTGTGGTCCGGGAACGAACCTCTGCTAGCAGAGGTTCGTGGGTGCGGCGGGGAGGGTCAGGCGAACTGCCAGGAGCGCTTGCTCAGCCCGAACCAGAAGCCGTCGATGACGCTGCGGGCGTCGATGCCGGCGACCGAAGCCGCTCCGAGCGCGACGTAGAGCGGCGCCCAGTGCTCGGTGCGCGGGTGGGCCTCGCGGGCGGCCGGGGCCTTGGCGAGGAAGTCCAGCACGGCATCCACGTCGCCGGCTGCGAGGGTCTCGGCCGCCCAGTGGTCGAACTCCGCGGATGCCGTGGGCGGCGGCGCGTCCGATGGTGCGCTCGGGTCGAACCAACCGAGGTTGTGCGTGGTGAAGCCAGACCCGACCACCAGCACGCCCTCCTCGCGCAGCGGTGCCAGCCGCTGCCCGATCGAGAAGAGTCGCCCGGGGTCCAGGGTGGGCATGGACAGCTGCAGGACAGGGATGTCGGCGGCCGGGAACATCTCCTTCAGGGGCACGTAGGCGCCGTGGTCGAGGCCGCGCGCTGGGTCCTGGTGGAGGGTCTCGCCGGCGCCGTCCAGCAGCCGTGCGACCGACTGGGCGAGCTCGGGCGCGCCCGGTGCGGCATAGGTCACGTCGTAGTAGCGCTGCGGGAAGCCCCAGAAATCGTAGGTGAGGGGCACGTCGCCGGTCGTGGCCGACACCGACGTCGGCGCCTGCTCCCAGTGGGCCGAGACGATGAGGATCGACGACGGCGCCGAGAGGTGATCGGACCAGTCAGCGAGCTCGGCGGTCCACGTCGCATCGTCGGCCAGCGGTGGGGCGCCGTGGCTGAGGTAGAGGACGGGCTGGCGCGGCGCGGACGGGTCGGTCATGGGGGCTCCTCGGGCGATGGTGACGTGGGACGGAACGACGTGGCGCGGGAGTTCCTTCCCTGCCCCGGGTCGGGCGTGGTGTGCTGGACCGGTGACTCCAGCCGCCACCGTTCCCCCATCAGCACCCCGAGGCTTTCTGGGCATCCACACCGGGTCGTTCTCGACCCCCGCAGCCGACAACCCGACCGTGGTGATGGTCGAGGCGGCATACCGCCACCACGGCTGCGATGCCCGCTACCTCAACTGTGACGTGAGGCCCGACGGGCTTCGCGACGCCGTCGCCGGAGCCAGGGCGATGGGGTGGGCCGGTTTCAACTGCTCACTGCCCCACAAGGTGACGGTGATCGAGCACCTCGATCGGCTTGCCGAGTCGGCGGCCGCCATCGGAGCCGTGAACACGGTGGTGGCGACCGACGGGGAGCTGGTGGGCCACAACACCGACGGCCAGGGTTTCATCGAATCGCTGCGCACACTCACCGATCCGACCGGCCTGGAGGTGGTCGTCCTGGGTGCTGGTGGCGCTGCACGCGCGGTCGCGGTCGAGTCGGCCCTCGCGGGAGCGGCGCGCGTGCTCGTCGTCGCCCGTGACGAGGGTGCTGCGGCCGAGCTCGCGGCAGCGGTGACCTCGGGCACTGGGGTCCTCGCGGGGCACCGGGTGTGGGACGGCACGTATGCCGTGCCCGCGACCGCCGACGTCCTGGTCCAGGCCACGTCGATCGGCTTCGGTGACGCCGAGGCGATGCCACCCATCGTGCTCGACAGCCTCAGGCCCGGTCTCGTCGTGGCCGACGTCGTGGTCTCGCCGCCACGCACCGCGCTGCTCAGGCAGGCTGGTTCCCGAGGTTCCACCACCCTCGACGGGCTGGGCATGCTCGTCGGTCAGGGTGCCCTCGCCATCGAGCTGTGGACGGGTATCGCGCCCGACCGCGCGGTGATGCGCTCCGCGCTGGAGGCCGCGTTGGGCGTGTGACCCCCAGACCCCGTCGAGTGAACAGGACGCGCCGCCTCACTTCGCGCCCAGACGGCGTGTCCTGTTCGCTCGACGGGGGGAACGGGGTCGGGGTCGCGGACTGGATGCACCTGGGGCCTGCGCGCTGCTGTGGGTTGGGGCGCCCCTGGCAGCGGGATCCTGGCGCGTCCTGACCCGGGAGGTGACGTAGCGCCTCGGAGAGGCCCCGACCGGCGCGGCGGGGCCCGGTTGCGCGATCTGCGCGTCCGAGCGCTACGGTCGGGGCGTCTCCACGTCGGAGCAGCGACGAATCCGCTGCACGTGGCTGACGGAAACGGACAGGTACAAGCAGTGGGCACAGGACGCAAGCTCGTCATCGTGGAGTCCCCGGCGAAGGCACGGACCATTGCCGGTTACCTCGGCAAGGACTGGGACGTCGAGGCCTCGGTGGGCCACATCCGCGACATCCCCACCCCGAGTGAGATGCCGCCAGAGATGAAGAAGGGCCCGTTCGGGAAGTTCGGAATCAACATCGAGGACGACTTCGACCCGGTCTACATCGTCGATGCGGACAAGAAGAAGAAGGTTCGCGAGCTCAAGGCCCTCCTCAAGGGCGCCGACGAGCTCTACCTCGCCACTGATGAGGACCGCGAGGGCGAGGCGATCGCCTGGCACCTGTTGCAGACCCTGGAGCCGAAGGTCCCGGTCAAGCGGATGGTCTTCCACGAGATCACCAAGGAGGCGATCCTGCGGGCTGCGTCGCAGACCCGTGAGCTCGACACCCGGCTGGTCGATGCCCAGGAGACCCGGCGCATCCTGGACCGGCTCTACGGCTACGAGGTGTCGCCGGTGCTGTGGCGCAAGGTGAAGGCAGGCCTGTCCGCCGGGCGGGTGCAGTCCGTGGCCACCCGACTGGTGGTCCAGCGCGAGCGTGAGCGGATGAAGTTCCGCACCGCCAGCTACTGGGACGTCGACGCCGACGTCACTCCCGACACCGAGGCCAACATCTTCACCGCCAGGCTCACCGGGGTCGACGGGCAGCGCGTGGCGACCGGCCGCGACTTCGCCGACGACGGCACCCTGACCAACGAGAAGGCCACCCAGCTCGACGAGGCCGCAGCCACCGGCATCGCGGCCGCCCTGCGCGCCGCCGACGTCACGGTCACCGAGGTGTCCGAGAAGCCGTACACCCGGCGACCGAGCGCCCCCTTCACGACGAGCACGCTCCAGCAGGAGGCCTCGCGCAAGCTGCGACTCAACAGCCGCAACGCGATGCGGGTCGCGCAGCGGCTCTACGAGAACGGCTACATCACCTACATGCGGACCGACAGCACCACGCTGTCCGACGCCGCGCACACCGCGGCCCGCCAGCAGGCCCGGGACCTCTACGGCGCCGACTACGTGCCGGATG
>JBDSNZ010000098.1:0-30420 GCA_039915055.1 Ornithinibacter sp.
CCCCGCTGCGCGACTTCTACGAGGGTCTGCGCGACGCGAAGATCGGCCTCGAGTGGGGAGACCTCAAGCTCTCCGTGGGGCACTGGGCCGCTGACGGCCTGCTCGCGATCTTCTTCTTCGTGGCCGGTCTGGAGCTCAAGCGCGAGTTCATCGTGGGCGAGCTCAAGACCCTTGCGCGGGCCGCGGTTCCCGTGACCGCGGCCTTCGGCGGTGTCCTCATGCCTGCCCTGGTCTTCCTCGGGGTCGTCTCGGTGCTCGGAGCGGACGCGGACGCCTACCGCGGCTGGGCCATCCCGACGGCGACGGACATCGCGTTCGCGCTCGCCGTGCTCGCCGTCGTCAGCACCCACCTCCCGTCGGGCCTTCGCTCCTTCCTGCTCACCCTCGCCGTCGTGGACGACCTCATCGCGATCACCATCATCGCGATCTTCTACACCTCCGACCTCGACGTCACGGCGCTCCTCCTCGCCCTCGTCCCGCTCGTGCTGTTCGCCGGCCTGACCCAGCGACGGATCACCTACTGGTGGCTCCTCATCCCACTGGCCTTCGCGACGTGGGCCCTGGTCCACGCATCCGGGGTGCACGCCACGGTGGCGGGAGTCCTGCTGGGGCTCGTCGTCCCGGTCAAGCCGCGCAAGAGCGTGCCGGGCATCAGCACCCTGAGCCGCAAGACCGACGTGGCGCACCGCTTCGAGCACCGGCTGCGCCCGATCTCCGCCGGGTTCGCGGTGCCGATCTTCGCGTTCTTCTCCTCCGGCGTCGCCATCGTCGGCGGAGGGTTGACCGCCGCCATCGGCGACGAGGTCGCACTCGGGGTGGTCGCCGGGCTCATCATCGGCAAGCTGGTCGGGGTCTTCGGCACGACCTACCTCATGGCGCGGTTCACCGCCGCCCACCTCGACGACAACCTCGCCTGGCGCGACGTCGCCGGTCTCGCGCTACTCACCGGGGTGGGCTTCACGGTCTCCCTCCTGGTGGGCGAGCTCGCCTTCGGGGCCGGCTCGGAACGCGACGAGCACATCAAGATCGGCATCCTCTTCGGCTCGCTCCTGGCCGCGATCCTCGCGTCCGTGGTGCTGCGAGCACGCAACAAGGTCTACAAGCGGATCGCGGAGGAGGAGAGCCTCGACGACGACCACGACGGCATCCCCGACGTCTTCCAGCAGGAGTCCAAGGGCGCCTGACGCGACGGTGACTGGGTAAGGTCGGGTCGAAAGGGTCCGGACGGGCCGACGAGGACGAGTGAGGTTGACACCACGATGGCACGCCCGAGTTCTGACACGGACCGCACGATCGGTCAGCTGGTGGCTGACGCCACCCACGACCTCCAAGGCATCGTGCGCGGTGAGATCGCCCTCGCGAAGGCGGAGGTGACCTCCGGGGCCAAGGTCATGGGCAAGGGTGCGGGGTTGCTCGCCGGGGCGGGGTTCCTCGCCCTGATGGGCTTCGTCTTCCTGCTGCACACGCTGGCCCAGGTCATCGCCATCTGGCTACCGATCTCCGCCGGTTACGGCATCGTCACCGCGCTCGTCCTCATCGGCGCCGCGGTCCTCGCCATGCTCGGCCGCAAGGCCCTTCAGTCCGCCAAGCCCGCCCCGGAGCGGGCGATCGAGCAGGGGCAGAAGACGATCGCCGTGCTCAAGGGCCAGCCCGGGGACGCCGCGTAGCACCCGCCGCGCGACTCCCTCGGCGCACCGCCCTCCGGGCACCAGCGAGCCTGGGTCGGACGTCGGTAGTGGGCCTTCAGCCCACCGAGCACGCTCCGGTGGGAACTGCCGAGCCCGCGGCCGATCCGTCACGCAGGACCGGGCCCATCTCCGCGAGCGTGAGCGCATAGCCAGTGGCGGGGTCATCGCGCGAGGTGGCGAAGACCATGCCCACCACGCGCCCGGCGGTGTCCAGCAGCGGCCCTCCGGAGGCGCCGCGCCGCACCTGGGCCCGCAGGGAGTAGACCTCCCGGGCGACTCCCGGATGCCGGTAGATGTCGGTCCCGCGCGCCTCGAGCACCGCTCGCACCCGGGCGCCTCCCACCCACAGGCCGTCGTCGAGGGGAAACCCTGCGATGACGCCGCCGTCACCGGCCACCAGCGGAGATCCGCGGTCGAGGACCGGAGCGGACAGACCTGGCACGGCGAGCACGGCGACGTCGCGTGCGGCGTCGATCGCGACGACCCGGCCACTCAGGGTCGGGCCACGGTCGCGCACTCGCACCGCCACGGAATCCGAACCCGCCACGACGTGGGCGTTGGTGGCGACCCGGCCGGGTGAGAGGACCCAGCCGGTGCCCACCTGCGCCCGCCCGCACGCCGGGGCATCAGCCCGCAGGTGCACCACCGAGTCGAGGGCTCGGCGCACGTCCGGGTCACGGGCCAGCGCGGCGTCAGGTGGCGGAACGGCCTGGATCGGCTCCTGCCGCACGCCGTCGAAGACCCGCGGGAAGCCTTCGCGGTCCAGCGCCCGGGTCACCGCGTCGACCAGGCGGTCGGCGGACCCGGGCACGACATCGTCGACGGCGGAGACGACGCTCGAGCGGGACACCACGGACCGGATGCCGGGTGGTCCACCGGCGGCAAGCGCCCCGGCCACCACCCACAGCACGAGCACGGAGGTGACCAGCACGGCCACCAGCCCCAAGGCGGAGTCGAGCACTCGGAAGCCGGGCGCGTCGACGGCATCCCCGATCCTGCGGGCGAGCGAGCGCATCAGGACCTGGCCGGTGATCGCGAGCACGAGCACAGAGCCCACCAGCAGCAGGACCGAGGCGGTGCTGCCCCGTTCGATCCCCCACTGCTCCTGCGCGAGCCCCGGAACCACACGCACCGCGAGGGAGGCACCGCCGATCAGACCGATCGCCCCGAGCACAGCGGACACGAAGCCCTGCCGCCACCCACTCCACGCATACGCGGCGAGGAGCGCGACCAGGCCGACGTCGAGGGCGACGACGCCGTTCACCCCGGTTGCCCTCGCATCCACGGAGACATGACGCGGTCGGGCAGCGGACGCTCGTCAGCGGCATCCCAGGGGTGGGTGAGGTGGGCCAGGTCGAAGAGGCTGCTGAGGAGCATCGCGGTGAAGCCCCACACGAACAGGTCCCCGACCTCGAACGCCGGGCCGCGATAGGGGCCGAAGACCGCGGTGAAACGGTGCCCGGGGTCGAGCAGGTCCGGCACGGGCACCCGCACCACCCGCGCGACCTCGCCCTCGTCGACCACCCCGACGGGCACCGGGGCCGGCCACCACGCGAGCACGGGAGTCACCGCGTGCTCGCTCGGTGCGAGGTAGACGTCGGGGAAGGTCGCCAGCACGTCGACCCCGGCGGGGTCGAGCCCGACCTCCTCCTCGGCCTCTCGCAGCGCGGCAGCGACGGACCCGTCGTCCTGCGGGTCCAGCCGCCCCCCGGGGAAGGAGATCTGGCCCGGGTGGGCGCGCAGCGTGTGGGCCCGTTCGGTGAGCACGACGTCTTCGCCCCCTGCGGCATCCGGACCGAACAGCATGAGAACTGCTGATCGCCGCCCGACCCCGGGAGGTGGGGCGTAGGCCGCGAACCAGTCGTGGCCGGCGATGTCGTCACGCAGCGCGACCTGCGAGAGCCACGTGGGGCGCGGGGCGCTCACGGCTCCGGCGGTGGGTCGTCGGGGAGCCGGCCCGGTGGCGGCTCGGGCAGCACGGCGCCGGGCGCGAGCTCGTACTTCAACAGCGTCCTCGCCGCCGCCGGGTCGGTCTCACCCTCGCCGTAGGAGGGGCACCAGTGAGTCACCGGGCAGGCACCGCAGGCCGGTCGGCGGGCGTGGCAGGTGCGCCGCCCGTGGAAGATCAGCGCGTGGCTCAGCGTCGTCCAGTCCTGGCGCGGGAACAGGGCCGCGAGGTCGGCCTCGACCTTCACCGGGTCGGTCTGCTCGCTCCAGCCGAGCCGCCTCGCGAGCCGCCCGACGTGGGTGTCCACCGTGATGCCCGGGATGCCGAAGGCGTCTCCCAGCACGACGTTGGCGGTCTTGCGGCCGACGCCGGGCAGGGTCACCAGGTCCACGAGGCGGGCAGGCACCTCACCGTCGAACCGATCCACGATCGCCGCGGAGAGCGTGATCACCGAGTTCGTCTTGGCCCGGAAGAACCCCGTGGGCCGAAGGATCGTCTCCATCTCCGCGCGCTCTGCCTCCGCGAGGGCCTGGGCCGTGGGCCACCGCCCGAAGAGCGTGGGCGTGACCGAGTTGACCATGACGTCCGTCGTCTGGGCCGACAGCACCGTGGCGACGAGGAGCTGCAGCGGGCTCTCGAAGTCGAGCTCGCAGTGGGCGTAGGGGTAACGCTCGAGAAGCGCCCGATAGGTTCGCCGCGCCCGCCTGGTCCTCGCCACGGCGGACTCCGGGGCGCCCAGACCGGAGCCGGGGCGGACGGCTTTCGGTGGGGTCACGGGCACGCTCGCAAGCCTACGTCGTGCCGCCGACGCCGCCCGTCCCGATCCGGGCCGCCGGACTCTGGCACACTGTGGCCCGTGGACCACGACGTCGTGCGCAGAGCGCCCCTGTTCGCCGCCCTCGATGAGCAGGTGGCGGAATCCCTCATCGCCACCATGAGCCCCGGGCACATGGAGCGCGGCGACGTGCTCTTCCACGAAGGCGACCCGGGTGACCGGCTCTACGTGATCGGCGAGGGCAAGATCAAGCTGGGCCGCTCCAGCAGCGACGGCCGCGAGAACCTGCTGGCCATCCTCGGGCCCGGCGAGATGTTCGGCGAGCTCTCCCTCTTCGACCCAGGGCCGCGCACCGCCACGGCGACCGCGATCGCCGAGACACAGGTGCTCTCGATGAGCCACCAGCAGCTCGGCGAGTTCCTCCGCGAGCGCCCCGGGGTCGCGACGACCCTGCTCGCTGCCCTCGCCCGGCGGCTGCGACGCACCAACGAGTCGCTCGCCGACCTCGTCTTCACCGACGTGCCGGGGCGGGTCGCGAAGGCGTTGCTCGACCTTGCCGGCCGGTTCGGACGTCCCGTGGACGAGGGCGTGATGGTCGCCCACGACCTCACCCAGGAGGAGCTCGCCCAGCTCGTCGGCGCCTCCCGCGAGACGGTCAACAAGGCTCTCGCCGACTTCGCGGCACGCGGCTGGCTGCGCCTCGAGGCGCGCGCCGTGCTCCTGCAGGACGTCGAGCGACTCAGGCGCCGCGCGCGCTGAGGTGCGTCAGCTGGGCCCGGATCGACATCCGGGCCGCTGGCCACACCGCCTCGGGCACGTCCGCGTAGACCCTTCGCAACACACCCTCCACCGGATCGTCCTCTCCCGCGGCGCCGTCGGCGAGCGCGGCCCGCACCTGCTCGAGCCGCTCCCGGCGGTGGGTGCGGTAGAAGGAGACCATGGCGCCGGCATCCGGCACGACCGGTCCGTGCCCTGGGAGGATCGCGCTCACCGTTCCGTCGCCCGTCAGGCGTGAGATCCGCTCCAACGACGCCACATATGCCGTGAGCTCGCCGTCGGGGTGCGCCACCACGGTGGTCCCGCGGCCCAGGACGGTGTCCCCGGTGAGCAGCGCGTGGTCGGCGGGCAGCGCGAAGGAGATCGAGTCGGCGGTGTGACCGGGCGTCGCGACGACGCGCAGCTCCAGCCCGCCGGCCATCACGACATCTCCGTCGCAGAGGTCGTCGTGCCCGCGCCCGACCGCGCGCACCCTGGTGCTGGTGAGCTCGGCGAACCGCGGAGCCGCCTCGGCGTGGTCGTGGTGCCCGTGAGTGAGGATCGTCTCGACCACACGAGCGCCGCGGGCGCGCACGACGTCGAGCACTGCCTGCAGGTGACCCTCGTGGAGCGGGCCCGGGTCGATGACCACTGCGTCGCTGCTGCCCGGCTCGAGGAGCACCCAGGTGTTGGTGCCGTCGAGGGTCATCGGTCCCGGGTTCGGGGCGAGGACGCAGTGCGCTCGAGGGGTGACCTGTCCGCCGCTCCACGGGGCGGTGACCGACGGAGGTGGTTGGGCGCTCACCCCAGCGAGTATGCCGCCCCGCGTCGAGGTGATCCGCCGGCGCCTCCGGCCAGAGTTTCACCTCGACGCGGGCGGGCGCGGGCGTCAGGGCATCTCGGTGCGCAGGACGAGGATGCCGTCCACGCGCCGCACCAGCTCAGGAAGCACCCGGACGACGCGCGGGCGGTCGGCGAGGAACGACGCGGCATCGGTGAACCCGGCCAGCGCCTCCAGCGAGACGACCGTGGGCGGCAGCATCCGCACCTCACCGGCCGCGTGCTGCTCGAGCAGGTCGCGCGGACGAACCCACGCGCTGTGGTCGGACTCCGTCGTCGTCCCCCGAGCCACCTGGCCCGCGGGCATCGCCGCCGCGAGGATCCACGTGTCATACCGGCGCGGCTCGAAGGCCGGGGTGACCCAGTGGGCCCGGCCCCGAAGGTTCGCGACCTCGAGCCGGACCCCGCACTCCTCCTCCACCTCGCGAACCGCCGCCGCCGCGAAGGGTGCCGCCTCCGGCGCGGTCACGCCCATCGCGGTCGCGAGGTCGGCCAGCCCGGGGGTCCCCAGGGCCAGGGAGTGGTCGACGGGCTCGACGCCCCCACCGGGAAAGACCATGGTCGAGGGGGCGAACGCCATCGAGGAGACGCGCAGCTGCACGTAGACCTCCGGGCCGGCCGAGCCGTCACGCACGAGCATAACCGTGGCGGCGGTGCGCAGCGGCCCATCGACGCGCTCACTGGAGTCGAGCCACGCCTCGGCACGAGCAGAGAGCCCGGGGTCACCGGAGACGGGGTGCTCGACGACGGGGGTCACCGGCGCACCGACTCCTCAGTCGCGGACGTGGACGATGACCTCGACCTCGACGGGGGCGTCGAGCGGGAGGGCGACGACGCCGACCGCAGAGCGCGCGTGCAGCCCGGCATCCCCGAAGACCTCACCGAAGAGCTCGCTGGCACCGTTGACGACACCCGGCTGGCCGGTGAAGGAGGGGTCCGATGCGACGAACCCGACGAGCTTCACGACACGCTCCACCCGGTCGAGGTCCCCGACGACGGACTTCACGGCGGCGATCGCGTTGAGGGCACAGGCCCGCGCGAGCTGTTTGGCCTCGGACGGCGTGACCAGCCCCGGCCCTTCGCCCACCTTGCCGGTGTGCGCCATCACGCCTTCGACCATGGGGAGCTGCCCCGAGACGTAGACGCGCGACCCGTCGAGCACGGCCGGGACGTAGGCGGCCACAGGAGGCACGACCTCGGGCACGCTGAGCCCGAGCGCCGCCAGGCGCTCCTCGACCTTGCCCATCAGGCGCTCTGCCGCTTGAGGTAGGCCACGAGGTTACCCTCGGGCATGACCAGGACCTGGACGAGCTCCCAGCCGTCCTGGCCCCACTGGTCGAGGATCTGCTTGGTCGCGTGCACGATCAGCGGGACGGTGGCGTATTCATACTTCGACATGTCAACCACCCTAGCCCCGGGCCGCTCCAGGACTAGCGTGACCTCGGTGAGCGACGACACCGACATCATGTTCCGCAGTGCCAGACCACCGGATCGCACGGAGGTGACCGGGCCAGAACAGACCGACGTCTACGACGTCTGGGAGCCTCGGGCCGACCGCGCGCGAGGGGTCACCGTCGCACTCGTCCACGGCGGCTTCTGGCGCGAGCAGTACGACCGCGCCCACCTGGCGCCCCTCGCCGAGGCGTTGGCCCGTGACGGCTTCCACGTCGCGAGCCTGGAATACCCCCGGATCGGTATGCCGGGTGGCGGCTGGCCGGGCACCGGCCAGGCGGTCCTCTCCCGGCTCGAGTCGGTCCACGCCGACGAGCACCTGCCGGACCGCGTGGTCGTGGTCGGGCACTCGGCCGGGGGCCACCTCGCCCTGTGGGTGGCCTCGAGCGAGCGGTCACCGTGGCTCACCGGCGTCGTGGCTCTCGCGCCGGCTGCCGACCTCGGCGTGGTGGACCGGCTCGGGCTGAGCGACGACGCCGCCCGGGCCCTGCTCGGTGGGACCCCGCAGGAGGCGCCCGAGGCGTGGGCCGATGCCGACCCGATGCGCCAGAGGCTCACCGTCCCCACCGTGATCGTCACCGGGGAGTTCGACGACGTGGTGCCCGCGGAGGTGGTCGACTCCTACGTGGCTGCGCGCACGCCCCAGGAGCCGCTGCACACCACCGTGGCGCGCCGCGCCGATCACTTCGACGTGATCGACCCGGTCGGCTCGGCATACCTGCTCGTCCTCGCGGAGATCGAGGAGCTGACCCTCAGCAGGCACTGACGCCTCGTGCCCGGGCATCAGCGGGTGCGGCGGGGCATCTACGCTGATCCGGTGTCCAGCGCTCCCGTGTCCCACGCCGTCAAGGGCGCCCGTCTCCATGTCGTGAGCGGCAAGGGCGGCGTCGGGAAGACGACCGTGGCCGGAGCCCTGGCCCTCGCCCTGGCCCGCGGAGGTCGACGGGTGCTGCTCCTCGAGGTCGAGGGCCGCCAAGGAATCAGCCAGACGTTCGACGTGCCGCCGCTCGGCGACGAAGAGGTCCGGCTGGTGACCACCCCGGCCGGCGGCGAGCTGTGGGGGCTCTCGATCGACGCGACGGCAGCGCTCATGGAATACCTCCAGACCTTCTACAAGCTCGGTCGGGCGGGAGGGGCGCTCGAGCGGATGGGTCTCGTCGACTTCGCCACCACCGTCGCACCGGGGGTGCGGGACGTGCTCCTCACCGGCAAGGTCTACGAGGCGTTCGGCCGCACCACCGGGTCAAAGCGTGGAAGGGGGAGCCTCGCCTGGGACGCCGTCGTGCTCGACGCGCCACCGACGGGCCGGGTCACCCGATTTCTCAACGTCAACGTGCAGGTCGCCGACCTCGCGCGCGTCGGCCCGATCCACTCACAGGCCGAGGCGATCACCTCGATGATGCGCAACCCCCTCACCGTGGTGCACATCGTCACCCTCCTGGAGGAGATGCCCGTGCAGGAGACCGTGGATGCCGTGGCCGAGCTGTCTGCAGCTCGCTTCGGGCTGGGTGCGCTGATCGTCAACCAGGTGCGGGAGCCGCTGGTCGAGGAGCACCTCTTCGAGGCTGCCGTGGCCGACCCGGATGCCGCGCAGCGTCGGGTCGCCGCGGACCTCACGACCGCCGGGGTCCGGGCGACGAGTCGAACCGTCTCGGGCCTGATCTCCCAAGGGGCCGACCACGTCGAGCGGGTCACCCTCGAACGCACCCTCACCACCGAGGTCGAGGACCAGGGCCTCCCCACACTGCGACTACCGATCCTGCCCGGTGGGGTCGAGGACGGTGGCATCTCCGTCCTCGCCGATGAGCTGCTCGAGCAGGGGCTCCTGTGATGGCCACCCGCCGAGCACCCGAGCCGCTCGACATCGACGCCCTGATCGCCGACCGCGGGACCGGCATCGTCGTCTGCTGCGGCTCCGGTGGGGTCGGAAAGACGACCACGGCGGCGGCGCTGGGCGTGCGGGCAGCAGAGGCCGGTCGCAAGGTCGTCGTGCTCACGATCGACCCGGCTCGGCGCCTGGCCCAGTCGCTCGGGCTCACCGAACTCGACAACATCCCCCGTCCGGTCCACGGGATCGCCACCGAGGCAGGCGGCTCGCTCGACGCCATGATGCTCGACATGAAGCGCACCTTCGATGAAGTGGTCGAGTCGCACTCCACTCCCGAGAAGGCGGCCCAGATCCTCGCCAACCCCTTCTACCAGGCCGTCTCCAGCTCCTTCGCCGGCACCCAGGAATACATGGCGATGGAGAAGCTCAGTCAGCTGCGCGCCCAGTCCGAGCGGGAGGGCAGCTGGGACCTCATCGTCGTCGACACCCCACCGTCGCGCTCGGCGTTGGACTTCCTCGACGCCCCCAAGCGCCTCGGCTCCTTCCTGGACGGGAGGTTCATCCGGCTGCTGATGGCGCCGGCCAAGGCGGGTGGGCGCGCCTACCTCAAGGTGTTCAGCTTCAGCGCCAACATCGCGGCATCCGCGCTCGCCAAGATCCTCGGCGGTCAGGTGTTGCTCGATGTGCAGACCTTCGTGGCCGCGCTGGACACGATGTTCGGGGGCTTTCGCGAGCGCGCCGACGTCACCTACGCCCTGCTGAAGGAGGAGAGCACGGCATTCGTCGTGGTCGCGACACCCGAACGCGACGCCCTGCGCGAGGCCACCTACTTCGTCGACCGTCTCGAGGAGGAGTCGATGCCGCTCGCGGGTGTCGTCGTCAACCGCGTCCAGACGTTGGCAGCGAGCGCCCTCAGCGGATCTCGGGCTGCCGCGGCGGCCGAGCAGCTCCAGGACGAGGGTGAGCCGGGGCAGGACCCTGTGGTCGGCGAACCCCCGCTCAGCGATCCGCTGGACGGCCTCGCCTCCGCACTTCTGCGGCTGCACGCCGACCTCGCGGCGACGGCAGCGCGACACCAGGGCCACGTCTCTCGGTTCGTGGCTGCGCACCCCGGGGTCCGGCTCTCCACGGTTCCCGCCGGCGCGACCGACATCCACGACCTCGACGGTCTGAGGAGCGTCGCGGCCTCGCTCGCGGCGGGGTGACACCAGGTGGGTCAGGCGCCCTGCTTGGCCACCGACAACACCAGGGCCCAGGACTGGACGTCGGGACGCCGGCGCAGCAGCGCACGCCGCTCCCGCTCGGTCATGCCGCCCCAGACACCGAACTCGGTGCGGTTGTCCAACGCATCGGCGAGGCACTCCGCGATGACCGGGCAGCCCTTGCAGACGGCCTTGGCCTCGCGCTGGGCCTTGCCCTGCACGAAGAGGGCGTCGGGGTCGCTCCCGGCGCAGCGTCCGAGCGAGGGCCAGTCGCTGACCCACCCCGCTTCCCAGCGAATGACCTCGGGAGCGATGCTCATGACCACCTCTGTCCGTCGAAGGCGTCGCCCTACCCCCGGGCGACGTTGCTGCTCCACCTGACGGTACGGACCCGTCGACGCGCTGGGTATCGGCCGAATCGGCCGGGCCGAAGTAGCCGAACGGATGACCCTCGCGAGGTATCAGAGGGGGCCGATCCGCCTCGGCAGCAACTGAGCGTTGGGTGAGCGCGCCCCTGTCAGAGGATTCACGACCCTTGGGGGTGACCGGGTTACCCTTGGCCCCATGGACGGTCGTGCCCAGAATATCCCCCATGTGCTCAGGCTCCTGCTCGGCTTCGTCGTGCTGAGCACGGTGGCCGGGCTCCTCATGGCCGGGTTGGCGATCCCCGCGGTGGGTGCGTCGGGCCAGGTCGCCAAGGGCGGGGTCGACTTCTTCAACGACCTGCCGAGCGAGTTCGCGATCTCACCGCTGGCGCAGCAGTCCCGCATCCTCGATGCGGACGGCAAGCTCATCGCCAACCCCTATGACGAGAACCGCATCATCGTGCCGCTGAAGAGCATCTCTCCGACGATGCAGGACGCGCAGATCGCCATCGAGGACTCCCGATTCTACGAGCATGGCGGCCTCGACGTGCGCGGCTTCAGTCGCGCCATGGTCTCCAACCTCCAAGGTGGTGACGTGCAGGGTGCCTCGACGCTGACCCAGCAGTACGTCAAGATCACCCTCCAGGAGAACGCCCTCAAGCGGGGAGACAAGGCAGCGGCCGCGGCCGCGGTCGATAAGACCTACTCGCGCAAGCTCCAGGAGCTCAAGTACGCGCTCAACGTCGAGGAGAACCTCACGAAGGACCAGATCCTCGAGGGCTACCTCAACCTCGTCTACTACGGGGACCAGGCCTACGGCGTCGAGGCGGCGGCCCTGAACTACTTCGGGGTCTCGGCGAGCAAGCTCACCTTGGGCCAGTCGGCCCTGCTGGCCGGGATCGTCCAGCAGCCCACGGCATACAACCCGATCATCAACCCCGACGCGGCCAGGGACAGGCGCGACACCGTGCTCAGCCGCATGCAGTCGCTGGGGATGGCCTCGGCCAAGGACGTGAGCGCGGCGAAGAAGGTCGCCATCAAGGACATGATCAAGAAGAAGCCCAACAAGGGCACCTGCTTCCGGTCCTCGCAGCCCTACTTCTGCAGCTATGTCATGCAGTACCTCCAGAAGTCCCCGCAGATGGCCGTGCTGGGCAAGACCCCTGCAGACCGGCTCAAGACGATCAACCAGGGTGGGCTGACCATCCGCACCACGTTGAAGCCGGCCATCCAGAAGACCACCATGCAAGAGCTGACCCGGGCGGTCCCGATCGGCAACAAGCAGAACCTCGGCGGTGCGGTCTCGATCATCGAGCCGGGCACCGGCAAGATCATCGCGATGGCCCAGGCCACCGACTTCAACACGTTCCAGACCAACGTCAACGTGGACCAGGAGTTCGGCGGGGGCGCACTGGGCTACCAGTTCGGGTCCACGGCCAAGACCTTTGCCGTGGTGCGGGCGCTCGAGAAGGGGATGCCGCTCGACGGCGAGATCAAGGTGCCGTTCGCCAGCAGCAGCAAGCCCTACGTGTTCGACGACAAGAAGCTGCTCACCGAGAAGTGCGGCGCCAACAAGCCCTGGGAAGTGACGAACGACTACCCCAGTGGCGGGAAGATGATGTCGTTGCGCGAGGGCCTCACCAACTCGATCAACACGTGGGCCGCCCAGCTCGTCATCAACACCGGGCCGTGCGAGGTGCGCGACACGATGACCAAGATGGGGCTGCACTCCGGGGACGGCAAACCGATCGACCCCTACATCTCCAACATCACCTTGGGGTCGGCCACCACGAACGCGCTGAGCCTGGCCAACTCGTACGCCACCTTGGCCGCCAGCGGGAAGTTCTGCGAGCCCTACCCCATCACCTCGATCACCACACCGGACCGCAAGGAGATCAAGATCCCCGGGCCGAAGTGCGAGCAGGTCATCTCGGCCGACGTGGCAGACGGCGTCACCTCGCTGCTGGGTGGCACGCTGGACACCGGCACGGCCAAGGGTCTGTGGGACAACAAGGCCCGGCCGGCAGCAGGCAAGACCGGCACCACGGAGAAGCACAACCAGGGCTGGTTCGTCGGCTACACCAAGCAGCTCGCCAGCGCCGTGTGGATCGGCAATCTCAGGCCCGCCAGCAGCAAGGGCAAGCTCTACTCCCTCAACGGGAAGTGCTTCGGCGACTACGGGTGCTTCCGCCAGGTGTTCGGCAACACCGTGTCTGCGCCGGTGTGGGCCAAGGTGATGAGAGCCGCCAGCAAGGGCATGCCCGTGAAGGCTTTCCCGGCCCCGTCGGAGAAGGTCAAGAACGGCAACCTCAAGGCACTCCCGAGCGTCGTTGGCAACGACCTGTCCAGCGCCCAGCGCACGCTGAAGGACGCCGGCTTCGACAGCTACGTCGCCGGTAATGCCCCCAGTGGTCAGCCCTACGGCACCGTCGCCTACACGACGCCGTCGGGTCGGGCGGTGGCCGGCTCGAGCGTCGCGATCTACCTCTCCACCGGGCCGTCGCCGTTCAACAGCCGGCCGGCCCCCCCGAAGCAGGGCCCGGCGCCGGCCCCTGCGCCGGTGCCGACCCAGGTCTCCCCCAAGCCCAAGAAGACTCCCCCGCCGAAGAAGTAGGGCGCGAGCGCGTTGATCAGCCGGCGGAGAGCACTCCCTTGACGACGGCGGCCACCCGGCCGCCGTCGGCCCGACCGGCGACCTCGACCTGAGCGACCTTCATGACGTGGCCCATCTGCGCCAGTCCGTTCGCGCCGGTGGACCGGACCGCTCGATGCACGATCTCCTCGAGCGCACCGTCGTCGAGCTGCGCCGGGAGGTAGGCGTCGAGCACGACCAGCTCCGCCTCCTCGATCGCGGCGAGCTCGGGCCGGTCCGCATCGTTGAATGCCGTGGCTGCCTCCTTGCGCTTCTTCGCCTCCTTCGCGAGCACCCTCAGCACCTCCTCGTCGCTCAGCTCGCGCGCCTCGTCACCGGCGACCTCGGCATTGGTGATCGAGGTGAGAACCATCCGCAGCGTGCCGGAGCGCACCTTGTCCCTGGCACGCATCGAGTCGTGGAGGTCGTGCTGGATCTGCGCCTTGAGGGTGGTGTCGGTCATGGCCCCATTCTCCCACCCAGCCGCACCCGATCGGGCCGGCACGATTTCGTCGACACCGCGGGCTTTGCGAGGATGGCGGGATGGATACCCTCGCGCGTTCGGCGCTGCGCACGGTCGGAGGCCTGACCGCCGCCGGTGTCGCCGGGATCGCCTACGCGGCGTTGGTGGAGCGCACGTGGTTCACGCTGCGCCGGTTCGCCGTTCCGGTGCTTCCCCCCGGGTCCGCCCCGGTGCGGATCCTGCAGGTGTCCGACCTGCACCTGACGCCGGGACAGTCCAGGAAGATCGAGTGGGTGCGCTCGCTGGCCGAGCTCGAGCCGGACTTCGTCGTCAACTCCGGTGACAACCTCGCACACCTGGATGCCGTCCCTCCACTGCTGCGGGCGATGGCGCCGCTGATGGAGTTCCCGGGCGCGTTCGTGCTGGGCTCGAACGACTACTTCGCCCCGGTGCCCAAGAACCCTGCGCGCTACCTCACCCCCCGTCACGCCCACACCTCACGTCGACGGGGAGACCTGCCGGTGGACGACCTCATCGGCGGGATGCGCGACGGCGGGTGGGCCGACCTCAACAACCAGCGCACGGTGGTGACGATGGGCTCGCACCGGGTCGAGCTCGTCGGGGTCAACGACCCGCACGTCGACTACGACCGCTATGACCGGGTGTCAGCTCCGGCGCGCTCCGACGTGGCCCTCACCATGGGCCTGGTGCACGCGCCGTACCAACGGATCCTCGACGCCATGGTCTCCGACGGGGCGTCCGTCGTGCTCGCCGGCCATACTCACGGCGGGCAGCTCGCGCTGCCGGTGTGGGGAGCGCTGGTGACCAACTGCGACCTCGACACCCGCCGGGCCAAGGGCGTCTCACGCTGGTGGCCGGGTGCCGGAACTGCGGGGCCCAAGGGCACAGCAGCCCGGTCGAGCACGGCCCCACACGACGCGGCATACCTGCACGTCTCTGCTGGGCTGGGGACCTCCCCCTACGCGCCGGTGCGCTTCGCGTGCCGCCCCGAGGCGACGCTGCTCACCCTCCTCGCCCGCGACACCTGACCCCACCCGCCCCGCCTCCATCTGGCGCACGCCGGAGGGCTTTCTTCGGCCATCAGTACCACTGCGGCGTGCGAGCACCTACCTCTGCCGAGTCGAGGGTTCGGGCCGATTTCGGGTGCCTGCCGATGGTCGGCTATCCTCGGGTGTCGCCGTCCCCACCGGGTCGACGGCTGCCACGGGGTGTGGCGCAGCTTGGTAGCGCGCGTCGTTCGGGACGACGAGGCCGCAGGTTCAAATCCTGTCACCCCGACCATGGCGGCATGGCCCCTGATCTGCGGAGACGCGGTCAGGGGTCGCGTGCTTTTGGCCCGTCGTGAGCCTTTCGTGCGACCTCGCGCCTCAGATCTTGTCCCGTCGCCCGACCGTGCCGTCCGGGTCGACCACGCCATAGACCCGTGACCCCCACAGCTCCTGCGCCCGGGTGAGCTCCGGCGGGCTGAGGCGGCGCAGGCGCCCGGGCGGCCGCTCCACCCCCGACGTCCCCGTCGGCGCACCCGAGCGGCGTCGCCAGCGCACCGAGGTGCCCTTCAGGGGAGCCGAGACCCGGGGAAGGTGACGATGACCACGGGGAGGCTCGCCACCGGCATACCAGCCGTCCAGGGCCTCAGCGCTGGCTGCCATGGCGTCCCAGAGGTCATCGGGGTCATCGGGAACCTCATCCTCGGGGATGCCGAGGTGCTCGGCCGCGAGCTCGCGCCGCAGCCTGACGGCGAACGCGTCTCGCGGCACCGTCTCCCCGGGGGCGGTGGTTCGCACGTCCTGCACGGCACACGCCAGCTCCGAGTCGCTCGACCACGACCGGCGGTTGAAGTTATCGGACCCGATGCTGGCCCACACGTCGTCGATCACGCAGACCTTGGCGTGCACGTAGACCGGGAACCCGGCGGGGCTCGTCAGCCCGTAGACGGCGACCCGGTCCCCGCCGGCCTCGAGCAGGAGGTCCATCGCGAGCTTGCGGCCGTAGAGCTGGGGTGGGAGGGAGAACGCCCCGTCGACGTCGGGGTGGATCGGAATGACCGCGATGAGCCGCAGGCCGGGGTTGTCCCGCAGGGCCGTGCCGAAGTGCCGACCGACCTCTTGGGACCAGAGGTACTGGTCCTCGAGGTAGACCAGGCGCCGAGCCTGCTGCACTGCCTTGGTGTTGGCGTGCGCGATGCTCCGCTCGCCCTCCGGTGCGAAGTCGAAGCCGATCGGCTGGAGCTTCGGATAGGTGCGCAGCACCTGGACGGCCTCGGTGGCACCCTCCGGCTCCGGCGGCGGTGGCGCCTGCTCCGGCAGCGGTCGGGCCTCGAGGTCCTCGCGCTGCACCAGGCTGGACAGGCGCCGACCCGGGTTGAGCGTCAACGGCGTGGAGTCCTGCCACCGCTCACGGAAGGAGGTCTCGAGATCGAAGACCGCCGGCCCGGTGACGGCCACCTGCACGTCGTGCCAGGCCGGTCGTCGCCCGAACAGCTGCGGCATCGCGATGGCCTGGTGGTCACCCCGGTGGTCGGCGTCGTCGCGCCTGCTGTGGCAGAGGTCGATGCCACCGACGAAGGCGATGTCACGGCCGGGATCATCACCGTGGCGCAGGACGACGAACTTCTGGTGGTGGGCCCCACCGGTGCGCACCCGCATGTCGCGCAGACACTGCCCACCCGCCTCCTCGATCTCGATGCCGAGCAGCCGCGACTTCTCGGAATGGAAACCGAGCTTGTTCCAGTGCGAGCGCCAGAGCAGCCCGCGCACATCCGCCCCACGGCGCGCCGCCGCGGAGAAGGTGGCCGACAGGGTGTGCCGAGGGTCATCGGTGAGCTGCTCGTCGGGGTCACCGCGCCAGTCGACGAAGTAGAGCAGGTCACCCTTTCCGAGCTCACCCACCCGCTCGTGCAGCTCCGCGAAGTAGGGGCCGCCGTGCACCAGCGCACGCACCGTGTTGCCGACGCTCCATGCCGTCCCTTCGGGGTGGTGGGCGTCGATCCGGGTGTGCGGGTTGTCCCGCTCGGCCGGACGGAGGAAAAGGTCTGCATCCACCCGCCCCATCCTGCCGTCCACGCGATCTCATCGGAAGCCCCACCCCGGCATCCGCTGTCGAGTTCGCAGTCGGTGCGCTGGAGCACCCGCTCGAGCACGCGCCCGCTCCCACAGGAACATCCGCGCGCCCCCCGGCGGTTGTACCCGGAACACCCCAGCACCCGACGAAGAGGAGCCACCCGTGCGAGCCATCTGGAACGACAAGGTCATCGCGGAATCCGACGCGACGGTCGTCGTCGAGGGAAACCACTACTTCCCCCTCGCGTCCGTGGACCAGGAGGTGCTCCGGCCGTCCTCCACCCAGAGCGTCTGCCCCTGGAAGGGCACCGCGTCCTACTGGTCCCTCGAGGTCGACGGCCAGAGCAACACCGACGCAGCGTGGGTCTACCGGGAGCCCAAGGATGCCGCGGCCCAGATCAAGGACCACGTCGCGTTCTGGAAGGGCGTCACGGTCCAGCCCTGAGCTCTCGCCACCTGCCTGGGCGCTGCGGGGCGCCCGGGTGGGCTCGGGCCCCAGGAGGGCCGGGCCCCGGGGCCGTCAGATCGCGAAGTACGCGATGAACACCGCGAAGAGCAGCGGCACCCCGAACACGACGTCCAGGACGTTGAAGGGCACCCAGAAGAGGTGGGTCACCTTCCACCCGTAGTCCGCCTCCGGCCACTCCGGTGGAACCCACCGCCGGGCTCGCCAGAGTCGCTGTCCCACGAACAGCACGGCATACACTCCGACGGCCACCCACCATGCGTCGATGGCGCCGTTCGTGCTCATCCCGGGCCCAGCGTCATGACTGCCCGATCGACTCCAGCAGCTCGGTGAACCACGGGGTCGCGGTGTCGAACTCCTTGCCCCCGGCGATCCTCGGGAACTCGATGGCCCGCAGCTCTCCGCCACGCTCCTCGTCGTGACCGATGACGCCGGACTCACCGCGCAGCGCGCAGTCCACCGCCAGGTCGGTGCACTGGCGGATCAGCGCGAGGTCACGGTCGTTCGCAGCTGCCGAGCGCGCGAAGTAGCCGGACTTCTGGACCATCGTCTTCTCGGCGCCGAGGAGCTCGGCGAACTGCTTGGCGAACCACGCGCCGGGGTTGACCTTGTCGAGCTGCACGTGGCCGAAGGGGTCCTTGGGCACCTCTTGACCGGCTGCCTCGAGCTCGGCCACGACCTCGGCGACCCCTGCGCCCTCCGACAGGAAGATGTTGACGCAGCCGATCTCGTCCATCACCGCGCGGAGTCGTTGCGCCTCCGAGGCAAGATCGATGTGCCGCTCGGGCACGAACACGCCGTGCACGTCCCAGCGCCTGGGGTCGTTGCCGATCGCCGACACGAACTCCTGCTGCCCGACCCACTCGTGGTAGGCCTCGGCGGTTGCGGCCGTGAGCCACCCGCAGTTGCGCCCCATCACCTCGTGGACGATGAGCATCCGCGGGTTGGAGGAGTGCTCGGCGATGATGTTCTGCGCGAAGACCGACCCCTGCTCGGCGGCGGTCCAGGCACCGAGGGACTGCGTGATCGGGATGACGTCGTTGTCCACCGTCTTGGGCAGGCCGACCACGGTGAGCTCGTAGCCGTTCTGGTGAAGGTAGGCCGCGAGATCGGCCGCCGTGCCATTGGTGTCGTCGCCGCCGATGGTGTGCAGCACGTCCACCCCGTCTGCGGTGAGCTGCTCGGCGGCCACGTGCAGCGGGTCCTGCCCCTCGGCGATGAGACCGCGCTTGAGGCAGTCCGCCACGTTGGTGAGCTTGACGCGGCTGTTGCCGATCGGGGAGCCACCGAAGCGATGGAGCAGGTGCGCCTTCTCGCGCACCTCTGGCGTGACCTCGACGTACTGACCACGCAGCAACCCGGCATACCCGTTGGTGTAGGCGATGATCCGCACCTCCGGCGCGGCCTGGGTGTAGCGCTCGATGAGACCGCCGACGGCGGAGGACAGGCAGGGGGCAAGTCCCCCGGCGGTCAGCATGGCGACAGTGCGGACGGGCATGTGCGGCGCTCCTGCAGTCGGTGGTTCCGTGATGGGTGCGGATGCCGGGAATCACACTCCCAGCGACCCCATTGTGGCGTGACTCGTTCAGCGGCGGCCACTCGGCCACGATGCGGGCGTCCCGACCCGCGTGACCAACTGACCAATAGGTCGATTGTTCACACCTCCGCCGGGCAAGTAACTGACCTATTGGTCGATTGGTTCACACCGCCACCCGTGAACAACTGACCTATTGGTCGATTGTTCACCCGGGTGTGGGGTCAGGCGCCGCGCAGCTCGGCGGCGACGAGCTCGGCGGTCTGCACCATGTTCAGGGCAGCCCCCTTGCGCAGGTTGTCCCCGGAGATGAACAGCTCGAGGGTGTTGGGCGCGTCAGAGCTCTGGCGGATCCGACCGGCGAAGCGCGGGTCGGCCCCGACCACGTCGCCGGGTGTGGGGAACTCCGGCTCGTCCGGGTCGTCGAGCACCACCACGGCCGGCGCCTCCACCAGCGCCTGACGGGCCTCGGCCACCTTGATCTTGCGTCCGAACGTCGCGTGCACGACGACTGAGTGCGAGGAGATCACCGGCACCCGGACGCACGTCGCGAAGACCGGAAGGCTCGGCAGGTCGAGGATCTTGCGGATCTCGTCGCGCACCTTGACCTCCTCCGAGGTCCACCCACCACTCACGTGGGTACCGACGAATGGGATCACGTTGAGCGCCAAGGGTGCCGGGAAGGGCGACGCGCCGAGCTCCTCCTCGATGAGCCGGCGCACGTCACCGGGCCGGGTGCCGAGTGTGCGGTCACCGTGCACGACGTCGATCTCGTCGTACAGCCGACTCATCCCCGCTCGCCCTCGCCCGGATGCCGCTTGCAGCGTCGTGACGACGAGCCCGGTGAGCTCCCACACCGCGTGCAGCACGGCGAGGGCGTCGATCATCGTCATGACCGTGGCGCCGGGGTTGGCGATGATGCCCCGAGGTCGGTCCACCGCCTTGTGCGAGTTGACCTCGGGCACCACGAGTGGCACGTCGTCGCGCGTGCGGAAGACGGTACTGTTGTCGATCGCCACCACCCCCCGTGAAGCAGCCAGCTCGACCCACTCCTGCGCGATCTCCGGCGGGATGTCGAAGATCGCGACGTCGAGGCCGTCGAAGAACCCGGGCTCCAGGGCCTCCACGACGACGTCCTCGCCGTTGACCCGGCACACCGTGCCGACGTCCTCCTCGCCTGCCGCCAGCCGGATGTGGCCCCAGTGCGGGTCGCGCATGGGCAGCACCTCGAGCACCACGCGACCGACAGCGCCGGTGACGCCGACGATGCCGAGCGTCGGCCACGCGGTGGGGGTGCGTCGTGCGTCGTCGGTGCTCACGTCACCGGCCGCTGCCCCCATAGACGACGGCCTCACCCTCGGTGGAGTCCAGGCCGAATGCCGTGTGGACGGCCCGCACGGCGTCGTCCAGGGTGTCGTCGCGGGTGACCACGGAGATCCGGATCTCAGAGGTGGAGATCATCTCGATGTTCACGCCTGCCTGGGCGAGTGCCTTGAAGAACGTCGCGGACACACCCGGGTTGGAGCGCATCCCTGCACCGACCAGGGAGAGCTTGCCGATCTGGTCGTCGAAGAGGATCGAGCCGAACCCGACGTCATCCCTGATCCGCTGGAGCGCCTCGACCGCGGCGGTGCCATCGGTCTTGGGCAGGGTGCAGGAGATGTCGGTGAGTCCAGTGTCGGTGGCCGACACGTTCTGGACGATCATGTCGATGTTGATCTCGGCCACCGCGAGCGCCTCGAAGATCTGGGCCGCCTTCCCCGTGGTGTCCGGCACGCCGACGACCGTCACCTTGGCCTCGCTGCGGTCGTGGGCGACTCCGGCGATGATCGGGGCTTCCACGTCGTCTCCTTCAGGGGGTGGCTGGTCGGTCACGGTGGTGCCCTCCTTGTTCGAGAAGGAGGACCGCACGTGGATGGGGATGCCGAATCGGCGCGCATACTCCACGCTGCGCAGGTGCAGCACCTTGGAGCCAGAGGCCGCGAGCTCGAGCATCTCCTCGTTGGTGATCCGGCTGATCTTGCGGGCTGCCGGCACGATGCGGGGGTCTGCGGTGAACACCCCGTCGACATCGGTGTAGATCTCGCAGACCTCGGCGCCGAGTGCTGCAGCGAGCGCGACCGCGGTCGTGTCGGTGCCGCCCCGGCCCAGGGTTGTGATCTCCTTGGTGTCCTGGCTGACGCCTTGGAACCCGGCCACGATGACGATGTGGCCCTTGGCAAGGGCCTCGGTGATGCGCCCGGGCGTGACGTCGATGATCTTGGCCCTGCCGTGCGCCGCGTCGGTGATGACCCCGGCCTGGCTCCCCGTGAACGAGCGCGCGCTGAAGCCGAGGTCCGAGATCGCCATCGCCACCAGTGCCATCGACATCCGCTCGCCCGCAGTGACGAGCATGTCGAGCTCGCGCGGCGGTGGCACCGGGCTGACCTCTCGGGCCAGGTCGAGCAGCTCGTCGGTGGTGTCACCCATGGCCGAGACGGCGACGACCACGTCGTGGCCGGCCTTCTTGGTGTCGGAGATGCGCCGCGCCACGCGCTTGATGCTCTCGGCGTCCGCGAGCGAGGAGCCGCCGTACTTCTGGACGACGATGGGCACGGTGGTTCTCCGGTCGGATGGGGCCTCGGGATCCCCACCACTGTATATCGGTGTCCACGGACCGGACGGGGTGACCGGATGCCGGTCAGCGGCGGGCCGGGCGACGCCCGGCTGTCCCCCGCGCCGCAGGAGGGCGTAGCGTCGGAGAACCACCCGGACTGAGGAGGACTCGTGTCGATCGTCATCGTCGGAGCAGGGCTCGCTGGAGCGACCGCAGCCACCGAGCTGCGCGAGCAGGGATACGAGGGGCAGATCGTGCTGCTCGGTGCCGAGGAGCACCCGCCGTATGAGCGTCCGCCGCTGTCGAAGGGGTTCCTCCTGGGCAACGACCCGATCGACGACGCGTTCGTGCACCCGCAGGAGTGGTATGCCGAGCACGATGTCGACCTGCGCCTGTCCAGCGAGGTGACCTCGCTCGACACCGACGCCCACACCGTCACCACCTCCGGCGGCGATGTCCGCTACGAGCGGCTCCTTCTGGCAACCGGTTCCGAACCACGCCGGCTCGCCGTTGCGCAGGAGAGCGGCGTGCCCACGGCATACCTGCGCACGATCGAGGACAGCACCTCCTTGAAGGAGGCCTTCGGCAGCGGCAAGAAGATCTCGATCGTCGGTGCCGGGTGGATCGGCCTGGAGGTCGCCGCTGCCGCTCGCGAGGCGGGCTGCGAGGTCACCGTCTACGAGATGGCCGAGCTTCCGTTGCTGCGCGTGCTCGGGCCGACCATCGCGGAGGTCTTCGCGGGGTTGCACCGCGAGCACGGTGTGGACCTGCGGCTGGGCACCTCGGTCACTCCTGGTGACCTGCGTGACGCCGACCTCGTGGTCGCCGGTGTCGGGGTGGCCCCGCGGGTCGACCTCGCCAGCGCGGCAGGGCTCGACGTCGACAACGGTGTGCTCGTCGATGCGATGCTGCGCACCTCGGTGCCGAGCGTGCTCGCCGTCGGAGACATCGCGAACCAGGCGCACCCTCTGCTCGGCAGGTTGCGGGTCGAGCACTGGGACACCGCCATCGAGCAGGCCAAGGTCGCCGCGCACAACCTCGCCGGTGGCGAGGAGGCCTACGACCGGCTCCCCTACTTCTTCACCGACCAGTACGACCTCGGCATGGAATACGTCGGGCACGGGGGCGCCGATGACGAGGTGGTCGTGCACGGAGACCTCGCCAGCCGCGAGTTCCGCGCCTTCTGGCTCCGGGAGGGGAAGGTCGTGGCGGCGATGCACGCCAACGACTGGGACGCCTCCGACGACCTGTGGGCTGCAGTCAAGAGCGGCGACCTGCCGGCCGCTCCGTAGACGGGCCCAGTGCCGCACACCCTCGGCTCGCTCGTGCCTCACTCCGCGTAGATGGTGACCGCGGTGGCCTTGACCGCATAGTGCACGTGCCGGCCCGGGTAGAGGTCGAGCTCGTCGATCGAGGCCGCCGTGACGTCGGCCAGCAACGTGCGACCGGCCTGGTCGTGCGAGCGGACCCGCACCTGCGCATCGCGCGGCTCGAGCTCGGTCACCACGACCGGGAAGGAGTTGCGCGCGCTCCCGGCCGGGGGTGTGACGTGCACGCTCACGGCATTCGGGCTGAACACGGCGAGCGCGGCGTCGCCCTGCTCCATCACCGCGTTGGGGATGCCCTCGACGTGCACGCCGTGTCGGTCCAGCAGGTGGGTCGGGCCGGTGGCGCGTCCCTCCACGAGGTTGAGCCCGGCGATCCGCGCGGTGAACGGGGAGCGGGGGTGCTCGATCACCTCGTGCGTGGGACCGTCCTCGACGATGCGGCCGCCGTCGATGACGACCACGCGGGTGGCGAGCAGCACGGCGTCGAGGAGGTCGTGGGTGACGATCAGCGCGCTGCGGTCTGCCAGGACCGAGCGGAGCACCCGCCGCAGGAGAGGGGCAGCGCTGACGTCGAGAGCGGCCATCGGCTCGTCGAGGAGGAGGAGGCGTGGGTTCGCGGCGAGCGCGCGGGCGATGGCGACGCGCTGGGCCTGGCCGCCGGACAGCTGGGCGGGGCGCCGACCGGCGAGGTCGCTGACACCGACCTCCTCGAGCCATCGCCCGGCGCTCGCCCGTGCCTCTCGCGAACCCTCACCATGGGCGCGAGGCCCGAAGGCGACATTGTCGAGGGCGGACATGTGCGGAAACAGCAACGGGTCCTGCGCGAGCAGGGCGATACCCCGATCGTGCGGCGGCACCCACGCGCGCGCTCCGCGTCCCTGGTCATAGAGCACCCGCCCGTCGAGCTCCGCGCGGCCGGTGTCCGGACGCAGGATGCCGGCCAGCACGGCCAGCAGGGTGGACTTCCCCGCACCGTTGGGCCCCAGGATCGCGACGCGCTCTCCCGGCGCGACCTCCAGGTCGACCTCCAGCCCACGCGCCGCGACGGTGGCGCTCATCGTCAGCGTCATCTCTCGGTGCGCCCCTGCGCGAGCCCGACGACGAGGACGGCGATGACGACGAGCACGAGGGAGAGCGCGACGGCCGCGTCGGCATCGCTCTCGCGCTGCAGGTAGATCTCCAGGGGCAGGGTGCGCGTGACACCCTGCAGGCTGCCCGCGAAGGTCAGCGTGGCACCGAACTCACCCAGCGCCCGCGCGAAGGACAGCACGGCCCCCGACACCAGCCCGGGGAGCACCAGCGGGATCGTGACGCGGAGCAGCACCGTGGTGGGGCGGCCGCCCAGAGTGGCTGCGACGACCTCGTAGCGGTGGCCCACCGAGCGCAGGGTGCCCTCCAGGCTCACCACGAGGAACGGCAGCGCGACGAAGGTCTGGGCGAGCACCACCGCCGTGGTCGAGAAGGCGATCTGGATGCCGAGGACGTCCAGGGTGTGGCCGAGCAGACCGCGACGGCCGAACGTGTAGAGCAGCGCGATGCCGCCGACCACGGGGGGGAGCACGAGGGGAAGGAGGATCAACGACCTCACCAGCCGCTGCCCGGGGAAGGAGGTGCGGGCCAGGACCATCGCCATCGGCACGCCGAGGAGCACGCACAAGGCGGTGGCGGCGCTCGAGGTCCGCAGGCTGAGCGCCAGGGCAGCAAGCGAGGACTCGGACGTGATGAGCGTGAAGAACTGCGACCAGCGCACCTTCGCGCCCATCGCGACCAGCGGAAGGAGCACGAACAGCGCTCCGGCCGCCGCCGGGAGGAACACCCAGCGCGGCAGGCCGTCATACGCTCGTGGGTCCCGACGTGACCGAGACGAGGACGGCCCCTCCTCCGCACCCGGGTCGCTCACGTCACTCGCTCGGATCAGGGTGCACCGAAGCCTGCCGCTCGGAGCACGGCGGCGCCCTCCGGCCCGGCGACCATCGCGAGGAACTCCTGGGCGAGTGTGAGGTTCTTGCTGGTTTTCAGCGCCCCGATCGGGTAGCGGTTGACGGCGGCGGAGGACTCCTCGAACGCGATGCCCTCGACCTTGTCGCCGGCTCCGCTGACGTCGGTGACGTAGACCAGCCCGGCATCCGCCTCCCCGGTCTGGACCTTGTTCAGCACGTCGGTGACCGAGGACTCCTCGCTCCTGGGGGTGAGGGTGATGCCGGCGGCAGCCTCGACCTTCTTCGTGGCCGAGCCGCACGGCACCTCGGCCGCACAGATGACGACGTTCAGCGACGGGTTGGTCAGGTCCTTGAGCGACGTGACCTTGCCGGGGTTGCCCGGCGGCACGGCGATCTGCAGCGTGTTCGTCGCGAAGTCGACCGGTGATCCCTGGACCAGCGCATCGCCGGTCGCCTTGGCCATGTTCTTGGTGTCGGCCGAGGCGAACACGTCGGCGGGTGCCCCTTGCTGGATCTGGGTGACCAGGTCGGAGGAGCCGGCGAAGTTGAAGCTCACCGTGGTGCCCGGGTGGCTCGCCTCGAACTGCTGCCCGATCTCGGTGAACGTCTTCTTCAGCGAGGCTGCCGCGAAGACCGTCAGGGCCACGTCTCCCTCACCGGCACTGACTGCGGCGGAGCCCGTGGCTGCGGACGAAGAGTCCGTGCTCGCGTCCGAACCGCAGCCGGCGACGAGCAGGAGGGTCGCGGTCGTCAGGACGAGGGCCAGGGGGCGTCTCATGCGTCTCCTTGCGGGGTTTCGATGATCACGGTGGTCGACTTGACGACGGCGACGGCCACCGACCCGGGCTCCAGCTTCAGCTCGCGCACGGCCTCGCTGCTCATCAGCGACACGACCCTGAAGGGACCGCACTGCAGCTCGACCTGGGCCATCACGGTGTCCATGACGACGTCGGTGACCAGGCCGACGAAGCGGTTGCGGGCGGACCGCTCGACCCGGGAAGGATCCGGCACGGGGGTGGCTGCGTGGGCCTTGGCGAAGGACGCGAGCTCGGCGCCGTCGATGACCTTGCGGTTGCTCTCGTCGGTCTGCGCGCGCAGCTGCCCGGAGTCGACCCACCGGCGCACGGTGTCGTCGCTCACCCCGAGGAACGCGGCGGCATCCTTGATCCGAATCTGCGGCACAAAAGGCACTCTATGTCATCGAGTACGGGCTCAACAGTCTTTTCGTCCTGCATGTGCGGACTGACTGATGCTTCGAGTGCGTTCGAACGGGGAGTGCGCGGCGCCTCAAGGGTGCAGCGCGTCGAACTCGGCCTCGGAGACAATCTCGTCGTCGGCGTCGAGCCGGATGTGGGCCAGCAGGGTCTGGATGACCCGCAGCGCTGCTGCCGCGCGCTCGCCCCACAGCGAGAGATAGCTGAACTGCCACCACCACAGCGCCTCGATGGGGCGCCCGGCGGCGTGGTGGCTCAGACCGTGGGACAGCGCCGAGGCGATGTCGGCGAAGTCGTTGGAGAGCGAACCCACGGTCGGTTCAGGGTTCAGGACCGGGTCACCCACGTCGGCGTACTCATCAAGCCCCTCGAAGACGTTGGCGAGGTTCTGGCGCAGCGGGTCGAGCTCGGCATCCGGGCCGGGGTCGGCCTCGAAGCGCTCAGGGGGCACCACGTCCTCGACGGCGCCGAGCCGGGCCCCCATGACGAGCACCTGCGAGAGCGAGAGCAGCCCCATCGGCAGGGCGGCGTCCGGTGAGCTCCCGGAGGCGATCTCGCGCACCGCGATGAGGAACATCCGCGCCTCGGCGGCCGACTCGTCGGCCAACGCGCTCCAGCCATCAGACATCGATGAGCCTCCGCCCTTCGAACGCTCGGCCGAGGGTGACCTCGTCGGCATACTCCAGGTCTCCGCCGACCGGTAGCCCGGACGCGAGCCTGGTGACCCGCAGCCCGAAGTCCTTGAGCATCCGGGAGAGGTAGCTCGCGGTGGCCTCGCCCTCGAGGTTGGGGTCAGTCGCGATGATCACCTCGGTGACGGTGCCGTCGCCCAGACGGGCGAGCAGCTCGCGGACCCGGATGTCGTCGGGGCCGATGCCGTCGATCGGGCTGATCGCACCGCCCAGCACGTGGTAGCGGCCCCGGAACTCGCGGGTGCGCTCCACCGCCACGACGTCCTTGGGCTCCTCCACGACGCAGATCGCGTGCGGGTCGCGCCGGGGATCGAGGCAGACCCGGCAGCGCTCGGCCTCGGCGACGTTGAAGCAGACCTCGCAGAACCGCACCCGCAGCTTCACCTCGGTGAGGGCATGCGCCAACCGCTCGACATCAGCGGGATCGGCCTGCAGCAGGTGGAAGGCGATCCGCTGGGCGCTCTTGGGACCGACGCCCGGCAGTCTGCCGAGCTCATCGATGAGGTCCTGGACCGCTCCTTCGTACACACCCCGAGACTACGGCCTCGCGGCGTCAGTGGTGGGCCCGCGCGCCGGACGGCAGCTGCACGTCGATGACCAGCGCCCGACGCGAGCACTCCGGGCCGGCCTCAGAGACCGACGGCCGGTCCACGAGCGCCCGACGGCAGCTCGTTGAACGCATCGGCCCGCTCCTGGCCGCTGAGCCCGGCGATGGCGTCCATGACCTCGTCCGTCATCAACCGGCGGGCGCGACCGGCCGGCATCCCGGCATAGCCCGTGGGCTGGATCGGCCGGCCGAACCGCACGACGACGTCGGCTCGACGCGGGAAGCTGCTGCCGATGGGCTGCACGTCCGCAGTGCCCACGAGCCCGACCGGCACGACCGGCACCCCGGCGGTGAGGGCCAGCCAGGCCACCCCGGTTCGGCCCTTGTAGAGGCGACCGTCACGCGAGCGGGTGCCTTCGGGGTAGATGCCGAAAGCACGTCCGGCACGAAGCACCTCGAGCGCGAGGTCGAGGCTCTCCTGGGCCGAGCGTGAGGACTCACGGTCGACAGGGATGGCCTGGCTCCCGACGAAGAACCCCCTGCGGATCGCGCCGGACACCCCGGTGCCGGTGAAGTAGTCGGACTTGGCGAGGAAGCTCACCGGGCGGGGGGCGGCGATGGGGATGGCGAAGGAGTCGATGAAGGAGAGGTGGTTGCTCGCGAGGATGACGCCGCCCTCACGAGGGACGTTGGCGGTGCCGGTGATGGTGGGTCGCCAGACGGCCTTGGACAGTGGCGCGACCACGAGGTGGCCGGTGCGGTAGCGGAAGCTCATCGGGTGTCGTCGGTGATGACGGTGCCGCCGAGGATGCGCTCGATCACCGGAACCCCCACGTCGGTGAGGTCCTCGATGGACTCGTCGTCGTCGCTGATCGCCTCGTCGTCGACGGCCCGCTCCTGCTCGGTCGGGGCGCCCTCCTCGGCGACCTGGGCCTTGGCGCGCTCATAGGGACTGACCCACGATGGTGCGGTGTCGCTGGGCGGCGGCGCGTCGGCCCAGCTGCCCTGCTCACGTGCGGCCCCACCCGTTGCGGCAGAGGGCGCCGAACGCTGCTCGGGCTCGGGGTGCTGGTGGGCCCCCGTCGGCCGGTCGGGCTCGGGGTGCTGGTCGGAACCCGGATGCCGGTCAGCCGCGGCGGCCGGGTGGGTGCCGGAGATGTCGGGGGCTGCCGGTGCCGGGGCGTGTGCCGATGCGTGGGGCGGCACCGGGGCGGGCCGGGGTGCAGGTGACGGCTCAGGGGACGGAGCGGACGACCGGCCGTGCGGCGACCGGGTGGCAGACGCGGAATCCTCGACCGGCACCCCCTCGACCCGGGCATCCACGCCGAGCACGTCGATCAACGCCTGGCGCACGTAGTCGGCGTGCGGGCCGCGCCGGAACGTCTCGGCGAGGCCGACCGTGGAGATCGCCAGGATCACGCGGTGCCCGTCGTAGTCGGCGACCTGAGCGTTCTGTGAGACGAACGTCCACGTCGAGCGCCGCATCTCGAAGATCTTCGCCAGCACGTCGGGCCAGGACCGACGCAACGCGTCGGTGTCGAGGCCACCGGGGCCCTTGACGGGGGGCACCTCGTGTGGGGTCGACGTGCTCTGGCTCGCCGAGCCGGCTGCAGACACCTCCACCGGCGCCTGTTCCGACTTCGGCTCCGGCTGGGGCGACTGCGGATGGGTCGACGTGCTCGCGCTCGAGGATCCGTGGGCCGGCGACCCCACCCCGCTGGGTGGCGCGGCCGGGGCCGCTCCACCTGCCGGGGCCGCTGCAGCTGCCGGGAGCGCTGCAGCTGCCGGGGGCGTGACCGGTGCGGACGTGGCGACGGGCGCGACAGGAGGCGTCACGGCATACGGCGGGGCACCGGAGGGCACACCGCCGACCTCGAGGCGACGCTCGAGGCGATCCAGCCGGGCGGCGTACCCCGCCTCGCCCGCGGCACCGGGCAGCAGGATCCGCGCGGCGATCAGCTCGAGCTGGAGGCGTGGGGCCGTGGCCCCGGTCATCTCGGTGAGACCGGCGTTGACGACGTCGGCGGCCCGGGACAGCGCCCCCGCCCCGAAGGCGCTCGACTGGCGGCGCATGCGGTCGAGCTGGTCCTGGGGCACGTGCCGCAGCACCTGACCGGCGCCGTCGGTGACCGCCGCCACGATGATGAGGTCGCGCAGTCGCTCGAGCAGGTCCTCGACGAAGCGGCGCGGGTCGAGCCCGGTCTCCACCACCTTGTCGATCGCCCGGAAGACGGCGCCGGCGTCACCCGCGGCGAAGGCGTCGATGGTGGCGTCGAGCAGCTCACCGTCGGTGAAGCCGAGCAGCGCCGCGGCCGAGTCGTAGGTGAGCCCCTCCGCGCCCGACCCCGCCATGAGCTGGTCGAGCACCGACAGCGAGTCGCGCACGGACCCACCGCCGGCACGCACCACGAAGGAGAGCACCCCGGGAGCGACCGACACCCCCTCCTTGACGCAGAGCTCCTCCATGTAGGAGTGCAGCGTCGCCGGTGCCACGAGCCGGAAGGGGTAGTGGTGGGTGCGTGAGCGGATGGTGCCGATGACCTTCTCGGGCTCGGTTGTCGCGAAGACGAACTTCACGTGCTCCGGGGGCTCCTCGACGATCTTGAGCAGCGCGTTGAACCCCTGGGGGGTCACCATGTGCGCCTCGTCGATGATGTAGATCTTGTAGCGGCTCTGCGCCGGGCCGTAGGACGCCCGCTCGCGCAGGTCGCGCGCGTCGTCGACGCCACCGTGGCTCGCCGCGTCGATCTCGATGACGTCGACGGTGCCGGCCCCGCCACGGGCCAGCGCGACACACGAGTCACAGGTGCCACACGGCTCGGGCGTGGGGCCCTGCTCACAGTTGAGGCAGCGGGCCAGGATGCGCGCGCTCGTGGTCTTGCCGCAGCCGCGGGGGCCACTGAAGAGATAGGCGTGGTTCACCCGACCCGTGCGCAGCGCCTGCATGAGCGGCTCGGTCACGTGCTCCTGCCCGATGACGTCGGCGAACGTCTCGGGGCGATAGCGGCGATACAGGGCGGTGCTCACTGCACCGACCCTAGTCGCGATGCCGGACACCCGGGATGCCGTGTCAC